>NZ_JBSFXG010000042.1:0-78586 GCF_053595235.1 Streptomyces sp. NPDC002520 | reverse complement strand
AGGCCGTGGGCGATGGCGGGGTTGATGGTCAGCTTGGCCATGTAGCGCAGGACGCGGGCGTTGTCGTCGCCGTCGCCGTCGCCGTCCATCGGGCCCAGCTCGGCCTTCATCTTGCCGGCCATGGCGAAGGTGCGGCGCACCGTCTCGCCGGCGCGGCCCATGCCCTGGGCGTCGGAGGAGGTGATGCCGATCGCGCCCAGGTCGTGCAGCACGTCCTCGGCGCCCATCGTGCCGGCCCGGATGCGATCGCGGGCCATGGCCGCGTCACCGGGCAGGTCGGGCTTGAGGTCGTGGACGGAGACGATCATGCCGTAGTGCTCGGCGACGGCGTCCCGGCCGAAGGGCAGGGTGGGGTTGGTGGAGGAGCCGATGACGTTCGGCACGCCGGCCATCTTGAGCACGTTGGGCACGTGTCCGCCGCCGCAGCCCTCGATGTGGAAGGCGTGGATGGTCCGGCCCTCGAGGACGCGCAGGGTGTCCTCCACCGACAGGCACTCGTTCAGGCCGTCGCTGTGCAGGGCGACCTGGACGTCGTGGTCCTCGGCGACACGCAGGGCGGTGTCCAGGGCGCGAGTGTGGGCGCCCATGTCCTCGTGCACCTTGAAGCCGCAGGCGCCGCCCTCGGCCAGGGCCTCCACGAGGGGTGCGCCGTGCGAGGACGAACCGCGGCCCAGGAAGCCGATGTTGACCGGCCAGGCGTCGAAGGCGCCGAAGGCGTGCCTGAGCGCCCACGGCGAGTTGACGCCGACGCCCCACACCGGGCCGAACTCCTGCCCGATGATCGTGGTCACGCCGGAGGCGAGGGAGGCCTCCATGATGCGCGGCGACAGCAGGTGCACATGGGTGTCGACGGCACCGGCGGTGGCGATGAGCCCCTCGCCGGAGACGATGGAGGTGCCCGTGCCGACGACGACGTCGACGCCGTCGAGGGTGTCCGGGTTGCCGGCCCGCCCGATGCCGCAGATGCGCCCCTCGCGGATGCCGATGGACACCTTGCGGATGCCCTGCGCCGCGTCGATCACGACGACGTTGCTGATCACGACGTCGCAGGTGTCGCGGACGGCGGCGGCCTTCAGGTGCAGCCCGTCACGGGCTGTCTTGCCGAAGCCGGCGAGGAACTCGTCGCCGTACTTCTGCGCGTCCGACTCGACCCGGATCGTCAGACCCGAGTCGCCGAGGCGGACGCGGTCGCCGGCGCGGGGGCCGTGGGTGGCCGCGTAGGCGTGCGGGTCGACGTGGATCGACTCGCTGATCTCTCGTCCCTTCGAGCGGCTCATCGCTCGCCTCCTTCCGGCGTGACTCCCAGATATCCGCAGGCCGCGGCCCTGCGCAGGGCCTCTTCCCTGGCCCCCGGCGCGTCCAGCGGCCCGTCGACCAGGCCTGCGAAGCCGATCGCGATCCGCTCGCCGCCGATCGGTACGAGACCGACCTCGGCGCTGTCCCCCGGACCGAACCGCACCGAGGACCCGGCGGGTACGGCGAGCCGCATGCCGTAGGCCTGCTCGCGGGCGAAGTCGAGGCGCGGGTTCGCCTCGAAGAAGTGGAAGTGGGAGGTGACGGAGACCGGCACGGTCGCGGTGTTGGTGACCGTGAGACGGAGCACCGGCTCGGGCTCGGCGTGCCCAGGGCCCGGCAGCAGCGCGCCGGGGCCGTCCGCGCCCGAGCCGGCGCCGATCGGGTCGGAGACCACCGCGAGCCGGGAGCCGTCGTCGAAGACGGCCTCCACCATCACCTCGGTGACGACGTCGGCGACGCCCGGGAGCACGTCCTCGGGACCGAGGACCGACCGGGCCGCCTCGATGGCCTCCGCGAGACGCCTGCCGTCGCGGGCGGCCTCGCACACGGTGTCCGCGATCAGCGCGGTCGCCTCCGGCACGTTCAGCCGCAGGCCGCGCGCCCGTCGGGCCCGGGCCAGCTCGGCGGCTCCGAAGAGCAGCAGCCGGTCACGTTCCGTGGGGGTCAGTCTCACGACGCGGCACCTCCTTGCCTTCCGTAGATTAGAACATCACTCTAAACAAACTCTTCGTGAAAAAGAAGCATTGACCGACGACCACACTTCACGTCACATTGAACGTCGCTCAAACCCAGCTTCAGTCATCAGGCGGCCGTCGAAGGAGACCTGCCATGCCGATAGAACAGCACGGAGTCGACACCATCCCGGACGAGGAGCGGACCAGTGGCCCCAAGGACCTGGTCTCGATCCTCCTCGGCTCCAATCTCTGCCTCGGAGTGATCATCTTCGGCTGGCTGCCGCCGTCCTTCGGGCTCGGCTGGTGGGCGTCGGTGAGCGCGATCGTGGCGGGCACGCTGGCCGGCACGCTGTTCACGGCCCCGCTGGCGCTGGTCTCCCTGCGCACCGCGACCAACCTCTCCACGTCCTCCGGCGCCCAGTTCGGTGTGCGGGGCCGGCTGGTCGGCTCGATCGTCGGCCTGCTGCTGGCCCTCGGCTACACCGCGCTGACGGTGTGGATCGGCGGCGACGTGATGGTGGACGTGCTGGGGCGGATGTTCGGGCTGCCCGCGGGCGGGGTGTCGTACGCCGTCGTCTACGCGGTGCTCGCCGCGGCGACCGTCGCCGGCGCGGTCTACGGCTACAAGGTGCTGCTCGCCATGTCGAAGGTGCTGGCGATCGGCATGACCGCCCTGCTGGCCCTCGGGATCTTCGCCTACGCCCCGCACTTCACGACCGCGGCGCTGCCCGGGGCGGGCGGCTACCTGCTGGGCTCCTTCTGGCCGACCTGGTTCCTGGCCGTCGTCGCGGCGGGCCTGTCAGGACCCATCGCCTTCATCACCCTGCTCGGCGACTACACCCGCTACATCTCCCCGGCCCGCCACTCCGGCCGCCGCGTCCTGCACGGCACCTGGCTCGGCCTGATCCTGGGTCTGCTGGTGCCCCAGCTGTTCGGCACCTTCACGGCGTACGCGGCCCGCGCGGCCACCGACTACGCGGGCCCGCTGGTCGCCGCCTCCCCCACCTGGTACCTGATCCCGCTGCTGCTGTCCGCCTCCGCGGGCTCGGTCGGCAACGCCGGTCTGATGCTGTACTCCATGGGCCTCGACCTGGACGCGATCCTGCCCAGGGCGTCCCGCGCCCGCGCCACCTACACGGTCGCCATCGTGGCCACGGCCTGCGTCTTCGTCGGCGCTACGCCTGGAACGCGCAGTCCGCGATGACGTCCTTCGTGCTGCTGCTCACCGCCATCGGCACCCCGTGGGCGGTCATCACCCTCATCGGCTTCGTCCGCTGCCGCGGTGTCTACGACGCCGACGCCCTGCAGGTCTTCAACCGCCGTTCGCGGGGCGGGATCTACTGGTACCGGTCGGGCTGGAACGTCCAGGCCGTCGTCTCCTGGGCGGCGGGTGCGGCCGTCGGCCTGCTGGCCGTGTCCCTGCCCTCGTACGAGGGCCCGCTGCTCACGCTGACCGGCGGGGTGGACTGCAGCTTCCTGCTGTCCGGGCTGGTCGGCGGTGTGGTGTACCTGCTGCTGACCCGCTCCCCGGAACACGACAGGGCCGCCTCGGACCCGGAGTCCGAGGCGGCCCTCGGCGTGCCTGCCGAGCTCTAGCTCCAGCTCTAGCTCCAGCTCTAGCTCTAGCTCTAGCTCTAGCCGAGCTTGTGCATCCAGCCGTGCTTGTCCTCCATCGTGCCGCGCTGGATGTCCAGGAGGGCCTGGCGCAGGCGCAGCGTGACCTCGCCGGGCTCGCCGCCGCCCTGCTGCCACTCGGCGCTGTCGCGCTTGACGGTGCCGACCGGCGTGATCACGGCCGCGGTGCCGCAGGCGAAGACCTCGGTGAGGGTGCCGTTCTCGAAGTCGCGCTGCCACTGCTCGACGGAGACGCGGCCCTCCTCGGACTCGTAGCCGAGGTCGCGGGCGACGGCCAGCAGGGAGTCACGGGTGACGCCCTCCAGGATGGAGCCGGTCAGGGCCGGGGTGACGATCTTGTCGCCGTACACGAAGTACAGGTTCATGCCGCCCAGTTCCTCGACCCACCGGTGCTCGACCGCGTCGAGGTAGCAGACCTGGTCGCAGCCCTTGGCGGCGGCCTCGGCCTGGGCGAGCAGGGAGGCGGCGTAGTTGCCGCCGGTCTTGGCGTCGCCCATGCCGCCGGGGACGGCGCGGACACGGTCCTCGGAGACCCAGATCGACACGGGCTTGACGCCGCCCTTGAAGTAGGCGCCGGCCGGGGAGGCGATGACGATGAACAGGTACTCGTTGGCCGGCTTGACGCCCAGGCCGACCTCGGTGGCGATCATGAACGGGCGCAGGTAGAGGGACTCCTCGCCGCCGTGCGCCGGCACCCAGTCGATGTCCTGGCGGACCAGCGCGTCACAGGCCTCGATGAACGTCTCGACCGGCAGCTCCGGCATGGCCAGGCGCTTGGCCGAGCGCTGGAACCGCTTGGCGTTCTGGTCGGGGCGGAACATGGCGACCGAGCCGTCGGGCTGGCGGTAGGCCTTCAGGCCCTCGAAGATCTCCTGGGCGTAGTGCAGGACGTTGGTGGCCGGGTCGAGGGGGATCGGCGCGTACGGAACGAGCTGGCCGTCGTGCCAGCCGCGGCCCTCGGTCCACCTGATCGTCACCATGTGGTCGGTGAAGTGCCGGCCGAATCCGGGGTTGGCCAGGATCGCCTCGCGCTCCGCTGCGGCGAGCGGGCGGGCGGAGGGCTTGAGCTCGATCGTGGGCGTCGTCATGAGTGGTTGTCCTTCACCGGTTGTAGTGACGGGCCGCGCTCACGCCCCTACTGCCAGTCGTCAGTGCTAGGACGTCCGAGCATTCCCTCATGCCGCGGCTCCGCGTTCGATTATCGCTCGCGGCTGCGGACCGAAGGAATCGGGGTGAAAGCGGCCCAGAGGTTGATGGTGGCACCCGACAGCCGCATAGGAAAAGCCGCCGGGCGCGGATGCGACCCGGCGGCTTGGTGCGCGTCGACGGGTCAGCCCGCTACGCGTACCGCGAGCGCGTCGCCGATCTCCGAGGTGCTGCGGGCCGGCAGCTCGCCCCGCTCGGTGAGGTCGGCGGTGACCGCCGCGTCGATGCGGTCGGCCTCGGCGTCGTAGCCGAGGTGGCGCAGCAGCAGGGCGACGGACAGGACCGTGGCGGTGGGGTCGGCCTTGCCCTGGCCGGCGATGTCCGGGGCCGAGCCGTGCACCGGCTCGAACATGGACGGGAACTCGCGGCCCGGGTTGATGTTGCCGGAGGCGGCCACGCCGATGCCGCCGGAGACGGCCGCGGCGAGGTCGGTGATGATGTCGCCGAAGAGGTTGTCGGTGACGATGACGTCGAAGCGCTCGGGCTGGGTGACGAGGTAGATCGTCGCCGCGTCGACGTGGATGTAGTCGGTCTCGACCTCGGGGTACTCCGCGCCGACCTTGTTGAAGATGTTCGTCCACAGGTGCCCGGCGAAGGTCAGCACGTTGTTCTTGTGGACCAGCGTGAGCTTCTTGCGCGGACGGGCCTGCGCGCGCTCGAAGGCGTCGCGGACCACGCGCTCGACACCGAAGGCCGTGTTGACGGAGACCTCGGTGGCGACCTCGTGCTCGGTGCCCTTGCGGATGGTGCCGCCGTTGCCGGTGTAGGGGCCCTCGGTGCCCTCACGGACGACGACGAAGTCGATCTGCGGCTGACCGGCCAGCGGGGTGGCGACGCCGGGGAGCAGCTTGGACGGGCGCAGGTTGACGTGGTGGTCGAAGGCGAAGCGGAGCTTGAGCAGGAAGCCGCGCTCCAGGACGCCCGACGGTACGCTCGGGTCGCCGATCGCGCCGAGCAGAATGGCGTCGTGCTGCTTCAGCGCGTCGAGGTCGGCGTCGGTGAGGGTCTCACCGGTGGCGTGATAGCGCTTGGCCCCGAAGTCGTACTCCCTGGTCTCCAGCTTCACATCCTGCGGAAGCACGGCGGAGAGCACCTTGAGGCCTTCGGCCACGACTTCCTGGCCGATGCCGTCACCGGGGATCACTGCGAGATCGATGCTGCGAGACATGTCGGCACCCTACTCCTCGTCCCATGGGATGACACGGCCTGTCCGCCATCCGGACACGCAAGAAGTCTCGGCTTCACCCTGTCGACTGGCGTTCACCCGGATGTGGGGCGGGTGTCGGGATCCGGTGGAAAATTCCCCGGCATGGCGGCGTTTCCAGCGTTTTCAGCATTTTCCACGGGTGCACCCACCGAACTCCCCGTCCCCGACGTCGGTATCCCGCGCCGGCTCGCCGAGCGGATGAGCATGGCCGAGAGTTACGAGTACCTGCGCACCCGCATGGTCCGCCGCCGCACCCTCGTGACGGCCGGCGCGATGGCGGGCGGGGCCGCGGCGGGCGGCCTGCTCACCGGCTGCTCCTCCCCGTCCGGTACGGCGGGACAGTCGGCACCGGCCACCTCGCGGGTGTCCGGCTCGGTCGTGCGGCCCTTCGGCCGCCATCTCGCCTTCGGGGCCGATCCGCGCACGTCGATGCGGATCTCCTGGCAGGTGCCGTTCGCGGTCCGGCGGCCGTACGTGCGCGTCGGGGTGCGCCCGGACGACCTCGGCCGCCGCGTCGAGGCGGAGGTGCGTCCTCTGCACACGCCGGGGGTGCAGGGGGTGCGGCCCGCACTGGAGCAGTACTACGTGCACGCGTCGCTGGACGGCCTCACGCCGGGTACGACGTACTACTACGGCGTCGGCCACGAGGGCTGGGACCCGGCCGCCCCGGCCCACCGCGCGGCCGTCACCGAGTTCCGCACCGCGCCCGCCACCGCGGAGCGGTTCGTGTTCACGGCCTTCGGCGACCAGGGCGTGGGCACCGCCGCGAACGCCAACGACCACCTTCTGCTGCGTCGCGATCCCGCCTTCCATCTGCACGCCGGCGACATCTGCTACGCCGACGGCAACGGGACGGGCCGCACCTCGGACGGCTACGACCCCACGTTCTGGGACCTGTTCCTGAAGCAGAACGAACCGGTCGCGCGCTCGGTGCCCTGGATGGTGACGACCGGCAACCACGACATGGAGGCCTGGTACTCACCAGACGGCTACGGCGGCCAACTCGCCCGGTTCTCCCTGCCGGAGACGGGCTTCGACCCCCACGGGACGCCGGGCGCCTACGCGTTCACCTACGGCAACGCCGCCTTCGTGGCGCTGGACGCCAACGACGTGTCGTACGAGATCCCCGCCAACCTCGGCCACAGCGGCGGCCGGCAGACGAAGTGGCTGGACGCCGCACTCGGCGAGCTGCGCAGGACCGAGGGCGTCGACTTCATCGTGGTCTTCTTCCACCACTGCGCGTACTCGACCTCGCAGCACGCCTCGGACGGCGGGGTGCGGGCCGAGTGGCTGCCGTTGTTCGAGCGGCACCGGGTGGACCTGGTGATCAACGGGCACAACCACGTGTACGAGCGCACGGATGCCGTCAAGGACGGGTCGGTGGGCCGGGCGGTGCCCGTGGGCGGCTCGACCGACCCCGCACGGGACGGGATCGTGTACGTCACCGCGGGCGGCGGCGGCCGGGACCTGTACGGCTTCCCCTCGGGGGTCGCGGACAGCTACGAGGGGCACGTCACCCGGCACGACGGCGTGGAGACCTTCCACTGGGGGAAGGGCGCGGAGCGCGCACCGGAGACGGCCCACTGGTCGCGGGTGCGCTACACCGGCTTCTCGCTGCTGTCGGTGGAGGTGCGGCCGGGCCCGTCCCCGCGGCTGGAGGTGTCGGCCCTGGCACAGGACGGCAGGCGGATCGACCGTTTCGAGGTGCGGCCCGGCGGCTGAGGGCGAGCCGCACCCCAGGGGTGCGGCCGCCGGCGGTCGTGCGGTGTACGGCTCAGTGGCCGGTGGCACCGCCGTTGTCGCGGAGGTCGAGGGCGCGCTGGAGGGCGGCTGCGGCCCGCTTGCGCTCGGTCTCGCTCGTGCGGGACGCGTGACGGACTCGGCGGCGGCTGGTCGTCTCGGCCATGAGAGATCCACTCCTTCGGGAATGACTGGAGCACGGCTACAGGGAGGGTTACGAGACGCCGTGGCGGTAGCCGGCCCGCAGGGATTGCCTGCACAGGGCCCGGCTCACGACCGCCATTCGCTTGATCGAGCGAGTCGTTCGGCTCCTACAAAACTAAGGGAGCCGGACGCGTCTGTCTGCATAATTAGTCGGGCTTCCTAGTATCTGAGACGGCCGACTGGGTCACACCCCTGTGACCTGCATTTTTCTCAGTCGGGCCCTGGTGTTGCCGCCGTGTCAGGCGACGTCGCCGTCGCGCCAGTCGAGGACGAACTCCTGGCTGTGATCGAGCGCCCCGGCGAGCGCCGGCCACACGAACACGTCGCCCTCCTCCTCGCGCAGCCGCACGATCCCGTCCGGCGACAGGCCGTGCACCTGCCCGCCCCACTGCCGCCAGCCCCGGGAGGTGTACAGCAGGGCCCCCTCCGGGCTCGCCGAGAGCGCACCGAGGTCGTACGCCCGCCCGATCACCCGCTCCAGCTCCCCCAGCACCCGGCCGCCGAACCCCATGCGGCGCGCGTCGGGACGGACGGCGACGGCCTCCACGTATCCGGCGCGCAGCCAGCGCCCCCGGTGCCGGACGCGGCGCATCACGACGGCCCCGTGCGCGGCGATCCCGGTCTCGTCACGGACGAGGACATGCAGACCGCCGAGCCCGTGGTCCCAGTCCTCGTCGGAGAATCCCCCGTCGAACGCCGCGTCCAACAGGGCGCGGACGGAGCGGAGTTCGGCGGGGTCGAGCTCGGCGGTGTGGGCCGTGCGCACAGGCTGCGTCATGCACCCCAGGTTAGAACGCGCTCGCCACCGCGCTCCGGAAACCGTCGGGGTCTTCCGCCCACGGCAGATGCCCGGCGTCCGGAAGGATCACCCGACGGGCGCGGGGCAGGGTTTTCGCGAGGGAGTCGACGGCGGAGCGCGGGCGGATGTCCCGGGCGCCGTCGACGATCAGCACGGGCACGTCGAGGCCCTGGCAGGCCGCGTACAGCCCGGGGGTGCCCCAGGTGCGCCTGCGCTCGTCGTTCAGGGCGGCGTCGCAGGCCTCGTTGACCCCCAGCCACGGCTCCGCCATGCGGCCGGCGGGCTCCAGGGCACGGTCGCGGTCCTCGAACTCGACGGACCAGCGCAGCACGGCCAGCTCCCGCTCCTGGTCCTGCGTGCGCTCGGCCAGGGCACCCAACTCCCGCCAGCGGGCGATGCGTTCGGGGTGGTCGGCGAGCCGGGACAGGAAGGCCGCCCGGTACGCGGGGTGCCAGTCGGCGTCCGGGCCGATGCCGATCCCGGACACGTAGATCAGAGTGCCGACCCGCTCCGGATGCGTGAGTGCGTAGCTCAACGCGAGCTGGGCGCCCCAGGAGTGGCCGAGCAGAGCCATCCGGTCGAGCCCGAAGTGCTGTCGTACGGCGTCCAGGTCGGCCACGAACCGCTCGCTGGTCCAGGGTCCCGCGCACCGCTCGGACCGCCCGCAGCCGCGCTGGTCCCAGCGGATCACCGGGGCGACGTCCGCGAGCAGTTCGGCCACCTCGCCGAACATGTCCCAGAGCCCCGGACCCCCGTGGCACAGCACCAGCGGGTCGCCCGCGCCGCCCGAACGCCGCGCCCACAGCCGTACACCGTCGTCGGTCGTCACCGTCATGGGACCAGTGTGGCGGCCCGGACATGGCTACGGGCCGGGAAGCCCGCTCGGATGTCAGGCTTCCCGGCCCGGGATCACGGGGGCTGGTCAGCCCATGTGCGGGTAGGAGTAGTCGGTCGGCGCGACCAGGGTCTCCTTGATGGCGCGGGCCAGGGTCCAGCGCAGGAGGTTCTGCGGGGCGCCGGCCTTGTCGTCGGTGCCGGAGGCACGGCCGCCGCCGAAGGGCTGCTGGCCGACGACGGCGCCGGTCGACTTGTCGTTGATGTAGAAGTTGCCCGCCGCGTAGCGGAGCTTCTCCATCGTGTGGGCCGCGGCGGCGCGGTCGTTGGAAATGACCGAGCCGGTGAGGGCGTAGTCGGAGACCGACTCCATCTGCTCCAGCATCTCGTCGTACTTGTCGTCCTCGTAGACGTGGATGCCGAGGACCGGACCGAAGTACTCGGTGCGGAAGATCTCGTTCTCCGGGTCGGTGCACTCGATCACCGTCGGGCGGACGAAGTAGCCGACCGAGTCGTCGTAGCTGCCGCCCGCGACGATCGTGCAGGTCGGGTCCTGCTTGGCGCGGTCGATCGCGGCCTTGTTCTTGGCGAAGGCACGGTCGTCGATCAGGGCGCCGATGAAGTGCGACAGGTCGGTGACGTCACCCATGGTCAGAGAGTCGATCTCGGCCGCGAACTCCTCCTTGAAGCCCGAGTTCCAGATGGAGGCCGGGATGTAGGCGCGGGAGGTGGCCGAGCACTTCTGGCCCTGGTACTCGAAGGCGCCGCGGGTGAGGGCGGTCTTCAGGACGGCACGGTCGGCGCTCGGGTGGGCGACCAGGAAGTCCTTGCCGCCCGTCTCACCGACCAGACGCGGGTAGGTGCGGTACTTGTCGATGTTGTTGCCGACCGTCTTCCACAGGTGCTGGAAGGTCTTGGTCGAGCCGGTGAAGTGGATGCCGGCGAGGTCGCGGTGGACCAGCGCGACCTTGGAGACCTCGATGCCGTCACCGGTGACGAGGTTGATGACGCCCTTGGGCAGACCGGCCTCCTCCAGGAGCTGCATGAGCAGCACGGCGGCGTGGGTCTGGGTCGGGGACGGCTTCCACACCACGACGTTGCCCATCAGCGCGGGCGCGGTGGGCAGGTTGCCCGCGATGGCGCTGAAGTTGAACGGGGTGATCGCGTAGACGAAGCCCTCGAGCGGGCGGTGGTCGAGGCGGTTCCAGACGCCCGGGGAGTTCGCCGGGGGCTGCTCGGCGAGGATCTGGCGGGCGTAGTGGACGTTGAAGCGCCAGAAGTCGACCAGCTCGCAGGGGCTGTCGATCTCGGCCTGCTGGGCGGTCTTGGACTGGCCCAGCATGGTGGAGGCGGCGATGGTCTCGCGCCACGGACCGGCGAGCAGCTCGGCGGCGCGCAGGATGATCGCGGCGCGGTCGTCGAAGGCCATCGCGCGCCAGGCCGGCGCGGCGGCCAGGGCCGCGTCGATGGCGTCCTGGGCGTCCGCCTGCGTGGCGTGCCGGCCGGTGCCGATGA
Organism: Streptomyces sp. NPDC002520; assembly: GCF_053595235.1. Classification (NCBI taxonomy): domain Bacteria; kingdom Bacillati; phylum Actinomycetota; class Actinomycetes; order Kitasatosporales; family Streptomycetaceae; genus Streptomyces; species Streptomyces sp. NPDC002520. The sequence goes on along the minus strand of NZ_JBSFXG010000042.1, from coordinate 67,476 downwards.
CGGCCTTGTGGTTGTGCGGCTGGACGACCTGGAAGGTCTCGCCGCCGCCCATCCGCTTCTCGCCGCCGATGGTCATCGCCAGCTCGATCGGGTTCTCGGCCAGCTCCTTGAGCCTGGCCTCCAGCCGGGCGCGCTCGGGCGAGCCGGGGGCATAGCCGTGCACCGGCTCGTTGACGGGGGTGGGGACCTGGGTCACAGCGTCCATGGTTCCGTAACTCCTTTTAGGTGAGCGGGTGTTCGGGGTCAGCCCTTGGTGATCATGCTGCGTACGAAGAACTGGAGGTTCGCGGGCTTCTCGGCCAGGCGGCGCATGAAGTAGCCGTACCAGTCGGTGCCGTACGCGGTGTACACGCGCATGCGGTGGCCCTCGGCGGCCAGGCGCAGGTGTTCGTCGCTGCGGATGCCGTAGAGCATCTGGAACTCGTACTCGTCGTGCTTGCGGCCGGCGCGGTGGGCGAGTTCCTGGGCGATGGCGATCAGACGCGGGTCGTGGGACCCGATCATCGGGTAGCCCTCGCCCTCCATCAGCGTCTTCAGGATGCGCACGTAGGCCTTGTCGATCTCGTGCTTCTGCTGGTAGGCGACCTCGGCGGGCTCCTTGTAGGCGCCCTTGACGAGGCGCACGCGGCTGCCGGCGTCGGCGAGGCGGCGGGCGTCGGCCTCGGTGCGGAAGAGGTAGGCCTGGATGACGCAGCCGGTCTGCGGGAAGTCCTTCCGCAGCTCCTCGTGGATGGCGAACATCGAGTCGAGGGTGGTGTGGTCCTCGGCGTCGAGCGTGACGGTCGTGCCGATGGCGGCGGCGGCCTCGACGACGGGGCGGACGTTGGCGAGGGCGAGCTCGTGGCCGCCTTCCAGCGCTTGGCCGAACATCGAGAGCTTGACGGACATCTCGACCTTCTCGCCGAGTTCGAGCTCCTTGAGGTGCTCGACCAGCTCCAGGTAGGCGTCCCGGGCGGCAAAGGCCTGTTCCGGGGTGGTGATGTCCTCGCCGACGACGTCCATCGTCAGCTCCAGGCCCCTGGCCGTCAGGTCCCGGATGATCGGGACGATGTCGGCCACTGCCTCGCCGGGGATGAAGCGGTCGACGACCTGCTTCGTCACCGGGGCCGCCGAGATCAGACGACGCATCCGGTCGCTGCGCGACGCGGCGAGAATCACGGGACCCAGCACGGGGCACCTCCACAACAAAAGCACCGAAGACGGCCGACGCCCCACGATTCGGGTACGGCACGGAGAACCACCGTGAAACCTAAGGATCTCTCCGATCGTCGGCCATCGACAGCTGTCACGCATCCGTTCCCCGGTTCTCAGACAGATGTATGAAGGGGCCCGGAAATGCGCGAGAATGCCCGGGTGACGTCGGATGCTGCGTTTCACCGCGCGGGTGACTACCAGGAGCTGGTGGACGAGATCTCGGAGCTCCTGGGCGTTCCGGCGACCCTGGAGAACCGGGACTTCGAGCTGATCGCCTTCGGCGCGTACGACAGTGAGGGCGAGCTGGATCCGTCGGCGCTGGACCCGGTGCGCACCCGCTCGATCCTGACCCGGCGCTCCACGGCGGCGGTCCGGGCGTGGTTCGAGGGGTTCGGCATCACGCGCGCGACCGGGCCGGTCCGGATCCCGCCGACTCCGGAGGCCGGCGTCTACCGGGGCCGGATCTGTCTGCCGGTACGCCATCGGGGCGTCGTCCTCGGCTATGTCTGGCTGCTGGACGACGATCCGGGTCCGACGGAGGCGCAACTGGCCGCCGCCATGCAGGTGACGGGCCGGATCGGCGCGCTGCTCGCCGACGAGGCGCAGGCCGGTGCCGGGCTGAGCCGGGAGCTGCGGGCGGTGCTCACCGCGGAACGCGGCTGGCAGCAGGACATGGCGGTGGCCGAACTGCGCACGGCTCTCGGTGCCCGCGCGGACGGTCCGCACACCCTGGTCTGCCTGGCCCCGTGGCCCTCGGCCGACCCGGACGACGCCCCCTCGGCCCGTACGGTCCCGCACGCCACGGCGCTGTGCACGGTGCCGTGGGGCGCCACGGCACAGAGCCTCGCGGTGCTGGTCCGGCTCCGCTCGACGGACGTGGGCACGCCGGCCCTGACGGCGGCCGCACGCCTGCTGAAGGAGGCGGAGGGCGGCCGGGGCGCGCGCGGCTCCGGGAGCACGCCCGCCGCCGGGGTCGGCGAACCCCGCATCGGACTGGTCGAGCTGGGGACGGTCTGGCAGGAGGCCTCCGCCGCCGCGCGCGCCGCGCGCGCCGAGCCGCGGCTCGGACCGGTCGCCGAGTGGCGGCACATCGGGCCGTACCGGCTGCTGACCGCACTGCCCCCGGAGTCCGTCCACGACCCGGTGGTCGGCCCGCTCCTCTCCCCCGCCCAGCAGGAGTTGGCCCGCACCGCCGAGGTCTATCTCGACTGCGCGGGCCAGGCCGGCCGCACGGCCGCCGAGCTGGGCATCCACCGTCAGACCCTGTACTACCGGCTGTCCCGGGTGGAGCGGCTGACGGGCCTGGACCTGGACGACGGCGAGGACCGGCTGCTGCTGCACATGGCCCTGAAGCGGGCGCGGCTGGCCTGAGGGGTCAGCTCCGGGCAGCCGCCTCGACGACCTGGCGCAGGCCCTCCGTGAGCGCGTCGCCGTCGGCGGCGGTCTTCGGGTCGAAGGACCACTGGGCGATGAGCCCGGTCATCAGCGTCAGGTAGAAGCGGCCGAGGGTGTCCGCCGTCTCGTCGGAGACCTCGTCCTCCGGCAGGCCCATCAGCAGCGACACGAGGCCGCGCCCGCCCTCGCGCTGCGCACGGGCCAAGTGCTCGCGGACCTCGGGCAGTTCGATGGTCATGACCTCCATGCTGAGCCGCCAGACGGAGCCGGGTTCGCGCATGGTGTCGATGATGTTCGACCACACCCACCGGAAGCGTTCCAGCGACCCGGGGGCACCCTCCTGCGTGGCGGTCTCCGCCTCGCCGAAGGCGTCGGACATGTTCTCCACCAGGGCGACGTAGGCCTGCGCGAGCAGCGCGTCCTTCGAGCCGTAGTGGTAGCCGATCGAGGCCAGGTTGGTCCCGGACTCCTTCACGATGTCGCGCGCGGTCGTGCGCGCGAACCCCTTCTGGAGCAGGCAGCGCTTGGCGCCTTCCAGCAGATCCTCACGGTGTCCCATGCGGACCAGCCTACCCCCGATCCATACAACCGTCCTAGACGGCTGATTTATACGCTCGTACTAGACACACGTTTAAGACGTCCGTACAGTCGCTGCCATGACGAACTCGACACGCACCAACTCCCTTGCCGGACGAGCCGGTCGGCGCGAATGGACCGCCCTCTGCGTGCTGATGCTGCCGCTGCTGCTGGTCTCGATGGACGTCTCGGTCCTCTACTTCGCCATCCCGGCGATCAGCGCGGACCTGGAGCCGAGCGGCACCCAGCAGCTGTGGATCTTCGACATCTACGCCTTCGTCCTGGCCGGATTGCTGATGACGATGGGCTCGCTCGGCGACCGCATCGGCCGCCGCAAGCTCCTGCTGATCGGCGCGGCAGCCTTCGGCGCCGCCTCCCTGGTCGCCGCCTACGCCGACAGCGCCGAGACCCTGATCGCGGCCCGCGCCGTCCTCGGCCTCGGCGGGGCGACCCTGATGCCCTCGACCATGGCGCTGGTCCGCACGATGTTCACCGACTCCGGTCAGCGCGCGAAGGCGATCGGCATCTGGTCCGGCGTCATGACCGGCGGCATCGCGCTCGGCTCGGTCCTCAGCGGTGTCCTGGTCCAGTACTTCTGGTGGGGCTCGGTCTTCCTGGTCAACCTGCCCGCGATGGCACTGCTGCTGGTGCTGGGCCCGATCCTGCTGCCCGAGTCGAAGAACCCGGCTCCCGGCCGCTTCGACCTCGTCAGCGTCCCGCTGTCGATGGCCGCCGTGCTCCCCGTGATCTACGGCCTGAAGGAGATCCCCTCCGAGGGCTGGCACCCGCAGTACGTCGTCTCGGTCACCGTCGGCCTGCTCTTCGCGGCCCTCTTCGTCCAGCGCCAGCGCACCGCGGCCTCGCCGATGATCTCGCCCGACCTGTTCCGCGGCCGCGGCTTCGCCCCCGCCGTCCTGCTCAACCTCGTCTCGTCCTTCGCGATGATGGGCTCGGCGTTCTTCACCACGCAGTACCTGCAGTCGGTGCTCGACAAGAGCGCCATGGAGGCCGCCCTGTGGGCGCTGCTGCCGTCGGTGCCGATCGGCATGGCGGCTCCGGCCGCGACCGCCCTGGTCCAGAAGGGCGTCGACCGCGCCCACGTCGTCACCGCGGGCTTCGCCGTCGCCGCCGCCGGCTACGGGATGCTGGCCCTGGCCGGCACGGACTCCCTCTGGCTCGTCCTCGCCGCGTGCGGCGTCCTCGCCTCCGGCATCGTCATGGTGATGTCCCAGATGACGGACCTCGCCCTGGGTGCGGCCCCGGTGGAGAAGGCGGGCGCCGCGTCCTCCCTGCTGGAGACGGGTGCGGAGTTCGGCGGCGCGCTCGGCATGGCGGCCCTCGGCTCCATCGGCACCGCGCTCTACCGTCACGACATCCCGGCCGCGGCGCCGTCCGACGCGCACGAGACCCTCGGCGGCGCCCTGGCCGTCGCCGACCGTCTTCCGGGGCGCGCGGGAGACGCCCTGGCCACGGCGGCCCGCGAGGCGTTCACACACGGCATGCGGGGCGCGGCGATCGCGGGCGCTGTGGTTCTCGTCCTCGCGGCGGTCGCGGCGACGGTGACCCTGCGCGGGATCCGGGTCCGGGAGACCCCGGCGGAGGAACCGCGGGAGACGGCCGCGGTCTGAGCCTCACGCGCCGCACGCAAAAGGCGCCGGGCGAGCTGGAACTCTCCAGCTCACCCGGCGCCTTCGCAGCTCAGGCCGGCAACATCTCAGCCTGGGGGTGGCGGCCTCAGACCAGGTTCACCGAGCGGGCGGACCTCGCGCCGATCTCCTCCGCGACCTCGGCCAGGACGCCGGGGGCGACCGTGTCGTCGACGGTCAGCACCGCCAGCGCCTCCCCGCCCACCGTGGAACGCGCGACCTGCATGCCGGCGATGTTGAGGCCGGCCTCGCCGAGGATGCGGCCGACGGTGCCGACGACACCGGGACGGTCCTCGTAGCGCAGGACGACCATGTGCTCGGCGAGCGCGAGGTCGACGTCGTAGTCGCCGATCGCGACGATCTTCTGGACGTGCTTCGGACCGGCCAGCGTGCCGGAGACCGACACCTCCTCGCCGGTGCCGAGCGTGCCGCGCACGGTCACCACATTGCGGTGGTCGGCGGACTCCGAGCTGGTGGTCAGGCGCACCTCGACGCCGCGCTCCTGCGCGAACAGCGGCGCGTTGACGTAACTCACCGTCTCGTCGACGACGTCCTCGAAGACACCCTTGAGCGCGGACAGCTCCAGCACCTTCACGTCGTGCTGGGTGATCTCGCCGTAGACCTCGACGTCCAGGCGGACCGCGACCTCACCGGCGAGCGCGGTGAAGATGCGGCCGAGGCGCTCGGCGAGCGGCAGACCCGGCTTGACGTCCTGGGCGATGACACCGCCCTGGACGTTCACCGCGTCCGGCACCAGCTCGCCGGCGAGCGCGAGGCGCACCGACTTGGCGACGGCGATACCGGCCTTCTCCTGCGCCTCGTCGGTGGACGCGCCGAGGTGCGGGGTGCACACGACCTCGTCCAGCTCGAACAGCGGGGAGTCGGTGCAGGGCTCCTTGGCGTACACGTCGAGGCCGGCGCCGGCGACCCGGCCCTCCTTCAGCGCCGCGAACAGCGCCGCCTCGTCGACGATGCCGCCGCGGGCCGCGTTGACGATGCGCACGCTGGGCTTGACCCGGCGCAGCGCCTCGTCACCGATCAGACCGAGGGTCTCGGGGGTCTTCGGCAGGTGGACGGTGACGAAGTCGGAGACCTCGAGCAGCTCGTCCAGCGACAGCACCTTGACGCCCATCTGCGCCGCGCGCGCGGGCTGCACGTAGGGGTCGTAGGCGACGACCTTCATGCCGAAGGCGGACATGCGCTGGGCGACCAGGGCGCCGATGCGGCCGAGGCCGACGACACCGAGGGTCTTCTCGGCCAGCTCCACACCCGTGTACTTGCTGCGCTTCCACTCGCCGTTCTTCAGCGCGGCGTTGGCCTGCGGGATGTTGCGGGCGGTGGCGAGGATCAGACCGCAGGCCAGCTCGGCGGCGGTCACGATGTTGGAGGTCGGCGCGTTGACGACCATCACGCCGGCCTTGGTGGCGGAGGCGACGTCCACGTTGTCGAGGCCGACACCGGCGCGGGCGACGACCTTGAGCTTCTTCGCGGCGGCGATGGCCTCGGCGTCGACCTTGGTGGCGGAGCGGATCAGGATCGCGTCGACGTCGGCGATCGCCGGGAGCAGTTCGGCGCGGTCGGCGCCGTTGCAGTGCCGGATCTCGAAGTCGGGTCCGAGCGCGTCGACAGTCGCGGGCGACAGCTCTTCAGCAATGAGTACGACGGGTTTCGAGCTCACGTGAGGTCCTCACAAGTCCAGAGCGTGCGGACGGCCGTCCCGACGGCCGCAGGCGGAGGAGGGGGGCTAGCCGCGGAAGACGCACGACGCTGTGGGCCTGACGCGTTGTTGTGCAGCAGTCTAGTAGCGCGACGGAGGCCGTCTTGCGCCTCTGCGGAAGGATCACCCGTCCGGGGCTGGACGGGGTGGACAAAGGGGGCCGGAGCAATTTGCCCCGACCCCCCTGACATGGGGCTTACGCCTCCTCGTTGACCCAGCTCATCAGCTTGCGCAGCTGCTTGCCGGTGGTCTCCAGCAGGTGCTCGGAGTCCTGCTTCTTGTACTCGTTGTACTTCTTCAGACCGCCGTGGTACTCGTCCATCCAGTTGGTGGCGAACGTGCCGTCCTGGATCTCGGCGAGGACCTGCTTCATCTCGGCCTTGGTGGCGTCGGTGATGATGCGCGGGCCGGTGACGTAGTCGCCCCACTCGGCGGTCTCGGAGACGGACCAGCGCATCTTCTCCAGGCCGCCCTCGTACATGAGGTCGACGATCAGCTTCAGCTCGTGCAGGCACTCGAAGTAGGCGATCTCGGGCTGGTAGCCCGCCTCGACCAGGGTCTCGAAGCCGGCCTTGACCAGGGCGGAGGTACCGCCGCACAGCACGGCCTGCTCGCCGAACAGGTCGGTCTCGGTCTCCTCGGTGAAGGTCGTCTTGATGACGCCGGCGCGGGTGCCGCCGATGGCCTTGGCGTAGGACAGGGCGAGCGCGAAGGCGTTGCCGGTGGCGTCCTGCTCGACGGCGGCGATGGCGGGGACGCCGCGGCCCTCCTCGTACTGGCGGCGGACCAGGTGGCCCGGGCCCTTCGGGGCGACCAGGGCGACGTCGACACCGGCCGGGGGCTTGATGAAGCCGAAGCGGATGTTGAAGCCGTGGGCGAAGAAGAGGGCGTCGCCGTCGTTCAGGTTGGGGGCGATGGACTCCTCGTAGACCTGGGCCTGGATCGGGTCCGGGATCAGGATCATGATGACGTCGGCCTCGGCGGCGGCCTCGGCGGGGGTCACCACGCGCAGGCCCTGCTCCTCGGCCTTGGCCTTGGACTTGGAGCCCTCGTGCAGACCGACACGGACGTCGACACCCGAGTCCCGCAGCGACAGCGCGTGGGCGTGGCCCTGGCTGCCGTAGCCGATGACCGCGACCTTGCGGCCCTGGATGATGGACAGGTCGGCGTCAGCGTCGTAGAACAGCTCGGCCACTTTGGGTTCTCTCCTTGGAGTGCTGGTGTTGCGTCCCACCGTATGCCGGTGAGGGGAGGGGAAGTCTGGGGGTCTCGCCATCCGGTCGGCGCGAGTCGTCCCGGCCGACCGGACACGGCGTCATGCGGACCGGTCGAGTGAGCGCAGCGAGCGGTCGGTGATCGAACGCGCGCCACGTCCGATCGCGATCGTGCCGGACTGGACCAGCTCCTTGATGCCGTACGGCTCCAGCATCTTGAGCATGGCGGACAGCTTGTCGCTCGATCCGGTGGCCTCGATGGTCACGGCCTCCGGGGAGACGTCGACGGTCTTGGCGCGGAACAGTTGGACGATCTCAACGATCTGGGAGCGCGTCTCGTTGTCGGCGCGCACCTTCACCAGAACGAGTTCGCGCTGAACGGCCGAACCGGGTTCCAGCTCGACGATCTTCAGCACCTCGACGAGCTTGTTGAGCTGCTTGGTGACCTGCTCCAGCGGCAGGTCCTCGACGCCCACGACGATGGTGATGCGGGAGATGTCGGGGTGCTCGGTGACGCCGACCGCGAGCGAGTCGATGTTGAAGCCGCGACGGGAGAAGAGGGCGGCGATGCGGGCCAGGATGCCCGGCTTGTTCTCCACCAGGACGGAGAGCGTGTGCTTGGACATTTCTCGTTCGTCTCTCTCGCTCAGTCGTCTTCGCTGTCGCCGAAGTCGGGGCGGACGTCCCGGGCGGCCAGGATCTCGTCGTTGGAGGTGCCGGCGGCGACCATCGGCCACACCATCGCGTCCTCGTGGACGATGAAGTCGATGACGACCGGGCGGTCGTTGATGGAGTTGGCCTCTTGGATGACCTTGTCCAGGTCCTCGGGCCGCTCGCAGCGCAGGCCGACGCAGCCCATGGCCTCGGACAGCTTCACGAAGTCCGGGACCCGAGTGCCCCGGGCGTCCGGGTTGACGTCGTCCGGGCCGCTGTGCAGCACGGTGTTGGAGTAGCGCTGGTTGTAGAACAGGGTCTGCCACTGGCGGACCATCCCGAGGGCGCCGTTGTTGATGATGGCGACCTTGATCGGGATGTTGTTCAGGGCGCAGGTGGTCAGTTCCTGATTGGTCATCTGGAAGCAGCCGTCGCCGTCGATCGCCCAGACCGTACGGTCCGGCATGCCGGCCTTGGCGCCCATCGCGGCCGGGACCGCGTAGCCCATGGTTCCGGCGCCGCCGGAGTTCAGCCAGGTGGCGGGCTGCTCGTACTGGACGAAGTGCGCGGACCACATCTGGTGCTGGCCGACGCCCGCGGCGAAGATCGTGCCCTTGGGGGCGAGCTGCCCGATCCGCTCGATGACCTGCTGCGGGGCCAGGGAGCCGTCCTCGGGCTGGTCGTAGCCGAGGGGGTAGGTCTCGCGCCAGCGGTTCAGGTCGCTCCACCAGGCGGTGTAGTCGCCCTTGCCGCCCTCGCTGTGCTCCTTCTGCACGGCCTGGACCAGGTCGGCGATGACCTCGCGGGCGTCCCCGACGATCGGCACGTCGGCCTCGCGGTTCTTGCCGATCTCGGCCGGGTCGATGTCGGCGTGGACGATCTTGGCGTACGGGGCGAAGCTGTCCAGCCTGCCGGTGACGCGGTCGTCGAAACGGGCTCCGAGGGCGACGATCAGGTCGGCCTTCTGCAGCGCGGTGACGGCGGTGACCGCACCGTGCATGCCCGGCATTCCCACGTGCAGCGGGTGGCTGTCGGGGAACGCGCCGAGCGCCATCAGGGTGGTGGTGACGGGCGCTCCGGTGAGTTCGGCCAGCACCTTCAGCTCGGCGGTTGCGTGCGCCTTGAGGACGCCGCCGCCGACGTACAGGACGGGCCGCTTGGCGGCGGTGATCAGCTTGGCCGCCTCGCGGATCTGCTTGGCGTGCGGCTTGGTCACCGGGCGGTAGCCGGGCAGGTCCATGGTGGGCGGCCAGGAGAACGTGGTCCTCGCCTGGAGGGCGTCCTTGGCGATGTCGACCAGGACCGGGCCCGGCCGGCCGGTGGAGGCGATGTGGAACGCCTGCGCGATGACCCGCGGGATGTCCTCGGCCTTGGTGACCAGGAAGTTGTGCTTGGTGATCGGCATCGTGATACCGACGATGTCCGCCTCCTGGAAGGCGTCCGTGCCGATCGCCTTGGAGGCGACCTGGCCGGTGATCGCGACGAGCGGCACCGAGTCCATGTGCGCGTCCGCGATCGGCGTGACCAGGTTGGTGGCGCCCGGACCCGAGGTGGCCATGCAGACACCGACCTTGCCGGTGGCCTGCGCGTAGCCGGTGGCCGCGTGGCCGGCGCCCTGCTCATGACGGACCAGCACGTGACGGACGCGGGTGGAGTCCATCATCGGGTCGTACGCCGGGAGGATCGCGCCGCCGGGAATGCCGAATACCGTCTCAGCGCCGACCTCCTCGAGGGAGCGGATGAGGGACTGCGCACCCGTGACGTGCTCGACGGGGGCGGACTGCTGTCCTCCGGAACGGGGCCGCGGCTGCGGATGCTGGGCCCCGGTGGCCTGCTCGGTCATCGGCATTCTCTTCTCGATGCTGAGGGTTTTTGCGAGGTTCGGACGGAGTTGGACTGCCGCACGGATGGTGCTCGTGCAACAAAAAACCCCTCGTGCCGTAAGGCAAGCGAGGGGAGCGCGTCGGTGTGGTGGGCGCTGGGAGTTCCGGATCGTTCTCCGGTCTGTCCCAGCTCAGCCGACGCGCTGTCCAAGTACGAGAATTCGGGTGCGCATGGCACTGACCCTCCCTCCGACGCGCACCTAGTGTCAAGTGGGTGGGACAGGCGTCTCATTATGTGAACGAAGGGCACTTCCACCTCCGAGGACAGCGGCGGACACACCCCCTGTGTACACCCCCGCGCCGCCCCTTTGCAGGGCTCGCTCACCTCCCGGGTGCCCCGATTCCCGTACCCCGCCCACGAAGGCCGGTTCGGCCGGTGGGCCCGGCACCGGGTAGTGGCCGGAAGCGAGTACCCGGCGCAGGCGGTACTCGTCCAGCGGGCCCGCGAACGCCATGCCCTGCCCGTGCGTGCACCCCATCGCGCGCAGCGCCACGACCTGCTCCGGCAGGTCCACGCCCTCGGCGACGGACTGCAGCCCGAGATCCCCGGCGATGCGCAGCAGCCCGCTGGTGATCTTGTGCAGCCGCGCGGACTCCACGACGCCCTCGACCAGGCCGCGGTCGAGCTTGAGGATGTCCACGGGCAGCCTCCTGAGGGCTGTGATGGCCGCGTGGCCGCTGCCGAAGCCGTCCAGCGCGATCCGTACCCCGAGCCGGCTCAGCGCGGTCAGGCGGCGCTCCAGCTCGTCCAGGGGGATCTTGGGGCCGGCGTCGGACAGTTCGACCACCAGTGCCCCGGGCGGCAGCCCGTGCCGGGTCAGCAGCGCCTCGACCGAGCCGAGCGGCATCGAGCGGTCCAGCAGCCGCCGGGCGCTCATCCGCACGGCCACGGGTACGACGGGCCCGCCCGCGGCCCGCTCGGCGGCCTCCCCCACGGCCTGCTGGAGGATCCAGCGCTCCAGTTCCGCCGTCTTGTCGCCGTCCTCGGCCACCCGCAGGAACTCGGCCGGGGTGAACAGCACGCCCTGGGAGGAGCGCCAGCGCGCGTGCACGGCGACCGCCGCGATCCGGCCGTTCTCCAGGCACACCACCGGTTGGTGCAGCAGGGCGAACTCGCCGTCGTGCAGCGCGGCCCGCAGCCGGGTGGCCAGCTCCGCCTTGCGTACGACGTCCTGCTGCATCTGCGGCCGGTACAACTCGACGCGGCCCTTGCCGGCCGCCTTCGCCCGGTACATGGCGAGGTCGGCGTTGCGCAGCAGCTCGCCCGCGCCGAGGCCGGGCTCGGCGAAGGCGACGCCGATGGAGGCGTTGACCCGGACGTCGTTGGTGTCGATGGCGTACGGCTGGGAGAGGGTCCCCCTGAGGCGGTCGGCGAGCTCCAGGATGTTCCGCTCCCGGGCGGCGCGGTCCCGGCTGCCGTCCCCGGCGATCAGGGCCGCGAACTCGTCGCCGCCCAGCCGGGCGGCGGTGTCTCCCTGCCGGACGGCGTCCTGGAGTCTGCGGGCGGCCTGGACGAGCAGTTCGTCGCCGGCCTGGTGGCCGATCGTGTCGTTGACGGCCTTGAAGCCGTCCAGGTCGATGAAGAGCACGGCCGTGCCGAACAGGGCGGCGCCCCGGTCGGTGGCGCGGCGGCCGGACAGCGCCTGCTGCACGCGCCGGGTGAACAGGGCGCGGTTGGGCAGGTCGGTGAGCGGGTCGTGCTCGGCGCTGTGCTGGAGCTGGGCCTGCAGGCGCACCCGCTCGGTCACGTCCCGGCTGTTGAAGATGAGGCCGCCGTGGTGGCGGTTGACGGTGGACTCGACGTTGAGCCAGCCTCCCCCGCCACCGGAGCGGAAGCGGCACTCGATGCGGGTGGTGGGTTCGTCGAGGGGGCTGGCGGCGAGGAAGCGGCGCACCTCGTGCACCACGCAGCCCAGGTCCTCGGGATGGATGAGACCGGCCAGTTCCGTGCCCACCAGGTCCTCCGCGGGGCAGCCGTAGACCCCGGCGGCGGCCGGGGAGACGTACCGGAGGATGCCGTTGGGCGCGGCGATCATGATGACGTCGCTGGAGCCCTGCACCAGGGAGCGGAAGTGGTTCTCCTTCTGCGCGAGTTCCTGGGTGAGGGTGATGTTGTCCAGCAGCATGATGCCCTGGCGGATGACGAGCGCCAGGACGACGGCTCCCGCGGTGATCAGCACCACCTGGTCGGGCCTGCGGCCGTTGAGGACGTTGTACAGGATGCCGAGGGTGCACACCGCGGCGGCGAGGTACGGGGTGAGCGCGGCGAGCGAGCCCGTGAGCGGCCCGCCGGCCTGGTACCGGCCGTGCTCGCCGCCCGGCGCGGGCACGGGCCCGTGCGCGTCGGGGGCGGGCGGGTGCGGGTGCGCGTCGGACGCGGGCGGGTGCGCGAGTTCGGCGGACACCGGCGGGTGCGCGTGTTCGGCGGGCGCGTCGGCGTGCGGCTGTGCGGGGCGGCCGCCACGCTGACCGGGGACGTGCTCGTGGACCACGCGCGTGTGCCCGTCCGGTCCGTGCGCCGCCTGCGCGCCCTTGCCGCGGGGCGCGGCCCAGGGGGCGTAGGCGAGCAGCAGCGACCCGGCGAACCAGCCCGCGTCCAGCAGTTGTCCGGAGTGGTAACTGCTGTGCAGCAGCGGCGAGGTGAACAGCGCGTCGCACATCACGGTGAGGGCGAGCGCGCCGATCGCGGTGTTCACCGCGGTGCGGTTGCCCGGGGTGCGGCGGAAGTGCAGCGCGAGGACCATGCTGACGAGCGCGATGTCGAGCAGCGGGTACGCCAGTGACAGCGCGGTGTGCGCCACGCTCGGGCCGTCGAAGCGGGCGGCCTGGGCGAGCGCGAGACTCCACGACAGGGTGAGCAGCGAGCCGCCGATCAGCCAGGCGTCCAGCGCCAGGCAGATCCATCCCGCCCTGGTCACCGGCCGCTTGGCGAGGACCAGCAGGCCCACGATGGCGGGCGGCGCGAAACACAGGAAGAACAGGTCGGCATAGCTCGGGCTGGGCACGGCCTGGCCCAGGACGACCTCGTACCACCCCCAGACCGCGTTGCCCAGGGCGGCCATCGCCGAGGACAGGGAGAACAGCAGCCAGGCCGGGCGGAAGCGCACCCGGGGGCTGCGGGCGAAGAAGAAGCAGGAGACGGCGGCGGTGCCGGCCGCGGCGCTCAGGCCGAAGTCGCCCATGAACAGTGCGACTTCCTCCGAGCCCCAGTCGAAGGCGGATCCGACACCGTAGGCCGCGCAGAGCAGCGCGAGGGCGAGCTGCTGGGCCAGCCGTTTCCCGTCGCCGGTCACCCGCGGACGAAACGGCGGCGCACCGCGCCGCTGCGGTGCGCGCCGGGCTCCGTCGCGCGGGGGCGTCACGGAGGCCGGCGCGTTCACCGGGGCCTCCAGGTCCGGGGCGCTCCCGGGTCCCTCGGGTCCCGGTGCGCATGCCTCCTGCGGCTGGTGTGCCTGCGGTGGTGGCTGTGATGGGTCGCGTGGCGGCCGCGTCTGCGCGTGGCCGTGAGCCCGGGCCGCCGTCGGCGGCTCCGCCGCGTCGGATCGTTCGTCCATAGGCCGTGCATCGCCCGTCGCCCCCTCACAGATCTGAAACGTCCATCCCCGGCGCCGAACGGTCGGCGGCGCAGCCCCTGTCGGGACGATACACCAGTATCGTCACTCAGGGACATAGCTTCTCTACGCTCAGTGACGACCAGCGGAGATACGGACACGCACCGCGCCCGAACGGCTGCGGAGGGTGCCCGCTCGGGGTCCCCTCCGCACGCGCGAAGCCGAGCCCAGGGGGGTCAGGCCCCTGTGGTGAGAACCACGTTCCGCAGGGGTTCGTGGTTCACGAACCGGTTCAACTGGTCCACGAGCAGGCGTTTGGCGCGCGGCATGAAGGCCGAGCTGGGTCCGCCCACGTGCGGGCTGATCAGCACGCCGGGCGCGTGCCACAAGGGGTGCCCCGGCGGCAGCGGTTCGGGGTCGGTCACGTCGAGGGCCGCCGTGATGCGGCCGCTCTCCAGCTCGTCGAGCAGCGCCTTGGTGTCCACGACGGGTCCCCGGGAGACGTTCACGAGCAGCGCGCCGTCCTTCATCCGGCCCAGGAAGCCGGCGTCGGCCATGCCTCGTGTCTCGTCCGTGAGGGGCGTCGTGAGGATCACGACATCGGCCTCCGGGAGCAGTGCCGGCAATTCGGTGAGCGGGTGCACGGGACCGCGCGCCGTGGCACGCCGGGAGCGCGCGACGCGCGCCACCCGCGCCGGTTCGAAGGGCGCGAGCCGGTCCTCGATGGCGGCGCCGATGGCGCCGTAGCCCACGATGAGCACGCTCCGGTCGGCGAGGGAGGGGTGGAACCCGCTCTGCCAGTGCCCTTCCTGCTGTGCGCGCACGAACTGGGGGATGCCGCGCAGGGAGGCGAGGATCAGGGTGAGTGCCAGCTCGGCCGTGCTCGTCTCGTGCACCCCGCGTGCGTTGCACAACTGCACACCGGGCACGATCAAGGACAGTCGGGCGGTCATGTCGTCGACGCCGGCCGTGAGCGTCTGGATGACCCGGACGTTCGTCAGCCGCTCCAGCGGGCGCACCTTGACCGGGTACCGCTTCATGTACGGCACCACGTACATGACGCAGTCCGCCGGGTCGCCCGGGAACTCCTGGCCGCCGTCCTCGCCCCCGTCCCAGAACAGGTAGCGGGGCCCGTCGGGAAGCCCCTCGATCTCCTCCGGCGGGATGGGAAGCCACACATCAGCAGTCATGCATGGAGGCTATGTCAGGCCCCGAAGACGCAGAGGTTAGGTTGGGGACCCGGAAGAGGGAGGTTCGCGGGCAGGTGGAGCGCAGGACGATCGGCGCGGGGGCGCTTGCGGTGGGGGCCGTCGGTCTCGGGTGCATGCCGATGAGCTGGGCGTACAGCGGCTCACGGCAGCGGGGCGAGGAGTCGCTCCGGGCGGTGCACCGGGCGTTGGACATGGGCTCGACCCTCCTGGACACGGCGGACATGTACGGCCCGTTCACCAACGAGCTGCTGCTCGGGCGGGTGTTGAAGGAGCGGCGGGCGGACGCGTTCGTGTCGACGAAGGCGGGGCTGCTGGTGGGCGAGCAGCACATCGTGGCCAACGGCCGCCCCGGGTACGTGAAGCGGGCCTGCGACGCCTCGCTGCGACGCCTGCAGACGGACGTGATCGACCTCTACCAGCTGCACCGCGCCGACCCCGAGGTGCCCGTCGAGGAGACGTGGGGCGCGATGGCCGAACTGGTCCAGGCCGGCAAGGTGCGGGCGCTGGGCCTGTGCGCGGTCGGCGCGCGCGGCGGGCGCCGCTCGGGGGCGCGGCTGCACGACACGACGCTGCGCCAGCTCCAGCGGGTGCAGCAGGTCTTCCCGGTGAGCGCGGTGCAGGCGGAGCTGTCGGTGTGGTCGCCCGAGGCGCTGGACGCGCTGCTGCCGTGGTGCGAGGCGCGGGGCGTGGGTTTCCTCGCGGCGATGCCGCTGGGCAACGGCTTCCTGACCGGCACGCTCACCCCCGGCGAGGGCTTCGAGCCGGACGACGTGCGCGCCCGCCATCCACGCTTCACCGCCGAGATGATGGCGGCCAACCAGCCGATCGTCGCCGGTCTGCGGCGTGTCGCCCGCCGCCACGGCGAGGAGGTCGGCCCGGCGCAGGTGGCGCTGGCGTGGGTGCTGGCGCAGGGCAGGCACGTGGTCCCGGTGCCGGGCACCAAGCAGGAACGCTGGGCGAAGGAGAACGCGGCGGCGGCCGGCCTGCGGCTGACCGCCGAGGATCTCGCCGAGGTGTCCCGGCTGCCGGCCGCGCAGGGGTCCTGGGACTGACGCGAGGGGCATGCTGGAACTGACACGGTGGCGTCCGGGGCCCCGGGAGGTTTCCGCATACGGTTTCGGCGGACCGGGAACCCGGGCGGGGCGAGCGGTGTATGAGAAGGAGAAGCCGTCTTGGGCCGCCACTGCGAAGGGACATGAACGTGCGACGTCGTGCTGTGTCGGCCGTGCTGGCCGCGACCGCGCTCCTGCTGACGGCGGGGTGCTCCTCCGGCGGCGGAGGGCTCCCGGCCGGCGTCCGGAGCACGGCACCCGGGAGTACGGTGTCGGGCACCGCCTCCGCCCCGAACGCCACGGAGTCGGTCCCTCCCGCCACGGGCTCGGTGAAGGTGCTGCGCACGGTGGCCGAGGGCCTGAAGACACCGTGGGGCCTGGCGCCGCTGCCCGGCGGGGATCTGCTCGTCTCCTCCCGCGACGACGGCACGATCGTCCGGATCGACGCGTTGACGGGCAAAAAAACCGAGCTGGGCACGGTCTCCGGGGTCTCCCCGGCCGGCGAGGGCGGCCTGCTGGGCATCGCCCTGTCCCCCGACTACGCCTCGGACCACATGATCTACGCCTACTTCACCTCGGCGTCGGACAACCGCATCGTGCGGATGCTGTACGACGAGCGGAAGCCGGCCGGTGAGCAACTGGGCGCCCCCGACACGGTGTTCAGGGGCATCCCGAAGGGCTTCATCCACAACGGCGGCCGGATCGCCTTCGGCCCCGACGGAATGCTCTACGCGGGCACGGGCGAGAGCGGCCGGCGGGGACTGGCCCAGGACAAGAAGTCCCTGGGCGGCAAGATCCTCAGGATGACTCCGGAGGGCGCACCGGCCCCGGGCAACCCCTTCCCCGGCTCCCCCGTGTACTCGTACGGCCATCGCAACGTCCAGGGCCTGGCCTGGGACGCCGAACAGCGCCTGTTCGCCTCGGAGTTCGGCCAGGACACCTGGGACGAGCTGAACGCGGTCAAGCCCGGCGGCAACTACGGCTGGCCGGACGCCGAGGGCAGGTCCTCCACCCCCGGCTTCCAGAACCCGCTGGCCCAGTGGCACACCGACGAGGCCTCCCCCAGCGGAATCGCCTGGGTCCACGGCGTGATCTGGATGGCCGCCCTGAGGGGGCAGCGGCTGTGGCGCATCCCGCTGCGGGGCACCGAGGCCTCGGCGGCCCCGGAATCCTTCCTCACCCGCGAGTACGGCCGCCTGCGGACGGTGGTCGCGGCGGGCGACGACAAGGTGTGGCTGGTGACGAGCAACACGGACGGCCGGGGGAAGCCGAAGAAGGGGGACGACCGGGTGCTGGAGGTGCGGGTGGAGTAGCCCGCCGGCTCACGCCTCACACCTTTCCGGGTTCCTCCCGGGTGGCCGTCGTCGTTTCCTCTTCCGTCGCCTCATCCGTCTCCGTCGCGGGCTCTTGTCCGGCCGGGGGTGACGCGGGCGGGCGTACGACGACCTTCCCCGAGGCCAGGTCGATGGGTCCCCGCCCGGGATCGTTGTCCCCGACGTCCTCCCGGGTCAGCTCCAGGCGTTTCTGCTCGTCCTTGGTGTGCTTGCGGCCCGGCGCGAACAGTTCCTCGAAGACGTTGAACACGGCCTTTCCCCCCTCTGCCGGATTCCCCCAGCGTACGGCTCAGTCCGGCGCACGGGCAGTGAGCGCGTCGGCCGGGAACAGCCCCAGCCGATGCGCAATCGCCGCCGCCTCGCCCCGGCCCGCGACGCCGAGCTTGGCCAGGATGTTGGAGACGTGGACGCTCGCGGTCTTCGGCGAGATGAAGAGCTCCTCGGCTATCTGTCGGTTGGTGCGGCCGGCGGAGACCAGGCGCAGGACGTCCCGCTCCCGGCTGGTGAGGCCGAGGGCCTCGGCCGGATCCGCCGGCGCGAGGGCCCGCCCGGGGGCACGGGTGAGCATGAGGCGGGCGCGCTGGGCCAGGCGGGTGACCGCGTCGGCCAGCGGCCGGGCACCGAGGTGCTCGGCGACCGCTCCGGACAGCCTCAGCAGCTCCGCGGCACGGTCGCGCTCGTCCTCGCCGCCGTCGGTGAGCAGGGCCCGGGCGAGCCCGTACCGGACGCGGGCCAGGTCGTAGGGACGGTCCAGGCACTCGAAGGCGGCTACCACCGGCGCCCAGGAGTCCGCGGTGTCCCGGCCCTGCGCGCGGAGCAGTTCGGCGCGGGTCCACTGCTCGTACGCCTGCCACAGCGGCACGCCCGTGGTGAGGGTGCGGACGGTCTCGAAGAGGCGGTGGAGGAGTTCGGCGCGACCGGCGTCGGCGGCGGGCAGGGTGCGCGCGTCGGCCTCGGCGCCGGCGGCGGCCCGCAGCAGGGGCCAGGCGTAGCGGTGGGTGCCGGGCGGGAAGCCGGCGTCCAGCGCCTGCAGGACTTCTGCGCGGGCGTCGAGAATGCGGCCATCCGCGGCGGCCACGCCGACGGCGACCCGGGCGACGGGCAGCCCTTGCTGGGGCATCGGGTCGTGGCTGCCGTAGTGGCTGCGGGCCGTGTCGAGGTGGCGTGCGGCGCCTGCGAGGTCGCCGCGGGCCAGGGCGAGGTGGGCGAGGTGCAGGGCGCCCATGCCGCGGGGCTTGGTGCTCTGGCCGATCCGGGCCGCGTTCGTGGCGGCCTCGGCGGCCTCCTCCCACTGACCGAGCGCGTAGCCGGCCTCGGAGAGGTTGCCCCACGTCCACGCCTCGGAGTCCGGCATCCCGTGCCGGCGGCTGAAGGCGACCCCTTCGCGCAGCACGGGCCGGGCCTCGCCGTCACGGCCGACGGCCTGCAGGCAGGAGGGGAGGTTGATGTAGGCGCGACCGGCGACGTGGGCCATGCCTTCGGCCAGCGCCTCTTCCAGGACCGTGCGCAGCTCCGCGAGCCCGGCGTCGCTCTCGCCCGCGTCGACGCTGAGGCCGCCCAGGGTGAGGCGCGCGTGCAGTTCGATCTCGCGGGCGCCGACCATGCGCGCGTACTGAACGGCCCGCTCGGCGGCGGCGAAGGCCTCGGGTCCGGGCCGGTGCAGCATGGACCAGTTGGCGACGACGGCCAGCACCTCGGCGTGCACCTCCGACGGCGGCAGACCGCGCACCAGGTCCTGGGCGGTGGCCAGTTCCTGCCAGCCGTCGCCCCGCGCCTGTGCCTGGACCAGGCGGGAGCGCTGCACCCAGAACCAGGCGGCGCGCAGCGGGTCGGGGTCCTCCTCCAGGAGCCGCAGCGCCCGCTTGGTGATCTTCAGGGCGCGTTCGCGTTCCCCGCCGAAGCGGCCGGCGACCGCCGCCTCCGCCATCAGGTCCAGGTAGCACAGCGGGGTGGTCGACCTGTCGCAGCCGCAGGGAGGGTAGACCTCGGCGTGGTCGAGCGGGCGCAGCGCGGAGCGGACCTCCTCGGGCGCCTCGTCCCACAGCTCCATCGCCCGCTCCAGAAGCCGCAGTTGCTCGGTGTAGGCGTGCCGGCGGCGGGCCACCACGGAGGCGTCCAGGACGGCGGGCAGGGCCTTGGCCGGGTCGTGGGCGTGGTACCAGTAGCTGGCCAGGCGCATCACGCGGGCGTCGGCGGGGACGAGCGTGGGGTCGGCCTCGACCGCCTCGGCGTAGCGGCGGTTCAGCCGTGAGCGCTCGCCGGGCAGCAGGTCGTCGGCGACGGCCTCGCGGACCAGGGAGTGCCGGAAGCGGTAGCCGTCGCCGTCGGGGGCCGGGATGAGGATGTTGGCGCCGACGGCGGCCCGCAGCGCCTCGATGAGGTCGTCCTCGGCGAGCCGGGTGACGGCGGCGATCAGCCGGTACTCCACGGTGGAGCCGCCCTCGGCGACGACCCGGGCGACCCGCTGGGCGGTCTCGGGCAGCGCCTCGACCCGGACCAGCAGCAGGTCGCGCAGGGAGTCGGTGAGTCCGGTGCAGCAGCCCTCGCAGGCGGCGACGGCGAGTTCCTCCACGAAGAACGCGTTGCCGTCGGAGCGTTCGAAGATGTCGTCGACCTGGGCGGGGTCGGGTTCGGTGGCGAGGATGCCGGCGATCTGGCGGCCGACCTCCTCGCGGGTGAGGCGGGCGAGTTCGAGCCGGCGGACGGTGCGCAGCCGGTCGAGCTCGGCGAGCAGGGGGCGCAGCGGGTGGCGGCGGTGGATGTCGTCGGAGCGGTAGGTGGCGAGGACCACGAGCCGTCCGGTGCGCAGGGTGCGGAAGAGGTAGGCGAGGAGGTGGCGGGTGGAGGCGTCGGCCCAGTGCAGGTCCTCCAGGGCGAGGACGACGGTGTGCTCGGCGGCGACCTGTTCCAGCAGCCGGGCGGTGAGTTCGAACAGGCGGGCCATGCCCTGCTCGTCGTGACGGCCGCTGGTGGCCTCGCCCAACTCGGGCAGCAGCCGGGCCAGTTCCCCCTCCTGTCCGGCCGCGGCGGCGGCGAACCGGTCGGGCAGGGCGTCGCGCAGGGCGCGCAGCGCGCTGGAGAAGGCGGCGAAGGGCAGCCCGTCGGCGCCGATCTCGACGCAGCCGCCCACGGCGACGACGGCGCGGCGGGCGGCCGCCGCGGCGAACTCCTCGACGAGGCGGGTCTTGCCGACCCCCGCCTCGCCACCGAGCAGCAGCGCCTGCGGCTCTCCCCCAGTGCCGAAAGCCTGGGAGGTACCCTCACCGGCGGCACGGGTGAGCGCGTCGTTCAAAATGGCCAACTCATCGGTGCGGCCGACGAACACGGGACTGACGGACCTGTTCTCCACGAGCCCGAGCATCGCACGAGGCCCGGACAGCGGGTCACCGGTTTTCCACAGGCGCGGTGCGATGGTCGTAGCGGAAGGCGGGACGGTCGTGCCGGCAGGCGGACGGGGTGTGCGAGGTGTACCGACGGGTGAACCGGTCGTACCTCCCCGTCCCGCCGGCCCGGCGTTCACGCGGTGCGTGGGAGCCGGAGCCGGCGAGGCCGGTCGGTATGGGTCCCGGCACCGGCGCCGTCGTGCCGCGCCGCCTCCTCGCGGCGGGCGGCGCGCACCGCGCGGGCGGTCTCGCGGGCCAGGCGCTCGGAGGCGGCCTCTCGGCGCAGTTCGGCGGAACGCATCCGGTGCAGTTCGTACTCGTACATGGCGTCTCCTCGAGAGCGGGTGTCGTGCCTCGCTGTCTGCGATGCCTCCACCTTCGTCCCCCAAGGGGGTGCGCCACATCGGGAGAGTTCCGCATCTTCGGCCGGGTGGCGGGCCATTGGACACGGATAAGGGGCCTCAGGGCGTCCGTAAGGTGCTTACGGACGCCCTAAGGCCCCCCTTGACGTGTGGTTTCTCAGCCGGCCGAGGGCAGGCCGAGCAGGGCGTCGGTGTACTTGAGGACGGCCAGGATCAGACCGACGACGCCGAGCGAGACGCCCGCCCACGCGACCGACCGGATCCAGCCGGCCTGCGGCCGGCCGGGGGCGCCGAACGCGGGCCGGGCGAGCACGACCACGCCGGTGATCAGCGCGGTCAGCGCGAACAGGCCCGCCCACAGGGCTGTGGTCTGCCAGGCGTTGCCGTAGACCGCCTTGAGCTGCTGGGCGACGCCCGCCGAGGACGACGTCCGCAGCTGGCCGATGAGCTGCTCGCGCGCGGAGGCGACGCTGCCGATCCAGCCGCCGTTCAGCGAGACGAGGCCCAGCGCGGCGGAGACCACGGCACCGGCGCCCTGGCCGACTCCGGAGGGGGTCTTCTCCTGGAGTTCCTCGGACGGCTCGAGCTCCTCAAACTCCTCGGACGGTTCGGACGCCCCGGCCTCACCGCTCTCCCCGGGCTCCTCGCTCAGTTCCCCGGCCGCTTCCGCACCCTCCGCTTCGGTGTCGACGGCCGGTGCCTGCTCTTCGTCTGTCTTCGTGACGTCGTCTGTCTTCGTTGCCATGCCCGGCACCGTACGGACGCTCTCTGAGAGGGGCCTTAATGATCGTTTCGATGCTCGTCTCAGGCGGTACGCGCGCGTGCCGCGTGCCACTCCGGGGCCAGCACCGCCCAGATCTCGGTGTCCGTGCGCCCACCGCGGTGCGGGTAGTTCTGCCGGAGCATGCCCTCGCGGGTCATCCCTAGCCGTTCGGCCACCTGGACGCTGGGCCGGTTGGCGGAGGAGGCGAACCACTCCACTCGGTGCATGCCTCGCTCGTCGAACGCCCAGTCCAGCAGCGCCCTCATGCCGCGGGTGACGAGCCCCCGCCCGGCCGCCGCGGGTTCCAGCCAGCAGCCGGCCTCGCAGACGCCGCTCGGGGTGTCCCAGACCCGGAACAGCAGACCGCCGGCGAGCTTCCCATCCAGCCAGACACCGTGCAGGCTGCCGGCGTCGGCGGCGCGCTTGTCGGCGTACGACTTCAGGTAGGCGCGGGCGGAGTCCAGGTCGGTGATCACGTCCGGCAGGCCGATGTGCCGGCCGATGAACTCCCGTCCGCGGTCGATGTTGGCGAGCAGGTCCGCCGCGTGCCAGACCTCCAGGGGCCGCAGTTCGGCACCGTCGTCACCCAGTGATGTCGCGTACATCGCGCTGTCGTTCCTTCCGCAGTTCCTCGACCGCCAACCTGTCGAGCCTCTCATGGACGGCGCGGGACTCGGGCGGGGGCAGGCATTTCAGTCGAACTGGTCTCCGAGCGCCATGACCATCGTCCCGGCGATCAGCAGCCACAGAGCCCGGCGGGTTCGGCCCCGGAAGCCGAGGAACGCGGCGCACGCGCACACGGCGGCGCCGAGGGCGTAGGCGGCGGGCACGAGGGCGGGCGCGGAACCGGTGAGCCGGAGCAGCGCGGCGGCCAGCCCGGCGAGGGTGAGCAGGGCTCCGGCCCCCGCGGCGGTCCAGCGGGCCCGGTGGGCCTCCGAGACGTCGTACGCGTCGTCCGCCCGTTCGTCCGCCTCGGCTATGGCGGGGTCGGTGCCGGTGCCGGAATCCGTGCGTCCACTCATGACGGTCGAGCGTAGTACCCGTGGGGGAGCAATTCGGATGCGGTGCGCCCGGGGGCGCTGTTAGCGTCCCGTCGTCCGTTCCCGGCATGTCGCCGACGACCGAAGCAGGTGCTTTTTTTGACGGTCCGACCGAGCTCCCACACATCCCTTTCCCGTACGAAGGAACCAAGGAGCCCGTTCGCCGATGTCCGACATCACCCCGAGGACCCCGGACACCCCGCTCGCTGACCGTCTCACCCACCCCCGCTACCCCCGCAGCAGCCGCTACGACGCCCGCTGGACCGTCGAGAACCAGATGGGGCCGCACGCCCTGTGGCTGCTGGAGTGGCTGGCGCCCGCGCTCGGCCTCGACCGGCTGCGCCCCGGCGCCCGCGTGCTCGACCTCGGCTGCGGGCGCGCCATGACGTCCGTCTTCCTGGCCCGGGAGTACGACGTCCATGTCGTCGCGGCCGACCTGTGGGTGAAACCCGACGACAACGCCGTACGCCTCGCCGAGGCGGGCGTCGCCGACCGGGTGCTGCCCGTGCACGCGGAGGCTCACGACCTGCCGTTCGCCGAGGGAAGCTTCGACGCGATCGTGTCCGTCGACGCCTACCACTACTTCGGCACGGACGACCTGTACCTGCCCACGGTGACCCGGCTGCTCAGGCCGGGCGGCCGGATCGGCGTCGTCGTGCCGTCGGTGCGCGAGGAGGTCGACGGGACCGAGCCGCCCGCACATCTCGCACCCCACTGGGAGCCGGGCTTCTGGTCGTTCCACTCCCCCGCCTGGTGGCGCCGGAACTGGACGCGCACGGGTGCCGTGACCGTCGAGACGGCCGACTGGCTGGAGGACGGCTGGCGTGACTGGCTGCTGTGGAGCGAGGTGTGCGCCGAGGAGAGCCCGAGCGAGTTCATGGCGGGCCTCGCGCGCGACTCGGTGGAGCTGATCAACGCCGACGAGGGCCGTCTGCTCGGGTTCGCCCGGCTCGTCGGGCGCCGCGACTAGGCGTCGGGCGCCGCGGAGTTGGTCGTCGGCTACGACAACGGCCCCGGAGGACATGCGAAGGCATGTCCTCCGGGGCCGTACGAAGCGGCGTCGGCTCAGCCGGCTCAGCCCTCGCTGACGCCCAGCCTCTGAAGGATCAGCTCCTTGACGCGGGCCGCGTCGGCCTGACCCCGGGTCGCCTTCATGACCGCGCCGACCAGGGCGCCGGCCGCGGCCACCTTGCCACCGCGGATCTTGTCCGCGACGCCCGGGTTGCCGGCGATGGCCTCGTCGACGGCCGCGCCCAGCGCGGAGTCGTCCGAGACGACCTTCAGACCGCGCTTGTCGACGACCTCGTCCGGGGTGCCCTCGCCCGCGAGAACGCCCTCGATGACCTGGCGGGCCAGCTTGTCGTTCAGGTCACCGGAGTTCACCAGCTCGGTGAGCCGGGCGACCTGCGCCGGCGTGATGGCCAGTTCGTCCAGCGCCTTGCCCGACTCGTTGGCGCTGCGCGCCAGTTCGCCCATCCACCACTTGCGGGCGGAGGCCGCGTCGGCACCGGCGTCGATCGTGGCGACGATCGGCTCCAGCGCACCGGCGTTGAGGATCGCCTGCATGTCGGTGGCCGAGATGCCCCAGTCCGCCAGCAGGCGGGTGCGGCGGGCCAGCGGCATCTCCGGCAGCGCGGCGCGGATCTCCTCGACCCACTCGCGCGCCGGGGCCACCGGGACGAGGTCGGGCTCCGGGAAGTACCGGTAGTCCTCGGCCTCCTCCTTCACGCGGCCCGAGGTCGTGGACCCCGTGTCCTCGTGGAAGTGGCGGGTCTCCTGGATGATCGTGCCGCCCGACGAGAGCACCGCCGCGTGGCGCATGATCTCGAAGCGGGCCGCACGCTCCACGGAACGCAGCGAGTTGACGTTCTTCGTCTCGGAGCGCGTGCCGAACTTCTCGCTGCCCTTGGGCATCAGCGACAGGTTGACGTCGCAGCGCATCTGGCCCATCTCCATGCGGGCCTCGGAGACACCGAGGGCACGGATGACCTCGCGCAGCTCACGGACGTACGCCCGCGCGACCTCGGGGGCGCGCTCGCCGGCACCGACGATCGGCTTGGTGACGATCTCGATGAGCGGGATGCCGGCGCGGTTGTAGTCCAGCAGCGAGTGCACGGCACCGTGGATACGACCGGTCGCGCCGCCCACGTGGGTCGACTTGCCGGTGTCCTCCTCCATGTGCGCGCGCTCGATCTCCACGCGGAAGGTCTCGCCGTCCTCCAACTGCACGTCGAGGTAGCCGTTGAAGGCGATCGGCTCGTCGTACTGGGAGGTCTGGAAGTTCTTCGGCATGTCCGGATAGAAGTAGTTCTTCCGGGCGAAGCGGCACCACTCGGCGATCTCGCAGTTCAGCGCGAGGCCGATCCTGATGGCCGACTCGACGCCGGTCGCGTTGACGACCGGGAGCGCGCCGGGCAGGCCGAGGCAGGTCGGGCAGGTCTGCGAGTTGGGCTCGGCGCCCAGCTCGGTCGAACACCCGCAGAACATCTTGGTCTTGGTGCCGAGTTCGACATGGACCTCGAGGCCCATGACGGGGTCGTACGACGCCAGCGCGTCCTCGTACGACACCAGGTCGGTCGTGGTGGTCACGGTGAAACTTCCCTCTCAGCCCAGCAGGACGTCGTCGTCGCCCAGCCGCTTCAGCTCGCGGTACAGGATGGCGAGGCCGGTGACGATGGCGACAGCGGAGACGGTGGCGTCGATGAGCCGCAGCGTGTCGTGCTCGGCGCGAGCCTTCTTGATCTGCTTGGTGACACCGACCGCGCCGAACGCGGTGGTGGCCATCGACAGGTACGTACCGGACTTGGACTTCTTGAAGCCCTTGGCCTTCGACAGTGCATTGCTCACAGCGACGGAGCCTCCTCCAGCAGCGGGTGACCCCACTTTTCCACGAACGCGGCCTCGACAGCGGCGCCGACCTTGTAGAGGCGGTCGTCCTGCATCGCCGGGGCGATGATCTGCAGGCCCACCGGGAGGTTGTCCTCCGGGGCGAGGCCGCAGGGCAGGGACATGGCCGCGTTGCCCGCCAGGTTGGTCGGGATGGTGCACAGGTCCGCGAGGTACATCGCCATCGGGTCGTCGGCACGCTCGCCGATCGCGAAGGCGGTGGTCGGCGTCGTCGGCGAGACGATGACGTCCACCTGCTCGAAGGCCTTCTCGAAGTCGCGCGTGATGAGCGTGCGTACCTTCTGGGCGGAGCCGTAGTAGGCGTCGTAGTAGCCGGAGCTCAGCGCGTACGTGCCGAGCATGATGCGGCGCTTGACCTCGGGGCCGAAGCCCGCCTCACGGGTGAGGGAGGTGACCTCCTCGGCCGAGTGGCTGCCGTCGTCGCCGGTGCGCAGGCCGTAGCGAAGGCCGTCGAAACGGGCGAGGTTGGAGGAGCACTCGGACGGCGCGATCAGGTAGTACGCCGACAGCGCCAGGTCGAAGGACGGGCAGTCCAGCTCGACGATCTCGGCGCCCAGTTCCTTCAGCAGTTCGACGGACTCGTCGAAGCGCTGGATGACACCGGCCTGGTAACCCTCGCCGCGGAACTGCTTGACCACGCCGACACGCATGCCCCGCACCGAGCCGTTGCGGGCCGCCTCGACGACCGGCGGGACCGGGGCGTCGATGGAGGTGGAGTCCAGCGGGTCGTGTCCGGCGATGACCTCGTGCAGGAGCGCCGCGTCCAGGACCGTACGGGCGCAGGGGCCGCCCTGGTCGAGCGAGGACGAGAACGCGACCATGCCGAAGCGGGAGACCGCGCCGTACGTCGGCTTCACGCCGACCGTGCCGGTGACGGAGGCCGGCTGGCGGATGGAGCCGCCGGTGTCGGTGCCGATGGCGAGCGGGGCCTGGAAGGCGGCGAGGGCGGCGGAGGAACCGCCGCCGGAGCCACCGGGGATCTTGGTGAGGTCCCACGGGTTTCCGGTCGGGCCGTACGCGCTGTTCTCCGTGGAGGACCCCATGGCGAACTCGTCCATGTTGGTCTTGCCGAGGATGACGACGTCGGCGGCCTTCAGACGCTTGGTGAGCGTCGCGTCGTACGGCGGGATCCAGCCCTCGAGGATCTTCGAGCCGACGGTCGTCGGCACGCCCTCGGTGGTGAAGATGTCCTTGAGCGCGAGCGGGACGCCGGCCAGCGGGCCGAGCTTCTCGCCGCGGGCCCGCTTCTCGTCCACGGCGCGGGCCTGGGCGAGGGCGCCCTCGCGGTCGACGTGCAGGAAGGCGTGCACCTTCTCGTCGACGGCCTCGATGCGGACGAGGTGGGCCTCGGTGACCTCGACGGCCGTCAGCTCGCCGGAGGCGATCTTCTCGGCGATCTCGGCGGCAGTGAGCTTGATGATGTCCGTCATGACTTCTTAGTCCTCCCCCAGGATCTGCGGCACCTTGAAACGCTGCTGCTCCTGGGCCGGGGCGCCGGAGAGCGCCTGCACGGGGGTGAGCGACGGACGGACCTCGTCCGCCCGCATGACGTTCGTCAGCGGGAGCGGGTGCGAGGTCGGCGGTACGTCTTGGTCGGCGACCTCGCTGACGCGGGCGACCGCGCCGATGATGTCGTCGAGCTGGCCTGCGAAGTGGTCGAGTTCTTCGGGCTTCAGCTCCAGACGCGCCAGCCGGGCGAGGTGGGCGACCTCCTCGCGCGTGATGCCAGGCATGCAGCGATCCTCTGGGGTGAGTGTGTGTGCTTTGGGGCCAATCCTATGGGGCGGGGCCCTGTGCCCGTGAAACGGTTTCCCGGCGCCCCGCCGTCCGGGTGCCGCCCCGGCCGTTCCCGGGGGATCGACTCGGCGTCCTCAGGGGGTCGCCCAGGGCGGCCTCAGCGGTGCCGGGCGTCCCACGCCTCGCTCCTCAGGAAGTGGTTGTCGTACCGCTCCTGGACCTCCAGCAGGCTCTCCGGGGTGAGCTCGCCGAGGCGGATGCGCTGCAGGTGACGGAAGTACTCGAAGCGCTCGACGCCCGGTGTGATGACGATGAGCAGGTCCGCCGTGGCGCCCGGGGCGGCGGCGAAGGCATGCGGACGGTCCGGGGGGACGATGATCAGGTCGCCGCGTTCGGCGGTGACGACGTCGTCGCCGGAGAGGACCTCGGCGGTGCCGTCGAGCAGGTAGAACATCTCGGCGGAGTCGCGGTGCGTGTGCGGGTGGGCCCCGTCGGCGCCCTCCGCGAGGGTGACGCGCACGGTGGACAGCGCGCCTCCGCTCGCGCTGCTGTCGGCGAGCAGCTTCACGCCGACGGGATCTCCCCCGACCACCTCGGCGTCGGTGTCACGGACGATCACGGTGTCATCGAACTTCGGCACGAACAAGGACATGGAACTCTCCCCCTGCGTCTGCGGCGCTCTATGTGCGTCTGTGGCGCTCTATGTCTGTGGGCCGTACGTCTGCGGGTCGTATCCCCACGGGCTCCCTACGGGCTACGGGCTACGGGCTCCACACCTGTGACGTCGTCAGACCGCGAAGAGCAGTCCGGCACTGATCAGTACAACGACCGCGGTGGCGAAGTGGATCCCGAAAGCGACCGCTTTCGTCCCGCCGTTGCGCAGGACCGTCAGGGTGTCGACGAGCGGGACGAGCGCCACGCAGACCATGAACCAGGCCTCGGCACGCGTCCCGGCGAAGGCCAGCAGCGCCAGGCCCACCAGGCCGAAGGTGCCGTCGCGCAGCCCCTTGACCGACAGATAGGCGCGGGCGTCGCCCGTGGGGTCGACAGGGACGCCGTAGCCGGCCGCGGCGGGGCCGGGCTGGAACCAGAACCGGTAGCCGAGGAACACGCAGAACAAGTCGAGCAGGACGGCGAGCGTGTACGCGGTGACTGTCATGCCGGAACTCCTTGCTAGCAACGCTAGGTACTGGAGCGAAGCTAGCAGAGCGTCGACAGATTGGCTAGCGCTGCTAGAATCCCAGCCATGTCGATACAGGCGCGCCGGGAGCGCGAACGAGCGGAACGCGAACGGCTGATCGTGACGGCCGCCCGGGAGCTGGCCGAGACGGAGGGCTGGGACGCGGTGACCACACGCCGGCTGGCCGCCGAGATCGAGTACAGCCAGCCGGTCCTCTACAGCCACTTCAAGGGCAAGGAAGCGATCATGGCGGCGGTCGCCGTCGAGGGCTTCGCGGAGTTCGCGACGGAGCTGCGCACGGCGCGCACGGCGGCCGGGGGCACGCGGGAGGCGCTGGCGGCGGTGGGCGAGGCGTACACGGCGTTCGCGCGCCGCCGCCCGGCCCTCTACGACGCGATGTTCACCCACCTGGTGTCCCTGCCGTTCGCCACGCAGGACGCCCCGGCACCGCTGCGCGAGGCGTTCGGCGAGCTGTTCCTCGCGGTGCAGCCGATCTCGGCCGAGGAAGAGGACCCCGGCCTGCTGACAGAGACGTTCTGGGCGGCCCTGCACGGTCTGGCCACCCTCATACGCAGCGGCCGCCTGCCGAAGGAGGCCCACGAGGCCCGACTGAACCTGCTGATCGAACGCTTCACGGCCGACTGAGCGCCACTGGCCGACCGAGCGCCACTGAAGGGGCGCGGGGAACGGCGCGACCAGCCGCACGACACCCGCGAGCGCCGACGACGATCAGCCGCCCACGGGACACGCCCACGACCCGGCCAGGTCGAACGGGCGGAGCGGAGCCGGGCCGAGCGGAGCCGGGCGGGAAAACTATTCGGCGGCTGGAAGCGCGGCGCGCGGCCGCTGCCATCCGCGCGACCCCCGCGCCCGCAGCCACGCCGTCGTCTCCTCGGGCGGCATCGCGGCGGCGACCAGCCACCCCTGCACCGCATCGCACCCGAGATCCCGCAGCCGCTCCCAGGTCTCGTCGTCCTCCACGCCCTCGGCGACGACGACGAGCCCCAGCGAGTGCGCCAGATCCACGGTGCACCGCACGATCTCGGCGTCCTCGGCGTCCACCGCCAGCCGCGCGACGAACGACCGGTCGATCTTCAGCTCGCTCACCGGCAGCCGGCGCAGATGCACCAGGGAGGAGTAGCCCGTACCGAAGTCGTCGAGGGACATCTTCACGCCGTGCCCGGTCAGCCCGGCGAGCGTGTCGGCGGCCCGCTGCGGGTCCTCCAGCAGCACGTGCTCGGTTATCTCCAACTGGAGCGCTCCGGCCGGGACACCGTGCCGGGCCAGCCGGGCCGCGACGGACCCCGCGAAGCCGGGCGTGTGGACGTCGCGCGGGGAGACGTTGACGGCCACCGGCACGCGCAGCCCCTGCGCCCGCCACCGGGCGACCTGCCCGAGCGCGGTCTCCAGCACGTACTCCGTCAGATGGGGCATCAGACCCGAGGACTCGGCTATCGCTATGAACTCGTCCGGCGGCACCTTCCCCCGCTCGGGATGCACCCACCGCACCAGCGCCTCGAGCCCGGCGACCTGCCCGTCGAAGCGGACCTTCGGCTGATAGTGCAGTTGCACCTCGTGCGCGTCCAGCGCCCGCCGCAGGTCCCCCAGCAGGCCCAGCCGGTCCGGGGTGTTGGAGTCCCGCTTGGACTCGTACGCCTCGACGCCCGTACGGTCCCGCTTCGCCTGGTACATCGCCACGTCCGCACGCCGCAGCAGCCCCTCGGCGTCCAGGGCGTGGTCCGGGAAGACGGCGACGCCCGCGCTGGCCTCGAGGACGAGGGTGAGCCCGTCCAGGTCGAGCGGGGAGCTGAGCGCCGCGACGAGGCCGCGGGCGATCCGGGTGGCCGATGTCGTGGAGTCGGCGACGGGCAGTAACACCGCGAACTCGTCACCGCCCAGCCGGGCGGCCTCCGCGCCCCGCGGCAGGGCCACCCGGAGCCGGTCGGCTATCTGCAGCAGCAGCCGGTCACCGGCGAGATGGCCGAGGGTGTCGTTCACCGACCGGAACCGGTCGAGGTCGATCAGCATGAGGGCCGCGCGCGCGCCGATCCGTTCGGCGTCGTCGAGGGCGGTCCATATCCGCTCCAGCAGCCACTGCCGGTTGGGCAGTCCGGTCAGCGGGTCGCGCAGCTGCTCCTCCGCGCGGGCCCTGGCCATCCACAGCGTGGAGTCGAGGGCGACCAGCGGGACGGCGAACAGCGGCAGCAGGATCGGCTGGGCGTCGGCGACCACGCACAGCAGCGGCGAGATGCCGAGCAGGGCCGCGGCCACCAGGCCCTGGCGGACCAGGGCGGTGCGGGCGACGGTGGGCAGTCCGCCGCTGCGCGGGGCGTGCAGATACCACAGCAGGCCGCGGCTGACCGCGAGATAGGCGCCCGCGGCGAGCACCACGGCGGGCACGGTGCCGATGCTCCAGCTGTCGGGCCGCCAGGGCTCCTCGACGCTCGGTACGCGGCCGAAGGCGACGAGTACGAGGGCCCCGGCGCCGATGCCGAGGATGTCCACCGCGCCGTGCAGCACCCCTTGGCGCCAGCTCTGGCGCCTGGCTATGCCGACCAGGACGACGACGGTGAGGCTGACCATGCCGGCCGGCACCCAGCCGTACAGCAGCAGGACGGCGACGGTGAGGGCGGCGCCGGAGCCGGTGCCGCCCCACCAGCGGGCGCGGCCGAGCATGACGAGGTGGCCGACGATGATGCCGGTGAGCAGGGCCAGCGACCAGCCGACCGCGCCGGACGGGAAGAGCGCGTGGTCGCCGGCGAAGGCGCGGTAGAAGCCGACGGCGAGGGCCAGTCCGGCGGCGGCCACGACGCCCGCGGGCAGCGCGGGCCAGGACAGATGTCGTTCGGGATCGGTGCCGGGCAGGCCGGGGACGGCCGGGACGGCCAGGGGGAAGGCGGTGGGGGCCTGGGCCGGGGCGGGCGGTCCGGCCCGGCGGGCACGCATGCCCGTACGTGCGGCCATACGGCCGGTCCACCGGGTCCCCCGCCACACGACCGTGCGGAGGCGCAGGCGCACCCGTGAATCCGGGGCGGCGCTCTCGGTCGGTTCCATTCCCGTCCCTCTCACAGCCGGCGGTGCCCACGCCACGCGGCCCGATGCCCGACAACCATCAGCGGCTCCGCGTCGATTTGCCCTTCCCTGTGCCGTTTTGCGGGCACGGGGATGCGCCAGCCGTAGCTGGGCACGGCGGGTGCACATCTCAACAGTAGGCCGCGGAAGGCTTCCTCGGGCAGCGGTCGTCGACGGTTGCCCGAATACGCCCGGGCCACCCGTATGCAACTGATATGCACCGAACGGGTGGCCTTCAACCGCTACTCCTCGGTCGGAAGCGCGACTTCCGCCGCGGCCTCGGGGCCCTGCTCCAAGAGGACGGCGAAACCGGCCTCGTTGAGAACCGGAACCTTGAGCTGCATCGCCTTGTCGTACTTCGATCCGGGGTTGTCACCCACCACGACGAACGCGGTCTTCTTCGACACCGAACCGGTCACCTTGGCGCCCTGGCCCTGGAGCGCGTCCTTGGCGCCGTCCCGGGTGAAGTTCTCCAGGGTGCCGGTGACGACGACGGTGAGCCCCTCCAGCGGGCGCGGTCCCTCCTCCTCGCCGGTCGACTCGTCCTCCAGCGGGACTCCGGCCGCCTTCCACTTGCGGACGATCTCGCGGTGCCACTCCTCGGCGAACCAGTCCTTCAGCGCGGCGGCGATGATGGGCCCCACGCCGTCGGTGTTCGACAGCTCCTCCTGGCTCGCCGCCTCGATGCGGTCGATCGAGCGGAACTCGCGCGCGAGGGCCTGCGCCGCGACCGGGCCGACGTGCCGGATGGACAGGCCGTTCAGGAAGCGGGCGAGCGGACGCGTCTTGGCCGCCTCGATGTTCTCCAGCAGGGCGAGGGTGTTCTTCTTCGGCTCGCCCTTCTGGTTGGCGAAGACCGTGACGACCTTCTCCTCGCCGGTCTTCGGGTCCCGCTTGGGCAGACCGCTGTCCGGGTCGAGGACGTACGCCTTGATGGGCAGCAGCTTGTCCACCGTCAGGTCGAACAGGTCGCCCTCGTCCACCAGCGGCGCGGTGGCCGGCTCCAGCGGCCGGGTGAGCGCGGCGGCGGCCACCGCGCCGAAGTTCTCGATGTCCAGGCACTCACGGCCGGCGAGGTAGGCGACGCGCTCGCGCAGCTGGGCGGGGCAGGTGCGCGCGTTCGGGCAGCGGAGGTCGATGTCGCCCTCCTTCATGGGCCGCAGCGGCGTCCCGCACTCGGGGCACTCGCTCGGCATCACGAACTCCCGCTCGGTGCCGTCGCGCAGGTCGACCACCGCGCCGAGGATCTCCGGGATGACGTCACCGGCCTTGCGGATGACCACGGTGTCGCCGATGAGCACGCCCTTGGCCTTGACGACCTCCTGGTTGTGCAGGGTGGCGAACTCGACCTCGCTGCCCGCGACCGTGACCGGCTCGACCTGCGCGTACGGCGTGACCCGACCGGTGCGGCCGACGCCCACCTTGATGTCGATGAGCTTGGTGTTGACCTCTTCCGGCGCGTACTTGTAGGCGATCGCCCAGCGCGGGGCGCGCGCGGTGGAGCCGAGGCGGCCCTGGAGGCGGATCTCGTCGAGCTTGATGACGGCGCCGTCGATCTCGTGCTCCACGGAGTGGCGGTTCTCGCCGTCGTAGTAGGCGATGAACTGCCGTACGCCGTCGAGGTCGTCGACCACACGGTTGTGCGTGGAGGTGGGCAGGCCCCAGGTCTTCAGCAGGTCGTACGCCTGGGACAGCCGGGTCATCCCGGTGAAGCCCTCCAGGGCGCCGATGCCGTGGACGACCATGTGCAGCGGGCGGGTGGCGGTGACGCGCGGGTCTTTTTGGCGCAGCGAACCGGCGGCGGCGTTGCGGGGGTTGGCGAAGGGCTTGTCGCCGGCCGCGACCAGCCGGGCGTTCAGCTCCTCGAACTTCTCCATCGGGAAGTAGACCTCGCCGCGGATCTCCACGAGGTCGGGGACGTCCTCGCCGTGCAGGCGGTCCGGGATCTCCGCGATCGTCCGGACGTTCGGGGTGATGTCCTCGCCGGTGCGGCCGTCACCGCGGGTGGCCGCGCGCGTGAGGCGGCCGTGCTCGTAGGTGAGGTTGACCGCGAGGCCGTCGACCTTCAGCTCGCACAGGAAGTGGTACTCCTGGTCGCCCAGTTCGCGTGCGATGCGGTCGGCCCAGGCGGCCAACTCCTCGTCGTTGAAGGTGTTGTCGAGGGAGAGCATGCGCTCGCGGTGCTCGACCGCGGTGAACTCCGTCGCGTACGACCCCGCGACCTTCTGGGTCGGCGAGTCCGGGGTGCGCAGCTCCGGGTACTCCGCCTCCAGCGCCTCCAGCGCCTTCAGGAGCCTGTCGAACTCCGCGTCGCTGACGACCGGAGCGTCCTTCACGTAGTACCGGAAGCGGTGCTCCTCGACCTGCTCCGCGAGGTGGGCGTGCTTCTCCCGTGCCTCGGCGGGAACCGCCGTCTGCGCCTGCTGCTTGTCGCCGGCCACCGTTGTGTCCTCCCGTTACTCAGGGTTGTCCGCGAGGGATCTCGCCGCCCGGACGCAGTGGGCGAGCGCCTCGCGCGCGTAGGCGGGGGAAGCGCCCGCGAGACCGCACGCCGGGGTGACCGTGACCGCCTCCGCGAGCAGCCCCGCATGCAGCCCCAGCCTGCGCCACAACGTCCTGACACCCATGACGCTACCGGCAGGGTCTGACAACGGGCCGTCCGTGCCCGGCACGGCACCGGTGAACAGGCGGGTCCCCGCCTCGACGGCCTCGCCGATCGTGTCGTCGTCACGCTCGGTGAGGAGCGAGAAGTCGAAGGAGACACCGGCCGCACCCGCTCTGCGCAGCAGCGCGAACGGCACGTCGGGGGCGCAGGAGTGCACGACCACCGGGCCGCCCGCGTGAGCCGCCATCACGTCCCGCAGGGTGGCCTCGACGACCTGCCGGTCCACGGACCGGTGCGTGCGGTAGCCACTGGCGGTCCTCACCTGGCCGCGGAGCACTGCGGTGAGGGAGGGCTCGTCGAGCTGGAGGACGACGCGGGCGCCCGGGATGCGGCGCCGCACCTCGGCGAGGTGCAGCCGCAGCCCCTCGGTCAGGGAGGCGGCCAGGTCGCGGCAGGCGCCGGGGTCCGACAGCGCGGCTTCGCCGTTCTTCAGCTCCAGAGCGGCGGCCAGGGTCCACGGCCCGACCGCCTGCACCTTCAGATCGCCCTCGTAGCCCTGCGTGAACTCCTCGAGGGCGTCGAGGTCCTCCCGCAGCCAGGACCGGGCCCGCCTGGTGTCCCGGCCCGGCCGGTCGCCGATCCGCCAGCCGCTGGGCTCCACGCGCGCGAACAGCTCGACGAGCATCCCCGCGCTGCGGCCGATCATGTCGGCGCCGGGCCCGCGCGCGGGCAGCTCGGCGAGGTGCGGGAAGTCCTCGAAACTGCCGGTCACGGTCTTGGCGGCCTCCCGGGCGTCCGTGCCGGGCATGGACCCGACGCCGGTGGCTCCCGGAAACCTGAACACGCTCTTCTCACTCACCCCGGCAGCGTATGCCGTGGCGCCGCCGAGGGGCCCCGCCCGTCAGCGGCCCGGGCGCACCGTCAGGTCGTTGACCTCCGCGTCCCTCGGGAGGTCGAGGGCCATGAGGATCGTCGTGGCGACCGACTCGGGGTCGATCCACTTCGCGGGGTCGTACTCCTTGCCCTCCTGCTGGTGGACCTTGGCCTGCATGGGGCCGGCGGTGCGGCCGGGGTAGACGGAGGTGACGCGGACGCCGTTTGCGTGCTCCTCCTGGCGCAGGGCGTCGGCGAGTGCCTTGAGCCCGTGCTTGGAGGCGGCGTACGCGGACCAGCCGGCGTGCGCGCTCAGCCCGGAACCGGAGTTGACGAAGATCACATGGCCGCGGGTGGCGCGGAGCTGGGGCAGGAAGTGCCGGGTCAGCTCGGCGGGCGCGATGAGGTTGACGTCGAGCTGGTGGCGCCAGGCCTTGGGGGTCAGCTCACCGACCTCGCCGAGGTCCACCACGCCGGCGACGTGCAGCAGCGAGTCGACCCGGTCCGGCAGTGTCTGGTGGGAGAACGCCCAGGACAGCCGGTCGGGGTCGGCGAGGTCGCCCACCAGCGTGCGCGCCCCCGGGAACGCGGCCGCCAGCTCCTTCGCGCGGCCCGCGTCGCGCGCGTGCAGCACGAGATCGTCCCCGCGCGCGTGCAGGCGCCGGGCGACGGCCGCGCCGATGCCGGAACCGGCCCCGGTGATCACATGAGTAGCCATGCCCGCCATGCTCGCATCACCGGGCGCGCGAGGAGTCCTCCAGGTAGGCCAGTGCGGCGACCGGCTCCTCGGCGAAGAACACCAGCTCGGACAGCGGACGCGGCAGGAAGCCCTCGGCCTCCATACGGCGGAACTGCTCCTTGAGGCCGTCGTAGAAGCCCGCGGTGTTCAGCAGCACCACCGGCTTCTCGGTGCGCCCGTGCTTCTTCAGCTCCAGGATCTCGGTGGCCTCGTCGAGGGTCCCGGTGCCGCCCACCATGATCACCACGGCGTCGGCCTTCTCCAGCAGCAGCCTCTTGCGCTCGGCGAGGTCGGGCGCGATGACCATCTCGTCTGTCCCGGGCCGCGCCTTGGCCGCGAGGAAGTCCACGGACACGCCCAGCAGCCTGCCGCCGGCCTCCTCCACTCCGTCGGCGACGACCTTCATCAGACCGACGTCGGAGCCGCCCCACACCAGGGTGTGGCCGCCCTTGCCGATCAGTTCCGCGAACTCGCGCGCGGGGCGCGTGTAACGCTCGTCCAGGTCGGCGGCGGAGAGGAAGACGCAGATGTTCATGTCCTCCACCGTATCGGGAACAAGACGGGGCCCCGCACGCGCTTGTCCTGATATGGCCGAAGGACACACCATCACCATCGAGCAGGGCGACCGGCACGTGCGCGTGGTGCACGGCGGCACGGTGGTCGCGGAGAGCGACCGGTCCCTGCTGCTGCGCGAGACGGGCTGTCCGGTGCGGTACTACATCCCCGCCGAGGACGTCCGCATGGATCTGCTGATCCCCTCCGGCACCCACACGGTCTGCCCCTTCAAGGGCACGGCGTCCTACTGGTCGCTGCCGGACTCCCCGGACCTGGTGTGGGGGTACCCGGACCCGAAGCCGGAGGTGGCGCAGATCAAGGACCACCTGTGCTTCTACGAGGTCGAAGTGGCCTGACCTTCCCCTTAACCGCCGTGTCGTGACCGATGAGTCGGCCGCGGTGCGGCAGTCTGCACCGGCATGGACAAGAAGACGACTTCCCGCGACGGCACCTCCCTCGCCTACGAGGTGGTCGGCCAGGGAACCACGGTCATCCTGGTCAGCGGCGCGATGTCGACCGGCGGCACCCTGGCACCCCTGGCGCAGCGGCTCGCCGAGCGCTGCACCGCGGTCGTCTACGACCGTCGGGGCCGCGGCGGGAGCGGTGACACCGCGCCGTACGCGGTGGAGCGCGAGATCGAGGACCTGAGCGCGCTGCTCGACGCGGTGGGCGGCGAGGCGGCGCTGTTCGGGGTGTCCTCGGGCGGCGCGCTGGTGCTGGAGGCCGTGGCGAGCGGGCTGGCGGTGCGTCAGGCGGCCGTGTACGAGACGCCGTTCGCGGACTTCCTGCGCGGCGGCGCCGAGCAGAATGCCGCGTACACGGCGAACCTGAACAAGGCGCTGGGCGAGGGCCGGCGCGGGGAAGCGGTGGCGCTGTTCCTGCGGCTGACCGGGCTGGCCGAGGAGATGATCGAGCGCGCCCGCCAGTCCCCGATGTGGGCCGGCATGGAGGCCGTCGCACCGAGCCTGGCGTACGACAACGCGGTCATGGGCGACGGCCTGCTCCCCCGGGAGCGGCTCGCCGCGGTCTCCGTGCCGCTGCTGTCCGTGGCGGGCGGGGCGAGCCCTGCGTGGATGCGCGAGGCGGCCCTCGCGGTCGCCGAGGCGGTGCCGCGGGGGACGTACCTCAAGCTGGAGGGCCAGACGCACATGGTCGAGCCGGGCGTCCTCGGGCCGGTGCTGGCGGACTTCCTCACCGGCTGAGCGCCGCCGGGGGCGCGGGCCCCGCGCCGGTCAGACGGACGCCGCCGTCGCGCGCGTGGTCGTCGCGATCGTCGCCGAGCCCACCACGCGCGTGCCGTCGTACAGCACGATCGCCTGGCCGGGGGCGACACCGCGGACCGGCTCCGTGAACGACACCTCCAGGGTGCCGTCGACCAGTTCGGCGGTGACCTCGGTCTCGCCGCCATGGGCGCGCAGCTGCGCGGTGTAGGTGCCGGAGCCAGTGGGGGCGGTGCCGCACCAGCGGGGCTTGATCGCGGTCAGCGCGGTGACGTCGAGGGCGGCGGCCGGGCCGACCGTCACCGTGTTGGTCACCGGCGAGATGTCGAGGACGTAGCGCGGCTTGCCGTCGGCGGCCGGGGTGCCGATGCGCAGGCCCTTGCGCTGGCCGATGGTGAAGCCGTACGCGCCCTCGTGCGTGCCGATCTTCGCCCCCGACTCGTCGACGATGTCGCCCTCCGCCTTGCCGAGCCGCTGGGCGAGGAAGCCCTGGGTGTCGCCGTCGGCGATGAAGCAGATGTCGTGCGAGTCGGGCTTCTTGGCGACGGCCAGGCCCCGGCGCTCGGCCTCGGCGCGGATCTCGTCCTTGGTGGTGACGGTGTCGCCGAGCGGGAACAGGGCGTGGGCGAGCTGCCTGTCGTCCAGGACGCCGAGGACGTACGACTGGTCCTTGGCCATGTCGGAGGCGCGGTGCAGCTCGCGGGTGCCGTCCTCGTTCACGATCACCTTCGCGTAGTGACCGGTGCAGACCGCGTCGAAGCCGAGGGCCAGCGCCTTGTCGAGCAGCGCGGCGAACTTGATCTTCTCGTTGCAGCGCAGGCACGGGTTCGGGGTGCGGCCGGCCTCGTACTCGGCGACGAAGTCCTCGACGACGTCCTCGCGGAAGCGGTCGGCGAGGTCCCAGACGTAGAACGGGATGCCGATGACGTCGGCGGCGCGGCGGGCGTCACGCGAGTCCTCGATGGTGCAACAGCCCCGCGCACCGGTGCGGAAGGACTGCGGGTTCGCGGAGAGCGCGAGGTGGACGCCGGTCACGTCGTGCCCGGCTTCCGCGGCGCGCGCGGCGGCGACGGCGGAGTCGACGCCGCCGGACATGGCGGCGAGGACGCGGAGGGGGCGCTGCGGGGTATCGGTCATAGCCCCTCCAGGGTACGGGGCCGCGGGAACCGGGGCCGCCGGATATGCGTTGACGATCACGTGGGGGTATCGGGGACAGGCCAGGGGGTGGGTATGACCGACTCGGATCGGCGGCTCGGGCGGCGGGCACTGCTCGTCGGCGGGGCCGCGGCCGCCCTGGGCACGGCCGCGCTGGCCCGGGAGGAGCTGTCCCATCTGTGGTGGCGGCTGCCCGGGGTGGAGAAGTCCCGGGTGGCGGGGGCGGTCGACTTCCGGGGTGCGCGCTGGGTGGCTGCCTCGCCCGCGAACTACCGGCGGGCGGACAGGCCGGACGACTATCCCGTGGACCGGGTGGTCATCCATGTCACCCAGGGCGGCTACGCGTCGGCGGTGCAGGTCTTCAAGGACCCGGCGCACCGGGCGGCGGCCCACTACATCGTGCGCAAGGACGGGCGGATCACCCAGCTGATCCGGGAGCTGGACGTGGCCTTCCACGCGGGCAACCGGGAGTACAACGAGCGCAGTGTCGGCATCGAGCACGAGGGTTTCGTGGAGGACGCCTCCTCCTTCACGGACGCCATGTACGAGGCCTCGGCGCGGCTGACGGCGGCGATATGCGGGCGGTACGGCATGCCCGTCGACCGCGAGCACGTGGTCGGGCACGTGGAGGTGCCCGACACGGACCACACGGATCCGGGTCCGCACTGGGACTGGGAGCGCTACATGAAACTGGTGCGGCGGGCGGCATGAAGCCGGCGCGGCGGGCACGGACGGTCACGGCGCGGCGCGGAACGTAACCGGGTAAAGAATCCAGGTTTCGCCTGTTCTTTTCCGTATGGGCGGTTCTATGCTGAATGCAGGCCTACGAGGCGAGTGAGGGAGTTCGAGCGGAGTAGCCGACGTCAGCGAGAAACGTAAGTTTCCGCTTCCGCTGGTGCCGACGTCGACGGTCGGACTGAGAGGCCAGAAGGTGCAAGGACTGACCTGATGGCGACCCCCAGTCACCTGATCCGGACAATACCGGCGAAGGGAACCCGTCTCGTAGGTCGTTCTCGTGCCCGCGACAGATCGCGCCGGCTCAGCTGAGCCCCGCCGCGCGGGCCCTCTCCACCGCGGGACCGATCGCCTTGGCGACCGCTTCGACGTCCGCCTCCGTGGAGGTGTGGCCGAGGGAGAAGCGCAGGGTGCCGCGGGCCAGTTCCGGGTCGGTGCCGGTGGCGAGCAGGACGTGACTGGGCTGGGCGACGCCCGCCGTGCAGGCGGAACCGGTGGAGCACTCGATGCCCTGGGCGTCCAGCAGCAGGAGCAGGGAGTCGCCCTCGCAGCCGGGGAAGGCGAAGTGGGCGTTGGCCGGGAGGCGTCCGCCGGGTGCGGGGTCGCCGCCGAGGACCGCGTCCGGGACCGCCGCACGGACGGCGTCGGCCAACTGGTCGCGCAGGGCGCCGATCTCGCGGGCGAACCACTCCTGCTGCTCG
Source organism: Streptomyces sp. NPDC002520 (assembly GCF_053595235.1). Taxonomy (NCBI): domain Bacteria; kingdom Bacillati; phylum Actinomycetota; class Actinomycetes; order Kitasatosporales; family Streptomycetaceae; genus Streptomyces; species Streptomyces sp. NPDC002520. The sequence continues at coordinate 27,022 of NZ_JBSFXG010000042.1, read as the reverse complement.
GCGGCGAGGCGGCCGGCCACCGCGAAGGAGGCGATGGCGGGGACGTCGAGGGTGCCGGAGCGGACGTGCCGCTCCTGGCCTCCGCCGTGCAGCACGGGGACGGGGGTGTACTCGCGGCCGAGGAGCAGCGCGCCGATGCCGTAGGGGCCGCCGATCTTGTGGCCCGAGACGGTCATCGCGGCGAGGCCGGAGGCGGCGAAGTCGACCGGGACCTGGCCGAAGGCCTGGACGGCGTCGGCGTGCAGCGGGACGCCGAACTCGGCGGCGACGCCGGCGAGTTCACGGACCGGCATGACGGTGCCGATCTCGTTGTTGGCCCACATCACCGTGGCCAGGGCGACATTGTCGGGGTTGCGGGCGATGGCCTCGCGCAGGGCGTCCGGGTGGACGCGGCCGTGGGCGTCGACCGGGAGGTACTCGACGGTGGCGCCCTCGTGTTCGCCGAGCCAGTGGACGGCGTCCAGGACGGCGTGGTGCTCGACGGGGCTGGCCAGGACGCGGGTGCGGGACGGGTCGGCGTCACGGCGGGACCAGTACAGGCCCTTGACCGCGAGGTTGTCGGCCTCGGTACCGCCCGAGGTGAAGACGACCTCGCTGGGGCGGGCACCCAGTGCGCCGGCGAGGGTTTCGCGGGACTCCTCGACCGTGCGGCGGGCCCGGCGGCCGGAGGCGTGCAGGGAGGACGCGTTGCCGGTGACGCTCAGCTGGGCGGTCAGCGCCTCTGCCGCCTCGGGGAGCATCGGGGTGGTGGCAGCGTGGTCGAGGTAAGCCATGGTGCGGCCGATTCTACGGGCCTTCCGCAGCCGGCCCGGGCGGTGGGCGCTTGACCGGGTCGTACGGGACTCGGCGGCGAGGCACCCGGCACTGCCGGCCGTGCCCGCCCTGCCCCCGTCGCCCTCCGGGGGCCCCGGGTCAGGCCACGGCCGAGCGGCTCACAGGCTCCACGACACCGTGTGGGACATCTCCATCGCGACGGCCAGGACCGCCAGGTCGGCGACACCGAGAGTGAGGCCGAGGTAGGCACGGCCGCGGCGGGCGGTGCCGCGCCAGAGGGCGACGGCGGCCAGGGCGACGGCGACGGGACCGAGGAAGACGTTGAGGACGAGGAGGCCGAGAAGGCCGAGGATGAAGGACGCCACGGCCATGCCGTCGGCGTCGCGCGGACGGGTGTCGGTGTGACCGTCGGCCGGTGCGGTGAGTTGCATGGTGCTCAGCTCCTGGATGTCGTACGGACGGTCAGTTGGCCGAGTTGTGGCGGCGGCTGTGGCGCTCGCGGATCGCGAAGACGCCGAGCCAGACGGCGATGGCGGCGGCGACGGCGGCACTGACGGTCAGCGGCGCGTGGGCCACGGTGCCGAGTACGACGCCGAGCAGCATGAGTGCGGCGACGAGGAACAGCATGGGTTCGGGTCCCCCCTCAGGGATGCCTCGTGTCGATGCCTCGCGTGGAGGCTCCTTGTGAAGTCTGAGTGAACAGTTGTAGTAACAGTTGTTCACTGACTTCGAGTCTAACGCCTTCCGTGGCTTTTCAATTCCAGAGAACAGTTGTTAACTGGATGACATGAGTCACACGCTCGGCATCCGGCAGGCCCAGAAGCAGAAGACCCGGCAGGCGTTCCTGGACGCGGCGCTCGCGCTGCTGGAGGAGCAGAGCCTGAGCAGCCTGGGGCTGCGCGAGGTCACGCGGGCCGTAGGGGTGGCCCCGACCGCCTTCTACCGGCACTTCCGGTCCACCGCCGACCTCGGCGTGGCCCTGGTCGACGAGGCGCTCGGCAGCCTGCACCCGACGGTGCGGACGATCGTGGCGACCACGGAAAGCAACGAGGAACGCATCCGCCGCGCCATCGAGTTGATCGCCGATCACGTGGACACGCATCCCGCCCACGTCCGCTTCATCGCCCGGGAGCGGCACGGCGGGGTCCAGCCGGTGCGCGAGGCGATACAGGCCCAACTGGCCCGGTTCGCCGAGGAGGTGAAGGCCGAGCTGGCCAAGGACCCGCAGGCCGAGCAGTGGAACGACGAGGACCTGCTGATGCTCGCGCACCTCTACGTCGACCAGATGCTCATCACCGCCTCCCTGTTCCTGGAGGTACTGGACGGCCCCGAGGACGAGCGCGTCCGCGTCGCCCAGCGGGCTGCCCGGCAGATGCGGCTCATCAGCATCGGCCGCCGACACTGGCTGGACTGACCGGCCCCGGCCCCGGCCCGCCGGGACGTCATCCGCCGCCGTCCGGCTGACGCGCCGCGCGCGGCACCGGGTACGACAACCGGGCGGTGCCCCCCTCGCCCCCGCCGTCGCCGCCACCGTCAGGGAGTTCGGCGATCCGGGACGCGGCCGTGCGCCGGAACACGCCGAGGCGCTCGCGCCGCAGCCGGACCATGACGTCGATCCCGCCCTCGGGCCGCTCCTCCACCCGGCGTCGCACCTTCTCCCAGACGCCGGCGAGTTCGACACCGTCCCGGCGGCGCACCGGATCGTCCGGAGGGCGGGCCGAGTGGACGCGGTCGGCGCGCGAGAGCCGGGGCCGGGAACGCCGGCCGGCGACCAGGCACCGGACCCCGGCCTTGACGGCGAGGCCGTAGGGGCCGGCGGTGTACGTCCGCACGCCCCGTCCGCCACTGTGCCGGCCGCTCAGCCGCAGGCGCCGGTCGAGGAACACGGCTTCCTGGACCACCTCCAGGTCGACGGCGTCCTACGGGCCGCCGCGTCGGCGTGCGGTGTCGACGAGGATGCGCCGGCCGGGCGCCACCTTGACGGGGCGGGTGCCGCTCAGCCGAGCCTGACGCGGGCGAGCTGGCGGGACTGGGCGACCAGGCGGTCCTCGCTGTCCCAGACCTCGGCGTCCTCCTCCAGGAAGCCGCCAGCCAGGTTGCGGGTGGTGATCGACACCCGCAGCGGGCCGGGGGCCGGACGGTGGCGGACGTGGGCGGTGAGCTCGACCGTCGGTACCCAGCCCTTGAGGCCGATCTCGAAGGCGGTGGGCGGCAGGGCGTCCACGGCGAGCAGCAGCGACAACGGGTCCGCGTCCCGGCCGTCGGCGAGCCCGAACCAGGCGCGCATCTCCCCCTTGCCGGAGGGTGCGCCGAGCGCCCAGCCGAGGGTGGCCGGGTCCAGCTTGAGCATCAGCCGGTCGGCGATGGCCGAGCTGCCCTCGACCGGGGCAGGGCCGTCCTGGGGGCCGAAGCACTGGTCCATCGGCGGCATCGCGGGCGGGGTGGCCGCCGTACGGACGTCGTCCGGGAGGGTGGAGAGGTCGCCGTAGGAGGCGAGGACGCGGATGCGCTCGACCTCGTTGCCCTCGTCGTCGTACTGGAGGAGGGAGGCCTGGCCGGTGGAGAGGGTGCGGCCGGTGCGGACGGTCTCGGTGCGGACGACCGCGGGGCCCGGCCGGGAGGCGGTCAGGTAGTGCGCGGAGATGGTGAACGGGTCCGGGTGCGGGAGCGTGTCCGCGAGGGCCCGGCCGAGCACGGCCAGCAGGTATCCGCCGTTCACGGCGTTGATGATGGTCCAGCCGGCCGAGAGGTCGATGTCGTAGACGCCGGGCTCGCGCCGGGTGACCTCGGTGTCGCGGTCGAACTCGCTGTCGCCGACCACGGCCCGCGATCGGGGTTCCCCCGCTCGATCAATGCCGAGAGCGGGAGAGGGTGCGGAAGCTGCTTCTGGCATGCCTGAACGGTACAGCAAGCAATTACTAAGCAGTAGCTTTTTAGCTTGAAGGCATGTTGACGGGATCGAGTCACCCGGTTGACCGGATCCCACTCCCGGGTGAGGTTCCGGCAATTTCTCGGTAAGTGTCCGGACACGTCCACAACCCGGGGCCGTTCATCGCCCTCTATGGGGACATGAGCCTCACCGGGACTCCGTTCCTCTACACGACGATCGTGCTGTCCGTCGTCGCCCTCATACTGCCGCTCGTGCTCTGGTCACGGCTACGGGGCCCCCAGCCCCTGCGCACCGCCGCCCGGGTACTGATGCTGCTGTTCACCCAGGGCACGGCCGTCACCCTGGTCTTCGTGCTGGTCAACAACCAGAACAACCTGTACGACAACTGGGCCGACCTGCTCGGCACCGGCGACCACGTCCAGCAGGCCGCCGACCTCGGCAGGGACGGTACGGGCGGCATAGCGCTGAAGAAGCTCCCCAAGGTGAGGCAGGTCTTCAAGCCGGCCGACGGACCAGGCATGCGCGCGGCCGGCGGAGTGCGGGTCACCCAGCTCAAGGGCCAGGTGTCCGGGGTGAACGCCGAGGTCTACGTCTGGCTGCCGCCGCAGTACGGCGAACCGGCCTACCGCAACAAGAAGTTCCCGGTCGTGGAACTGCTGCCGGGCTACCCCGGCTCGGCGAAGGCCTGGTACGGGTCGCTCAAGGCGCACGAGCAGCTGCTGCCGCTGATGCGCAGCGGCCAGGTGGCGCCCTTCATCCTGGTCGCCCCCCGCACCAACCTGCTGGCCGGCGTGGACACCGGCTGCGCCAACATCCCCGGCCAGGTCAACGCCGACACCTGGCTCAGCGTCGACGTGCCGAAGATGGTCATGGACAACTTCCGCGCCCAGCCGGCGCCGCAGGGCTGGGCGGTCGCCGGCTACTCGGCGGGCGCGCACTGCGCGCTCAAGCTGGCCGTCGCCCACCCGGACCGCTACCGGGCCGCGGTGAGCATGTCCGGCTACAACGACCCGATCGGCGAACGCAACTCCCTCGCCGCGCAGAGCCCCCAGCTGCGCGCCGCCAACAACCCCTACCTGCTCCTCAGGAAGCGGGCCGTGCCGCCCCGGATCGCGCTGTACGTCTCCGGCGAGTCCGGTGACGGCTACCAGGGGGGCGTGGCGCTGGAGTCGGTCGCCAAGGCGCCGACGACCGTGCACGTGGTGTTCCTGCCGCGCAGCGCGGGCGGGCACACCATGGCGCTGTGGCGGCCTCAGGTGCCCGCGGTGTTCCGCTGGCTGACCCTCCAGATGGGGCAGAACCGGGCCAGGGGCATCGACCGCTCCGTCGCGGGGACGAAGGCCGGAACCACGGCCGGGTCCGCGACCGGGGCTACTCCTCGGTCACCGTCGAGCGCCGGTTCCACGCACGCGGCGCTCGCCAGTGGAACTTCATCGCCAGCAGGCGCAGGGCGAAAGCGGTGACGACCGCGAGACCGCTGGTGAAGGGGGTCAGCGCGGCGTAGTGGATGCACACCGCCACCATGGCGGCGCCGACCATCGCGGGGACCGCGTACAGGTCGCGGTCCCAGCGCAGCAGCGAGGGAACCTCGTTGGCGAGCACGTCCCTGAGCACGCCACCGCCGACGGCGGTGGCGAGGCCCAGGGTCGCGGACGCGGTCAGGTTGAGGCCGTAGGAGTACGCCTTGGTCGTACCGGTGACGCAGAACAGGCCGAGGCCGGCCGCGTCGAAGACCAGGACCGACGACTGGATGCGCTCCACGTGGGGATGCAGGAAGCAGACCACGAGCGCGGCGAGCAGCGGGGTGACGAAGTACCCGAGGTCCGTGAAGGCGGCCGGCGGGACGGCCCCGATGACCAGATCACGGAACAGTCCTCCGCCCAGCGCGGTGACCTCGGCGAGCACGGCGATGCCGAACACGTCGAAGTTCTTCCGGACGGCCAGCAGCGCGCCGGAGATCGCGAACACGAAGATGCCGATGACATCGAGCGTGTGCTGGACGGAGGGACTGAAGAGTTGCTGTACCTGCACCCTGACATTCTCACCTGTCAAGGGATGTGGACCTTACAAAGCCAGGCCAGCAGGGACGGGCGGAGCTAGAGGGCCGGTTTGCCCGTCGTGTACAGCCAGGTGTGGAAGAGGTCGTCCAGCTGCTGCCCGCTGATCCGCTCGGCGAGCCGGACGAAGTCGGCCGTGTCCGCGTTGCCGTACCGGTGGCTCCTGGTCCAGGCGGGCAGCAGCTCGAAGAACGCGGTGTCGCCGATCCGCTCCCGCAGTGCCTGGAGGGCCATCGCGCCGCGCTGGTAGACGGCGCGGGCGAACATCGTGTCGCGCTGCGGGTCGGCGACCTCGGTCTGCCAGAAGGCGGAGTCGGCGGGGCGGGCGTCGTAGGCGGCGCGGAAGGAGTCGTGGGCCGAGCGGGTGCCCTGGTGCTCCGCCCACAGCCACTGGGCGTAGGTGGCGAAGCCCTCGTTGAGCCAGATGTCCTTCCACTGCGCCACGGACACCGAGTCGCCGAACCACTGGTGGGCGAGCTCGTGCACGATGGTCGACTCGCTGCGCACGGCCGAGTACGCGGGCTTGCTCTGCACCTCCAGCGAGAACCCGGCCTGGGGCATGTCGTCGACGATCGCGCCCGTCTCCTCGAACGGGTACGGCCCGAAGACCTGCGACCAGTAGTCGGTGGCGGCGGCGGTGACGGCGTACACGTCGACGCTGCTGCTGTTCTTCAGCACCGGGTCGACGGCCACGTATATGGGAGTTCCGCCGGGGGTGCGGCCGGTGCGCACGTCGAACTTCCCGATGGTGGCGGTCGCGAGGTACGTGGCCATCGGGCGGCTCTCCCGCCAGTGCGTGTACGTCGAGTCGCCCTTGTCGTACGTCGACACGAGCCGGCCGTTGGAGACGCCGGTCAGCCCCTTGGGCGCCTTGATCCGGATGTCGTAGGTGGCCTTGTCGGAGGGGTGGTCGCTGGAGGGGAACCAGGTGGAGGCGGCGTTGGGCTCACAGGCGACGAAGACGCCGTCGGTGGTCTTCATCCAGCCGTAGTCGGAGCCGAACACGATGGGCCCGTTGAGGGGTTCGGGTATGCCGCCGTAGGTGACGGCGACGGTGAAGTCCCGGCCCTTGGAGAGGGTTCCGCGCGGGGTGACGGTGACCTCGTCGCCGTCCCGGGTGAAGCGGGCCTGTCTGCCGTCGACCTCGACGCGCGTGATCTCCAGCTTCTGGAGGTCCAGGTCGAAGGAGGAGAGGTTCCGGGTGGGGCGGGCGGTCAGGGTCGTACGGCCGTCCAGGCGGCCGGTGTCGGGCGCGTAGGCGAGGTCCAGGTCGTAGTGCCGGGCGTCGAAGCCGCCGTTGCCGAGCCTGGGGAAGTAGGGGTCGCCGACGCCGGGCGAGCCGGGGGTGGGGGCGGAGGAGGCGCCGATGGCCAGGAAGGAGGCCGCCGCGGTGGCGACGGCCGCTGAACGTGCCGAACGGGAGAATGCCATGAATCGTCCCTTCGAGCGTGTACCGGTCGGTAGACGGTCACGGACGACTCTGCGCTCTCCCGTTCAGGCATGTACATGACTTTGCCCAGTCGTCATGTGCTACTGGTCAGTTGACTCCTGGGACTTGGGGGCCGGGGACTCGGGGGTCTCGGCGTCGGAGGCCGCTGCCTCGGGCGCGTCGGACTCGGAGACCTCGGGGGCCTCGGGGGCCTCGGGGGCCGAGGACGCAGGCGCCTCGGACTCCTCTGCCGTGGCCTCGGGCTCGCGGGTTTCGGCCTCGGCCTCGGCCTCCGCCGCCTCCGCCGCAGCCTCCGCGACCTCGGCCGCCACCGCCGCCGACGTCTCCGCGGACTCCGCGAGGACCTCGTCGGCGACCAGCTCCGCCGCCTCCTTCGCGGCGGTCAGCAGGACCGTGTCCTGCGGAGCCTGGTCGGCGAAGTTCTCCGGGTGGTGGCAGGCGACCTGCTGACCGGGCTGCAGCTCCAGCAGCTGCGGCTCGACCGTCCTGCAGATCTCCGTGGCCTTCCAGCACCGGGTGTGGAAACGGCAGCCCGTGGGCGGCGCGATGGGCGAGGGCACGTCGCCCTTGAGCAGGATGCGCTCGCTCTTCGCGTTCTTGCGCCTCGGGTCCGGGATCGGCACCGCCGACATGAGCGCCTTGGTGTACGGGTGCATCGGCGCCTTGTACAGCGACTCCCGGTCGGCCAGCTCGACGATCTTGCCGAGGTACATCACCGCGATCCGGTCCGAGACGTGCCGGACGACCGAGAGGTCGTGCGCGATGATCACGTATGTCAGGCCCAGCTCGTGCTGGAGGTCGTCCAGGAGGTTGACGACCTGCGCCTGGATCGACACGTCCAGCGCGGAGACCGGCTCGTCCGCCACGACCAGCTTCGGGTTGAGCGCGAGCGCGCGGGCGATGCCGATGCGCTGGCGCTGACCGCCGGAGAACTCGTGCGGGTAGCGGTTGTAGTGCTCGGGGTTGAGACCCACGACCGAGAGCAGCCGCTGCACTTCCTTCTTGATGCCGCCCTCGGGCGTGACGCCCTGGAGCCGGAAGGGAGCGCCGACGATCGTGCCGATGGTGTGGCGCGGGTTCAGCGAGGAGTACGGGTCCTGGAAGATCATCTGCACGTCGCGGCGCAGCGGGCGCATGCCGCCCACGCCGAGGTGCGTGATGTCCTTGCCCTCGAACTCGACCTTGCCGGCCGTCGGTTCGAGGAGCCGCGTGATCAGCCGGCCCATCGTCGACTTGCCGCAGCCCGACTCGCCCACGACGCCGAGCGTCTCGCCGGCCTTGACCTCGAAGTCGAGTCCGTCGACCGCGCGGACCGCGCCGACCTGCCGCTGGAACAGGCCCTTGCGGATGGGGAAGTGCTTCCGCAGGCCGGTCACCTTCAGCAGGGTCTCGCCGGGAGCGGCGTCCTTGGTGAGGGTGGCACCGTCGTTCTGGGCGGGGATGGTCACTGCTTTTTCGTCGCTCACAGCTTCGGCGCAATCTCTTCGATCCAGATCCGCTCCCGCTGTTCCTGCGACATGTGACAGGCGGCCCAGTGCTTGTTGCCGACCTCGGTCAGCTCCGGACGGACCGTGCGGGTGACGTTGTCCTTGGGGACATCGGCGTACGGGCAGCGCGGGTTGAAAGCACAGCCGGACGGGATGTTGATCAGCGAGGGCGGGGATCCCTTGACCGGGATGAGACGCTCCTGCTGATCCCTGTCGAGACGCGGCATCGAGCCGAGCAGGCCCCAGGTGTAGGGGTGGCGGGGCTCGTAGAACACCTCTTCCGCCGGGCCGCGCTCGACGCAGCGGCCGCCGTACATCACGAGGATGTCGTCGGCGAGTTCGGCGACCACGCCCAGGTCGTGGGTGATGATGATGACCGCCGAGCCGAACTCCTTCTGCAGATCGCGCATCAGGTCGAGGATCTGCGCCTGGACGGTCACGTCGAGGGCGGTCGTCGGCTCGTCCGCGATGAGCAGCTCGGGGTTGTTGACCAGCGACATGGCGATCATCGCGCGCTGGCGCATACCGCCGGAGAACTCGTGCGGGTAGCTGTCCACGCGCTTGTCCGGCTGCGGGATGCCCACCCGGTCGAGCATCTCGATCGCCCGCCTGCGGGCGGTCTTCTTGTCGACGTCGTGGTGGATCCGGTAGGCCTCCACGATCTGCGCGCCGATCGTGTAGTACGGGTGCAGCGCCGACAGCGGGTCCTGGAAGATCATCGCCATCTGGCGGCCGCGCAGCTTGCGCACGTGGTCGGGGTCGGCGGACAGCAGCTCGGTGCCGTCCAGCCAGATCTCACCGGAGATCTGGGCCTTGCGCTTGCCGTACTGGCCGGCGGTGTGCAGGCCCATGATGCCGAGCGAGGTCACCGACTTGCCGGAGCCCGATTCGCCCACGATGCCGAGGGTCTTGCCCTTCTCCAGCTGGAAGCTGAGCCCGTCGACGGACTTGACCAGACCGTCGTCGGTCGGGAAGTGCACCTTCAGGTCGCGCACCTCCAGGAAGGAGGTCGGGGCGGGCGAGGTGCTCGCGGGCTCGCCCACGGCCGCTCCCGTCTTGCTGAGTTCGGTCATGACAGCCTCACTCGGGGGTCGATCACGGCGTACAGGAGGTCCACCACGAGGTTGGCGATCAGCACCGCGAGGGAGGTGATCAGGGTGACGCCCAGGATGAAGGGCAGGTCCTGGTTCTTGATCGCGTCGAGCACCTTCTGGCCGAGGCCGGGAAGGCTGAACGTGGTCTCGGTCAGGATCGCGCCGCCGATGAGGGCGCCGAGGTCCATACCGAGCATGGTCAGAATCGGGGTCATCGTCGAGCGCATGGCGTGCTTGCCGATGACGGTCCGCTCCGTGAGGCCCTTGGCGCGGGCGGTGCGGATGTAGTCCTCGCCGAGGATCTCCAGCATGGTGGCGCGGGTGATCCGGGCGTACATCGCCGCGTACAGGAAGGCGAGGGTGATCCAGGGGAGGATCATGCCGCCGATCCAGCCGGTGAGGCTCTGGCTCAGGGGCACGTACTGGCCGTCGAACCACTTCAGTCCGAAGACGAAGATCGCCAACGAGAGCAGACCCGTGAAGTAGATCGGCAGGGAGACGCCGCTGAGGGCGACGATCATCGCGCCGCGGTCCCACAGGCTGCCCCGCTTGAGAGCGGAGAGCACACCGGCCGCGACACCGAAGACCAGCCACAGCACGGCCGCACCGAGCGCCAGACCCAGGGTCACCGGGAACCGGTCGGTGAGCACCGGCCAGACGGCCTGCTCGCTGCGGAAGGAGTACCCGAAGCACGGCGCGGCACAGTGGGTGACGTCACCGCCCGCCGCGTAGGTGCGGCCGACGAAGATGCCCTTGAAGAAGTGCCAGGCCTGGAGGTAGACCGGGTCGCTCAGGCCCAGCTTCTCCCGCACCGCCGCGACGGCGGCCGGGTCGGCCTGCTTGCCCACGAAACTCGTGGCGATGTCGACGCCCGCCCACTTGGGGACGAGGAAGAAGATACCGAAGACCACCAGGATGATGACCACCAGCATCACTGCGGCGGCGAACAGCCGCCTGATGAGGTAAGCGAGCACAGCTAACGGCCCGCCGCGGGGCCGTGGGTCCCGGAGGTCTTCCGGGGGCCCACGACCCCGCCGCGCCGGCCTTCACCTGCCTTTCGTGCCGTGCGGCGGGTGTGCCGGGACTACTTCGAGGACTTCAGACCGAGGTTGACGAAGTCGTACTGGCCGCTGTACGCGTCGGTCGTGTACACGTTGGCCAGCCGGTTCGCGCGCCAGTTGAGGAACTTCTCGAAGGTGAAGGGCAGGTAGTAACCGCCCTCCATGACCTTGTGGTTGATCTGCGTCGCGAGCTCGGTCTTCTTGGCCGCGTCGAGGGTGTTCACGTACTGGTCGAACAGCCCGTCGATCGCCTTGTCCTTGATCAGGCCGTAGTTGTTGTTACCGCTCTGCAGGATGTACTTGCTGTCCCACAGCGGCAGACCGAAGCCCTGGACGGACGGGAAGTCCGGACCCCAGCCCATGATGATGATGCCGTAGCCCTTCTTCTTCACGTTCGAGGGGCTGCCGATGATGCCGGCGGTCTGCGAGCCGTCGTACTGGTCGATCTCGGCCTTGATGCCGACCTTCGCCAGCGACGCCTGCAGCGACTGGGCGGTGGCCACCTCGACCGGCTTGTTGTTGCGGACCGCGATCGTGGTCGAGAAGCCGGACGGCTGGCCGCAGGCCTTCAGCTCTTCCTTGGCCTTGGCCGCGTTGCCGCTCTTGTTCGCGCCGGAGATCTTGAACGGGTCGTACTGCTGGCCCTCGGAACCCGGGACGGACGGCGGCAGCATGTTGGTGCCGATGTCACCGCCGGCGATCGGGCCACCGCGCGCGGTCTGCAGCGACACGTGGTCCGCGCCGTAGATCACGGCGTTGCGGCAGTGGATGTTGTCGAACGGCTTCACGCTCTGCGGGAAGACCGCGTAACGGATGTAACCGGAGACCGGGTTGTCCAGGTTGCCCTTGTGCTGCTTCAGGGCGGCGGTACGGCCCTGCGGCGACATGCCGGTCTGGTTGATGTCCAGGTCCAGGTCACCGTTGATCAGGCGCTGGTCGAGGTCGTTGGCGTTCGTGAAGAACTTGATCGTGATCTTGTCCGGGTACGCCTTGCGGACCGGGTCCGAGGCCTGCTTCCACTGGTCGTTGCGGACCAGGGTCAGGTCCTTGCCGGGGCTGTACGACTCGAACTTGTACGGGCCGGAGGAGAACGGGTGCAGGCCGTACTTGGACTTGGTGTCCTTGTCCTGGCGGACCGGGGACGCCGAGGTCAGCGCGAGCACGTCCTCGAAGTCGGCGTTGGCCTTGGGCAGGTGGAAGACGATCGTCTTGTCGTCGGGCGTGTCGATCGCCTTGAGACCGAGGTGGTCCGCGGACTTGTCCTTGTACGGGCCCTGGTACTTGCCGTCCGGGTCCAGGAAGTCCTTCAGGTACGTGGGACCGCCGGACAGGACGTCCTGCGCCCAGACGCGCTCGATGCCGTACTTGACGTCCTTGGAGGTGATCGGCTTGCCGTCCTCCCAGGTGATCCCGTCGCGCAGCGTGTAGGTGTAGGTCTTGCCGCCGTCGCTGATCTTGGCGAGACCGGTGGCGAGGTCCGGGGTGAGCTGGGCGCCGGCCTTGCCGGGCTCCGTCTTGTTCGTGATGAGCTGGCGGCTGTAGTAGCGCATGAAGTTCCAGGCGAAGCCGTAGTAGCCGCGCGTGGTGTCCCACGAGTCGGCGTCCTGGGCACCACCGAAGTTCAGCGTGCCGCCCTTCTTGGCCAGCGAGGCCTGGGCGACCTTGTTGTTGGCCGCGTCGAAGCCGGCCGCACCGTTCTTCGAACCGCCGCTGCCGCTGTCGCCGCCGCCGCCGCACGCCGCCGTGGTCAGCAGCCCTGCGACCACAGCCGCAGCGGCCAAAGCCTGCTTGCGCCGCCCTGAGGTGCGTTGCGTAGTCACGATCTCAGATCCTCCGGAATCGATGGAGACCCCGTGGGCGGACCCACGGGACAATTGGGGTGGGGGGGTCAGCGGGAGCCCTTGGGGTCCAGCGCGTCACGCACACCGTCGCCGAAGAGGTTGAAGGCGAGAACGGTGATGAAGATCGCCACACCGGGGACCACCATGTACATGGGGTCGGAGTCGTAGTAGTCGATCGCGTTCGACAGCATCTGGCCCCAGGACGCCGTGGGCGGCTTGACGCCCACGCCCAGGAAGCTGAGCGCCGCCTCGGTGAGGATGTTGGTGGGGATCATCATCGTCGTGTACACGATGATCGGCGCGACCAGGTTGGGCAGCAGTTCCTTGAACAGGATGTAGAAGCGCCCGGCACCCAGCGAGCGGGCCGCCTCGACGTATTCGCGCTCCCGCAGCGAGAGGGTCTGGCCGCGCACCACGCGCCCGATGTAGGGCCAGCCGAAGAACCCGATGACCAGGATCATGACGAAGACACGGACGCCCGTGCCGCTCAGGCCCAGCATCTTGTTCGGCATGACGGAGACCAGCGCGATGATGAACAGCAGCTGCGGGAAGGCCAGCAGGCCGTCCATGACGCGGCTGATGACGGAGTCGACCCAGCCGCCGAAGAATCCGGCCAGGATGCCGAGGACGGTACCGAGGATGACGGCGACGACCGCCGACAGGAAGCCGACCAGCAGCGAGATCTGGGCCCCGTAGACGACGCGGGCGAAGATGTCGCGGCCGCTCACCGGCTCGACACCGAACAGGTGGTCGCCGCTCATGCCGCCCAACGAGCCCTTGGGGGTTCCGAACAGCGGGTCGATGAGGTTCTCGTGGTAGGCGTTGGGATCCTGCCCGACCAGCTTCGTGATGACGGGCGCGAGCAACGCGATCAGGACGAGTAGGAGCACGACGAGGCCGCCCGTGAGGGCGAGCTTGTCCCGCTTCAGGCGCTCCCAGGCGATCCGTCCCAGGGAACGTCCCTGAACAGCCTTGCCTCCGGCGGCGGCGACCGCCGCCTCGTCGGCGGCGCTCGGGGCTGCTTCCGCGGTCGGCTCGTGCAATGGTGCCGTCATTAGGCAGGGACCCCTCTCAACCGGCGGTAGCCGGCCCGCACTTGCCGCTGGTAGCGGCATCAATCAGTCCGTCGAACACAGGGGACGTGCCCCTTGATGGGGGAGTCTTCAACGCTGATGCGATCAGGGGCCAGACTTGGCGGTGAATGGATGCGCAAACGTGATGCAGGCTGCTGTTTCCCGTTATGCGAACAGCGCGTAACGACTCTCGAACACGGCCAGTTCGGACAAACAGACTGTTTCAGCAGGTCAGGCAGGTCGGCGATGCCGAAGGGGCGGTGACGGGACGGAACCGACGGGACTGAGCCGGACCGCCCGGACGTCAGTAGGCGCCGTGCACCGGCGGATAGCCGTAGCCGGGGGCCTGGGGCCCCGGTCGGGGGGCGGCCGCGTGGGCCTCCCGGTCGTAGAACGGGCGGGAGTTGGCGCGCATCCACATCACGACCGGGTCGTAGTCGTCGGTCATCGCGACCGTCGAGACCGGCAGGCCCTCCGGTACGGCACCGACGGACTGCTGCATCATCGCGCGCACCGAGTCGACCGCGGCCGGCGAGGTGTCGTACACGTCCAGGCCGAGGGCGAGGTAGGGCGCCCCGAGTTCGGGCTGCACCCAGGCGCGGCGCAGCGAGCGCAGCGCGGGGGTGCGGTGGGCGTTCTGCGCGAGCAGGGCGTAGAACTGCGGGATCTCGATGGCCGGTTCGGACAGGCGCAGGGGGCCGGCGGGCTGGCGGTCCAGACCGGTGGCGATGCGGCGCAGGTCCAGCCAGGGGATGCCGACGCCGCCGCCCGGGGCGTGCGGGTTGAGCCAGAGGCCGTAGTGGTCGGGGTAGAGGGTGCGGGCCACGTCGAGCCCGTCGACGACCTCGTAGGAACGGTTCCAGCCGCTCGCCGAGAGTTCCTGCGCGGAGGTCACGCACGGGGCGTAGTGGAAGCCGTCGACCTCCATGTCCCCGTACTGGGCGTCGGGGGAGCCGGCCTGGCCGTGCCACAGGAGCATCCAGATCTGGCCGGAGGACGGGGTGGCGAGGGCGCGCAGCAGTGCTTCGTAGGCGTCGTAGCGGCCGGGGGTGGCCTGGCGCAGCATGTGCTCGACGCTGCCGCTTGGGCTCGCGCTCACCTGACTTGCCCTTCCTTTTTGGACTGCCCCGCGTTTGGGGACAGCTTATGCGCCTAGGGGGTGGGGGCCTTGTGTACGTCGGCGGGTGCGGGTGCGTGGGGGTTCCCGCTCGGTTCCCCGCGCCCCTGAGGGTGCCTTCAGTGGCCGTTCTCGTAGAAGGGGCGCACGTTCGTGCGGAGCCAGCCGGCCACCGGGTCGTCGGCGATGTCCATGAGGACCAGGTTGACCGGCCAGGGGGCGGGGACGTTGCCGAGGGCGCGGCCCAGGGCTTCCAGGGGGAGGGCGCGGATGTCGCCCTCGTACTGGGAGAGTTCGACGCCGACGAACATCACGGGGTCGGCCGTCTCGATGGCGGCGAGGCAGCGGCGGGCGGTGCGGACGACGCCGGTCGCGGCGAACTCGGCGGAGGCGGCGGAGAGGAAGTCGACCGGGTCGTCCTGCCAGTCGGGCTCGAAGAGCCGGACGCGGCCGCCGGAGGCGGGGCCGTCCAGGGGGGTGCGGCCGGCGCGGCAGAGGTCCGCCACCGCCTCGGGCGGCAGGGGTACGCCGACCACGCCGCCCGGGTTGACCGCCAGGCCCACCTGCGGGGGCAGGCCACGGGCGAACTCCACGGCGGGGGCGATGGTGTACGACATGTGGGAGCCGGTGGCCTGGTGCAGCTGCTCCTCGGAACTGAAGACCGGGACGTACACCTGGCCTTCGATGTCCAGGGTGGGCAGGTCCAGCGGGCCGCTGTGCGGGCCGCCTCCGCTGGGCAGCGGGATCCAGAGGAAGCTGCGGCCCAGGACCTCGACGATCCGGCCGCCCGCGGAGGGGACGCCCAAGGAGGCGGAGAGCACCTCCTCCAGTTCGTTGCCGGGCCAACCGCCGTGCGGGTGGGGGTGCGCCTGTGCCGGGAAGTCCGCGGGAACGTCCGCCGGGAAGTCCATGTGCCTACCGCCTGCTGGGAACCGTGCTGTGGTGCCAAAGGCTATCCGGTGCCGGTGACCGGCCTCACCCTGTGAACACGATCCGCCGCAGGACGTCCGCCGCCGGCCGGTCCAGCAGCACCGCCGAGCCGCAGCCGGCCGGCAGCTCGCCTCGTCGCACCGCGCGCAGCAGCCGGTCGGTCGCACCGCGATGGCGGCGGAAGGCGTAGCGGGACACGCCCCGGCCGCGCTCGCGCTGGCCCTCCCGGGCGGCGGAGGCGGTGACGTCGAGGAGGAGCAGGTGCAGGGTGCCGCCGCGGCGGCGGGCCTCGCGGGCCAGCCAGGCGCGCACCCAGGCCTGGGTGCCGCAGTCGTGCACGACGACTCCCTCGCCGGTGGCGAGGGAGCGGCGCAGCCCGGCGTAGTGGGAGAGGCGGACCAGGGGGCGGTAGAGCGCGTACGGGAGGAAACGGGGGGTCCGGGCGTCCCAGCGCTCGCGGGTGTCCTGGGAGTCGATCCGGTGGCCGGGGACCGCGCGCCGCATCAGGGTGGACTTCCCGCTGCCGGGCAGGCCGGTGATCACCACCAGGTCCTGCGGGCCGAAGTGCAGGGCGTGCGGGCTGTGGCCGGCGCGCTCGCGCAGGTCGCGGACGACGGGGGCCGGGCGGCCGGAGCCGCGCTCGACGGCGGGGGCGGAGGGCTGCTTGGACACCGCGATGCCGGTGCTGGTGGCGTAGGCCGTGGTCCTGTTCACCGTGTTCGTCCTCCCCTGCTGGGCTCGGGGCATGCCCCCTGCCCGTCAAATGTAAAGAGAAGGTAATGCGCGGTGTCCAGTGGTTCGGTGCGCGTAGTGCCACAGCTCGGTTACAGATGCGGCCCTGACGGCTCGGGGTGTGGCGTGCAATGATGTGCCCGCCAACTGCATACCGGCCGTTTGAATCCGCGCGGGAGAGTTCCCAGCAGCCTTCGCTGGGGCGCCGAAGGAGCAAGTCCCTCCCTTGAATCTCTCAGGCACCGTTACCGCGCGGGCGAGGCACATCTGAAAAGCGGGCCGCTGCGACAGTGGCTCCACCCAAGGTGCAAGTCCTGACCTGCGACTTTTCCAAGTCGGTGGTCATGGCGAACCTCTCAGGTTCCGATGACAGATGGGGAGGAACCTCCTCGCCCCTCTGCCTTGGGAGACGACCGACCGATGAGCAGTACCGAACTCCGTCACACCGCGCTGGACGCCGTCCATCGCTCGCTCGGTGCGACCATGACCGACTTCGCCGGCTGGGACATGCCGCTGCGCTACGGCTCCGAGCGTGACGAGCACGTCGCGGTACGCACGAAGGCGGGCCTCTTCGACCTCTCGCACATGGGCGAGATCACGGTGACAGGCCCGCAGGCGGCCGCCCTGCTGAACTTCGCGCTCGTCGGCAACATCGCCTCCGTCGGTGTCGGCCGCGCCCGCTACACCATGATCTGCCAGGCCGACGGCGGCATCCTGGACGACCTGATCGTCTACCGGCTGGCCGAGACCGAGTACATGGTCGTGGCGAACGCCTCCAACGCCCAGGTGGTGCTCGACGCGCTGACCGAGCGCGCCGCGGGCTTCGACGCGGAGGTCCGCGACGACCGCGACGCCTACGCGCTGCTCGCCGTCCAGGGCCCCGAGTCCTCCGGCATCCTGAAGTCCCTCACGGACGCCGACCTGGACGGCCTGAAGTACTACGCGGGCCTGCCCGGCACCGTCGCCGGCGTTCCCGCGCTGATCGCCCGCACCGGCTACACCGGCGAGGACGGCTTCGAGCTGTTCGTGAAGCCGGAGCACGCCGTGGAGCTGTGGCAGGCGCTGACCAAGGCCGGCGAGGGCGTCGGCCTGGTGCCGTGCGGCCTGTCCTGCCGGGACACCCTGCGCCTGGAGGCGGGCATGCCGCTGTACGGGCATGAGCTGACCACCTCGCTCACGCCGTTCGACGCCGGGCTCGGCCGGGTGGTGAAGTTCGAGAAGGAGGGCGACTTCGTGGGCCGCGAGGCGCTCACCGAGGCCGCCGCACGCGCCGAGCAGAACCCGCCGCGCGTCCTGGTCGGCCTGATCGCCGAGGGCCGCCGCGTCCCGCGCGCCGGGTACGCCGTCGTCGCCGGGGGCCAGGTGATCGGCGAGGTCACCTCCGGCGCCCCCTCCCCCACCCTGGGCAAGCCGATCGCCATCGCCTACGTCGACGCGGCGCACGCGGCGCCGGGCACGGAGGGCGTCGGCGTGGACATCCGCGGCAACCACGAGCCGTACGAGGTCGTGGCGCTGCCCTTCTACAAGCGCCAGAAGTAGACACTGGCCCCAGGGCGCCAGCAGGCTGAGGCCCGGTCGCGTGACGATCACGTGACCCTGCCCACATTTCGCCTGCTCATCAGCACTTTCCGTACTCCCCCGTCGACCAGCACTTTCCCGCGTACAGGAGAATTCAGGCCATGAGCAACCCGCAGCAGCTGCGCTACAGCAAGGAGCACGAGTGGCTGTCGGCCGCCGAGGACGGCGTCTCGACGGTCGGCATCACCGAGTTCGCGGCCAACGCGCTCGGCGACGTCGTGTACGCCCAGCTCCCCGAGGTCGGCTCCACGGTGACCGCGGGCGAGACCTGCGGCGAGCTGGAGTCGACCAAGTCCGTCTCCGACCTGTACTCCCCGGTCACCGGTGAGATCACCGAGGTCAACGAGGACGTCGTCGACGACCCGTCGCTGGTGAACTCCGCCCCCTTCGAGGGTGGCTGGCTGTTCAAGGTCCGCGTCACGGAGGAGCCGGCCGACCTGCTCTCCGCCGACGAGTACAACGCCGAGACCGCCGGCTGAGGAGTCGTAACCGCATGACTGTCCTGAACACCCCCCTGCACGAGCTGGACCCGGAGATCGCCGCCGCGGTCGACGCAGAGCTGGTCCGCCAGCAGTCGACGCTGGAGATGATCGCCTCCGAGAACTTCGCGCCGATCGCGGTGATGGAGGCCCAGGGCTCGGTCCTGACGAACAAGTACGCCGAGGGCTACCCGGGTCGCCGGTACTACGGCGGCTGCGAGCACGTCGACGTCGCCGAGCAGATCGCCATCGACCGGATCAAGGAGCTGTTCGGCGCCGAGTACGCCAACGTGCAGCCCCACTCCGGCGCCTCCGCCAACCAGGCGGCGCTGTTCGCGCTGGCCCAGCCCGGGGACACGATCCTCGGCCTGGACCTCGCGCACGGCGGCCACCTGACCCACGGCATGCGCCTGAACTTCTCGGGCAAGCAGTTCAACGTGGTCGCCTACCACGTGGACGAGGCCGGCCTGGTCGACATGGCCGAGGTCGAGCGGCTCGCCAAGGAGCACCGCCCCAAGGTGATCATCGCCGGCTGGTCGGCGTACCCGCGGCAGCTGGACTTCGCCGAGTTCCGCCGGATCGCCGACGAGGTCGAGGCGTACCTGTGGGTCGACATGGCCCACTTCGCGGGTCTGGTCGCCGCCGGTCTCCACCCGAACCCGGTCGAGTACGCGGACGTGGTCACCTCCACGACCCACAAGACCCTCGGCGGCCCGCGCGGCGGCGTCATCCTCGCCAGGAAGGAGTTCGCGAAGAAGCTGAACTCCTCGGTCTTCCCCGGCTTCCAGGGCGGCCCGCTGGAGCACGTGATCGCGGCGAAGGCGGTCTCCTTCAAGGTCGCCGCCTCGGAGGAGTTCAAGGAGCGCCAGCGGCGCACGGTCGAGGGCGCGCGGCTCCTCGCCGAGCGCCTCACGGCGGCCGACGCCCGCGAGGCCGGGGTCAACGTCCTGTCGGGCGGGACGGACGTCCACCTGATCCTGGTCGACCTGCGCGAGTCCGAGCTGGACGGCCAGCAGGCCGAGGACCGTCTCCACGAGGTCGGCATCACCGTCAACCGCAACGCGGTCCCGAACGACCCGCGCCCGCCGATGGTGACGTCCGGCCTGCGGATCGGCACCCCGGCCCTGGCGACCCGCGGCTTCACCGCCGAGGACTTCGCCGAGGTCGCGGACGTGATCGCCGAGACGCTGAAGCCGTCCTACGACGCGCAGGCCCTGAAGGCCCGGGTCAAGGCCCTGGCCGACAAGCACCCGCTGTACCCGGGCCTGAACAAGTAAGTCCTGTTTCATCCGGCACCGCGCACACTGGAAGGGTGAGCGCGGTGCCGGTCCCCCGCACCACCCCGTATTGAGGAGTCACCCCGTGGCCATCTCGGTCTTCGACCTGTTCTCGATCGGCATCGGCCCGTCCAGCTCCCACACGGTCGGCCCGATGCGCGCGGCGCGCATGTTCGCCCGCCGTCTGCGCAACGAGGGCCTGCTCGGCTCCGTCGCGTCCGTGCGCTGCGAGCTGTACGGCTCGCTCGGCGCCACCGGCCACGGCCACGGCACCCCGAAGGCGGTGCTGCTCGGCCTCGAGGGCGCCTCTCCGCGCACGGTCGACGTGGAGAACGCCGACGAGCGGGTGGAGGGGATCAAGAAGGCGGGCCGGCTGAACCTGCTCGGCGAGCACGAGATCGCCTTCTCCTTCGACGACGACCTCGTCCTGCACCGCCGCAAGGCGCTCCCGTACCACGCCAACGGCATGACGGTCTGGGCCTACGACGCCGCGGGCACGCAGCTGCTCAGCAAGACGTACTACTCGGTCGGCGGCGGCTTCGTCGTGGACGAGGAAGCGGTCGGCGCGGACCGGATCGTGCTCGACGACACGGTCCTGAAGTACCCCTTCCGCACGGGCGACGAGCTGCTCCGCCTGACGAAGGAGACGGGCCTGTCGATCTCCTCGCTGATGCTGGAGAACGAGCGGGCCTGGCGCACGGAGGAGGAGATCCGGGCCGGTCTGCTGGAGATCTGGCGTGTGATGCGCGAGTGCGTCCAGCGAGGCATGTCCCGCGAGGGCATCCTGCCCGGCGGCCTCCGGGTCCGCCGCCGCGCGGCCGTCTCCGCCCGCCAGCTGCGCGCCGAGGGCGACCCGTTGGCGCACGCGATGGAGTGGATCACGCTCTACGCGATGGCGGTGAACGAGGAGAACGCGGCCGGCGGCCGCGTGGTCACCGCCCCGACGAACGGCGCGGCCGGCATCATCCCGGCGGTGCTGCACTACTACATCAACTTCGTGGCCGGCGCTTCCTCCGAGGGAGAAAAGGAAGACGGTGTGGTCCGCTTCCTGCTGGCCGCCGGCGCGATCGGCATGCTCTTCAAGGAGAACGCCTCCATCTCCGGCGCCGAGGTCGGCTGTCAGGGCGAGGTCGGCTCCGCCTGCTCGATGGCCGCGGGCGCCCTCGCCGAGGTGCTCGGCGGCACTCCCGAACAGGTCGAGAACGCGGCCGAGATCGGCATGGAGCACAACCTCGGCCTCACCTGCGACCCGGTCGGCGGCCTCGTGCAGATCCCCTGCATCGAGCGCAACGGCATGGCCGCGGTGAAGGCCGTCACGGCCGCCAAGATGGCCATGCGCGGCGACGGTTCGCACAAGGTGTCCCTCGACAAGGTCATCAAGACCATGAAGGACACGGGCGCGGACATGAGCGTCAAGTACAAGGAGACGGCTCGCGGCGGCCTGGCGGTCAACATCATCGAGTGCTAGGAGAAGGGGACCTGACCAGCGCGTTTGTTCCTTTCGGCGCTGTCGGGGCCTTCCCTGCTTACGCGGCGGAAAGTCCCCGGGAAGTCCCTGGGACAGGCTTGAAAGTCCCCGAAAAGTCCCCGGGAAGTCCCCATGCAAGTAGCTCTTGACCTGCAGTTTCGCGGCACGTGATCAATACCGGATGCGCCGCCCACCCGCCACTGGACGCATCAAATCGAACCCCTGAGTCCGCCTGAGGGGTCTCATTCGATACATCGACGCTGCGGAAAACTCACGTCTGGAACAGCGGCTGGCCGGCCTCTCCCGGCGTACTTGGTCGCAGAAGCGCAGACAGACGAACTGTCCTGTGGGGAGTCGGCGGGCAGACGCCCCGGAGACGGCGCACGCGGATCTGCTGGCCGTGTGCGCACGGGCCCCTCGCGCCGTCGTGTGCGGTGAATCCGCCCTGGCCCTGCATGAGCTGATCGACGACATCCTCGCAGCAACACACATCGCCGTGCCGCGCGGTACACGCCGCCCGACGATCTCCTACCCGCCGACCGTGGTGGCGCAGTACGCCGCGAAGACCTTCGACCTCGGTATCGAACGGTTCGAAGCAGCCCCGGGAGAGACCATCCCCATGTACAACGCAGCCCGCAGCGTCGTCGACGCGATGCGCCACCGCAGTCGCCTCGGCGAGACCCTCGCCCTGTCCGCGCTCGGCCGCTACCTGCGCCGGAGCGGACCCGGCGGGGTCGACGAACTCCAGCTCATCGCAGGCGAGTTGGACGTTCTCTCCGTCGTCCGCCCTGCCGTAGAGGCGGTGCTCGCCTGATGGCCAACCGCACCCGCGGCACCACAGCAGGCCGCGTCTGCAACGACCTGCGCAACCTGGCCCGCCGCAACAGCCGGTCCACGGACGAGGTCATGGTCGAGTACGTCCTCGAACGGTTCCTCTACCGCCCGGCCTCATCGCCCCCGGGCCGGGAGCACTTCGTCCTCAAGGGCGGCCTGCTGCTCGCCCAGTTCGGCGCACGTCGAATGATCCGCGACATCGACATCCTCGGCCGCTCGTCCCCAGGCACAGAAACCGAGATCATCCGCAGGGTCGCGGTCATCGCAGATCGACGACGGCGTCGCATTCGATCCCACGACACTCAAGACGGTCCCCATCCGCGAGGAGGACGAGGCCGACCAGGTTCCACGACCGACATGACGGACCCCGCCAGGGCACGCCATACGATATCGCTTCTCATGCAAATCTGATATCATTTGGTGGTTCTGATCACGCGAGGAGGCCAGTATGGCGAGGACAGTAATCGACCTCGACGAGACCATGGTCGCCGAGGCCATGCGCATCTTCGGCACCAAGACAAAAGCCCAGGCCGTACGACTCGCCATGGAGGACGCCGTCAAACGGCACCTGCGACAGGAGGGCTTCGACGCCATGGACGCCGGCGACTTCGACTTCAGCGAGATCATCGAGAGCACCGGCCCTCGGAACGCCGACGGAACCCTTAAGCGCGAAGGTGGCCGAGCCGCCTGATGCAGGACCGCTACCTGATCGACAAGTCCGCTCTGGCGCGCTGGACAAAACCCGGCGTCAGAGAGGTACTCAAGCCCCTCCACGAGCGCTACTTGCTCTCAGTCTGCCAACCCACCGAATACGAGATGATCCACTCGGCCCGGGACACCGCCGAGGCAACGCGAATCAGTACCTGGCTGCGTGCCTTCGACTACCTGCACAGTGACGACCACACTTTCACTCGCGCCCTGGAGGTCCAGCGCCACGCTCTCAACGCAGGCTTCCACCGGGCACTGTCACTCCCCGACCTTCTCATCGCCGCCACAGCGGAGCTGAACCGGCTGACCGTACTCCACTACGACGGCGACTTCGACATGATCGCCTCCCTCACCGGCCAACCCACCGAGTGGGTCGTGCCACCAGGCATCGCCGACCGCTGAACGGTACTGAGACCGCAATTGAGACCACTGACTCCTACAGGGAGCGTGCCGGCCTCGACATCGGCGATCGCGTGAGTGCCGGAGGCCCAGAACTCCAGGCCACCGCCCGCCGCCGCAGCCCGGCCCATACTGACCCGCCATGGGGAACGCCATACGCTGCGTGCTGGAGAGCGAGACATCCGGCTGGCCCGGAGAGGGGACTGAGATGAGTGCACGCAGCAGGTCGTCGGTGCGGCAGTCTCTTCCGGGCCGGGCCGCGCCCGAAAGCGGCGGGGAACAATCGGCTGCCATCCTCGGCGGCGGGGGTCGGCGGGCCGCGCGGTGACGAACTTCACCTTCGAGGCGACAGGGGCCGGGTCCATCGCCGCCCAACGCATCGGAACGGCGATCACCGGCCCGGTCACCGTCCTGTCGGCCGAGTTACTTAACTCGGCGCGTGATGTTCAGGCGCCGGGCGGGCTCACCAACCTGCCGCCTGTCCCGCTGTGTCTCGGTCGCACGGACGCGTTGGATCGGCTGCACGGCTTGTTCGAGGCGCAGCCTGGGGAGCGGGCTGCCGGGGCTGCCGTCATCCAAGGCCTCGGCGGCGTCGGGAAGAGTACTCTCGCGCTCACGTATGCCCACGGGCACCGTCGCGACCACACCGTGGCGTGGTGGATCACCGCCGGTTCGCCCGACCGCATCGAGCAGTCGCTGGCCGACCTCGCTCTGCGCCTGATCCCCGCATGGGCCCGCAGCGAGTCCACCGAGGAACGTGCCGCCTGGGCGATGATGTGGCTGCAGTGGCATCCAGGTTGGCTGCTGGTCTTCGACAACGTCGAGGACCCGGCCGATCTGCGACCCTACATCGGCGCGCCGGACGGCTACGTCATCGCCACCAGCCGACGGGCAGCCGGATGGTCGACCTCGGTCGCGACGCTCGCCCTGGACGTACTCGACCTGGCCGAAGCGGGCAAGCTCCTCTGCCGGCACGTGTTCGGTGGGACTCCGCCGCCCCCCGTCAGATGCAGGAGACCCGGGCCCTCGCCGCTGACCTCGGGCAGCTTCCTCTCGCGCTGGAGCAGGCCGGCGCCTACCTCGCACAGAACCCGACGATCGGCATCGAGAGCTACCGCCGAAGGCTGGTCGGCAAGTTGGACAAGGCTCCCGACGGCGTCGACCCAGAGCGCACCATCGCCCGGATCTGGAGCCAGACGATCAGCGCCCTCACCGAGCGCAACCCCCTCGCAGTCTCCGTCCTGTCCACGCTGGCGTGGCTGGCTCCCGATGACATCCCGGTGGAACTCCTGACCCTGCCGCCGGCGACAGCGACGACCTCCATGAGGCCCTTGGGATCCTTGGCGTCTACTGCATGGTCTCCCTGACCCGGGACACTGTGAGCGTCCACCGGCTGGTTCAGACCACCCTCCGGAACCAGTCGACCCTCGGTAGCACGGCACCGGCCGGTCGGCTGGAGGCCGAACGGCTGCTGTGCGCCGCGGTCACCCCACTGAGAGAACCGCCCAACTCTGGCCGGTCCCCCGACTGGGACGGCTGCTCCCGCACCTCGTCGCGCTCGCAGCCACCACTCCTGACGGACACGCTGACACCTTTCCCGCCGGACGGTACGCGAGCGCTGCGCGCTACCTCCATGGCCTCGGTCACGACGCCCGCGCCGTTCCGCTGCTCACGGCGGCCCACGCCCGCTGCGAAACACTTGCCGGCGCCGAGCACGAACTCACCATGACGGTCCGTGCGAACCTGGCCAACGCCTACCACGGAGCCAGGGACTTCGACCGGTCCATCGCGATCCTCGAACCGATGGTCGCCCAGTGCGCGCAGGTCTTCGGCAACTCACATCCGGGGACGCTCACCGTCACCTCCAACCTCGCCAACTCCTACCGTGAATCCGGCGATCTGGCCCGTGCTATCACACTCCACGAGGAGACGCTGGCCCGGCGTAGACAAGCACTTGGCGACGACCACCCCGACACTCTCGTCAGCTGCGAGGAACTGGCTCGCACCTACAAGGAGTCCGGCGACCTGGATCGTGCCGCCTCTCTGCACGAAACCACACTCACGCAGCACCAGCGATCCCTAGGACCAACCCATCCCGCCACGCTGAACAGCCAAAACGGCCTAGCGGCGGCCTATCTCGCCTCAGGCAACCTGTCCCGCGCCATTCCGATGTACACCGCCGTCCTCGCCCAATGGCAGCAGGCTCTCGGCGACAGCGATCCCGAAACCATCACCAGCCGGAACAACCTCGCCTACGCCTATCTGACCGCCGGACGCCCCGACCAGGCAGCGCAGCACCTCGAAACGGCCCTGGCCCGATGCGAGGAGGTCCACGGCGAGGCGCACCCGGAGACCATTGCCATCCGCGCGAACCTCGGCTGCGCCTACCGGGACGCTGGGTACCCGGCCCGTTCGCTTGCACTGTTGGAGGCCGAGGTCCAGGCGCTGCCGCATGGGCAGAAGCCAAGTCTTGTGCCTCCCGTTGTCCAGAACTGTCCAATCGGCTCAACGCCGCTGGAGCCTGGAAACATGAACCTCGTCGAGAACGTGGTGGCAGGGCTCCTCGTGGCCCTGCTCCTGGGGTGTGCACGCAGCTTCGGCACTTGGTGGCACCGACATGGCGCACTCCTCACCGCGTCCGCCATCTTCCGCCTGGAGTCCCCAATGAGCGTGTTTCAACCTGAAGTTGCAGGTCCCGGGGCTGGCATGGATCGCGGTTGGGATACTCGTGCCGGTCGGGGGTGTGATCGGCGGCAGGTGATCGTCCGTCAGCGGTGGACCTCGGCGTTCGTCAGCACGAGGAGAGCCCGAAGAAGCGTGGTCGCATGTCGGGCGTTCATGCGGACCTTGGTGAGGATCCGCCAGTTCTTCAGGTCGGCGAAACCGTGCTCGTTGGCCGCTCGCTCGCGGCTGACCAGCCGGTTCGCCTCCTTCTGAGCGTCGGTGAGCGGATGGCCGCGACTCGCCCGTCGGCCGGTGACGATCACCGGGTCGTCGGGGTCGTCGTCCAGGCCGACGAAGCCGAGATCGGCCAGAGCACCCAGACCGGCCTCCCGCAGTCGGGTAGTGATCCTGTTGTGACGGGCGGTGGTGATCTCGCTGGAGCGCCCCGGCTTCGCTGCCGAGATCCACACCAGGTTGCCCGCCTCGTCGGTCAGAGCGAGAAACAGCAGGCCATGGGCCTTGTGCTTCCCGCTGTAGTTCGGCCGGTTCTCGTCCCCGGTGCGTCGGCGGGTGCGGACGAGGGTGCCGTCGAGCAGGACGACGACGCCACCCTTCCGGGCGATTTTCTTCAGGGCTCGGTCCAGGCGCGGGGCACGGGCCGACAGCAACCCGATCACTTCTATCAGCCAGCGGCGCACGGTGGACGCGGAGACGTCGTTGCCGCCCGCCATGTCGGAAAGCCGCTGGTCGTGCCGGAGGACCGCCAGGACGATCAGAGCGATCCGGCCGGGCGGGAGCTTGCGCCAGCGGGAGCGGATCTTCTTCAGGTGACCGCGGACCAGGCCGGCAACCAGGTCCAGGGTGGCGCTCGACAGCGGCAGGCGGCACTGGTAGACAAGCCCTTCAGTGCCCTCGGCGGGGCTGGTGTTCTTTCGCATGGAATCCCCAACTCCCGCCGGGGGCACACGCGTTACGCCGGAATCAGGCCGCGGCCGGTCAGACGGACGACTGCGGCAGTGCGGTGAAGCGGCCGGCGGGGGTGCGGTGCAGCCAGCCTCGGTCAGCCAGGCGCCTGAGCTTGTCGCGCACCGGTTCGACCTGTCCAGGCT
>NZ_JBSFXG010000041.1:0-79361 GCF_053595235.1 Streptomyces sp. NPDC002520 | reverse complement strand
GTCAGAAGTTCGACGCGCTGGCCGCGCACGCCAGTCAGGGCGAGAACATCTTCTTCCTCAAGATGGGCAAGGAGAGGTTCGGCGAGTTGATGGGCATGGAGACCTTCGTACGTGTCCAGGACACCACGGGCGCGGCCGTACCCGAGAAGGACCTCTTCGCCGGACTGCGCTGATCCGCCCGTCCGGCCGGGGCCTGGGGAAGCTCATGGTCCGTACGGCTCGATCGAGCGTGCTCGCCCACCCGGAGGCTTGTCCACGCGGGTTACGCTCCGGCAGCCCGCGACCGGGCCGGCAGGCCCTCGCCGGAGGCTTCGACCGGGGCCGACGCCCTTGCCGCTGGCGAGGTAGGCGCCTGGGCGGACCGTGGCCCGCGGGACAGCACCGCGGCGGTGGGGTTGGCACTGTTGGGCGAGGAACGCGCACGAGGCTGCGTTAGCTCGATCGTGTGATGGTCAGCTTCCGGGCTTGCGGGGGCGTGGGCCGTTCGGGCTACGGTGACCGTGCGATCTGGGACGCCGGGTACGGCGCCAGCGTGCGGGGCCCCCTTTCCACCAGCGAGATGGTCCGGGGCCTCCCCGTCGCCTCTGGCCGTATGCATATGGCCAGGTCGTGAGGGAACCGGCCTCCCGGGCTCGGACCACGGACAGGATCCGTGTCGCCACCCTGGGGTCGAGTACGCCGGGGCCCAGTGCGCCCAAGACCGTTCGGGGCGTGCGGCTGAACAGGCTCACTCCTGCTCAGTCTTCAGGAACGGTAACAAGCACGTCTACTACGTGCGTAACGAGCGCGGCGGCGAGCCTGGCAGTACGAAGGCGCTTGCCCGGCCTGCGGAATCGTCGGCGAGCCTGACTCCGTCGACCACTGCCTCGCCCCCGACCGGGAACATGTCGACTGGACCGTGCCCATGACCGTGGGCTGCGGCTCCTGTCGCACCTACTCCGAGATCAACCAGCCTGGCCCCGCGTCCGCCGGCGCTCGTGCCACCTACCTGCGCGACGTCGAGAGCGGTGCCGACCAGAGGGGCACCGCGACGCCTGCAGCGGCGCTACGAACCCAAAGCCAGCGACTTCCTTGCCTTCACCAGCAATTGGCTTTGTCCACGAGAACCGACAGCGCCCCCAGTGCGCCCCGCTGTCGCAGAGCCTCCACTCGGGAAGCCGAGATGTGACCCCGTGCAGCTCTGCGTAGTGTTCCGATGCGGTGGCGTCCGGCCACGGGGTCTCCGCAGAAAACCGTTTGGCGGACCACGGCAGTCACTGCTACGTTTCCGGAGGCCGTGCGAGAGAACGAGGAGGTGGTACCCGTGAACACAGTATCGACATGGGTGCTCCCCTCCGGGGTCACGGTCGGGCGATAGGTCGTCCGGGAGCGCCGTTCACGAGCACTCCCGAAAGGCACGACCATGCGATTCACTTCTGAACAGCGTCTCGACGACGGTGTCCTCGAGCGCGAATTCACCCTCGGCGAGATCCCCGGCATCCTGTGGACGCCCACTTCCGCATCCGCATCCGCACCGGCGCCGTTGATCCTGCTCGGCCCCCCTCCCCTGGGGCTGCGCAAGGTGTACCCCCGGCTGGTGGCCCGGGCCCGGCACTCCGCGGCGGAGGGCTTCGCCGCGGCCACCATCGAGCTTCCCGGGAGCGGTGACCGGCCCCGCCTGCCCGCCGCCGAGCAGGCCCGCGCCGACCTGCGTCGGGTGATGGAGGCCGGCGAGCCGGTCAGCGACGAGATCATCGACGCCCTCATCCTCCCGCTCGTCGAAAAGGCAGTGCCGGAATGGCAGGCAGCCCTGGACGCCCTCCTGTCGCTGCCCGAGATCGGCGGCCCGGTCGGGTACTCGGGGGGAGTGATCTCCATCGGTATCCGGCTTGCGGTGGTCGAGCCGCGCATCGTGGCCGCCGGTTTCTTCGCCGGGAGTCTCGTGCCTCGCGCCATGTTCGAGGAGGCCCGCCAGGTCACCATTCCGCTGCACGTCCTGCTGCAGTGGGACGACGAAGGGAACGACCGGCAGGCGGCCCTGGACCTGTTCGACGCCTTCGGCTCCAAGGAGAAGACGCTGCACGCCAACATGGGCGGGCACACCGGCGTCCCGCAGTTCGCGGGAGACGCCGCAGCCCAGTTCTTCACCCGACACCTGAAGTGACGCCGGGCCGTCAGGCCACCAGCAGACGGTAAGCCGTGTTGGCCAGGATGCTTCTCATCCAGGGGCAGGTCCCGGCGCTCCTCTGCTGAATGTGTCGCGGGCCTCTGCCAACTCGGCAGGGGCCCGCGCTGCCCGAAGCCATGCACTGTTCGACTTCTGCGGAGCTTCGAGTGCTGGCCAAACTCGTGTACAGGTGCTGTCGTCTCTCAGCTCTCGTGAACAAAGCCAACCAGCTGGTCGGAGGACAGGTCGTGGTGGGCGGTGACGCCGTCCATGATGTTGGCGACGTAGCCGGGTGCGACGGCGTTGACCCTGATGCGGTGGGGGCCCAGTCCGCGGCCAGGGTGCGTACGAGCTGGTTGATGCCGACCTTGCTGGCGGCGTAGGGCGCCAGGGTGGGGATTCCGACGAAGCCGGCGATGGACGACGTCATGGTGATGGAGCCGGTCAGACCTTCCCTGATCCAGTGGCGGGCGGCTGCTTGGGCGGGCTGGAACACGCCACACGCCGCGCAGATTGACCGTCAGGACGCGGTCCGATTCGGCGGGGGTGTAGTCGACGGCGGGCTTGATGATGTCGATGCCGGCGTTGCAGACCAGGTGATCGACACGGCCGAAGCGGGCCACTGCCTCCTCCATCAGACGCCGGGCCACGACTTCGTCCGTGACGTCACTGGGCAGCTGCGCCACGCCCGGCCGGTCGGCCGTGGGGGCAATACCGCTTGGTCAGCAGTCGGTACGTGGCCTCCGTCTCCTCGGGGTCCAGGCCGTTGACGAGTACACAGTCCTCCTGGTCCAGCAGGGCTCGGGCGATCGCCAGACCGATGCCACGGCTGGCCCCGGTGACGACCGCCACGGTCCGGGTGAGGTCGAACAGGTCGTTCATGCCGGTCGTGCCGCTCACCCGCTTCTCCTGGATCGATGCCCCAGTGTTGTTGGTCGGCCGAGGGTGGCCGCGGCCAGGTCGAGCAGATCGGGGACGCCCTGTCGCAGGGCCGGGGCGGCCGCCCCGACGGCCCCGCTGATGAACCGCTTGTGACCGTCGATCGGCCATCCGCCGTCGATACGGCGGCCGAGGTCGTCAGGGCCGACGGGTCCGATCCGGCACCGGGACGGGGCTCGGTCAGGGCGAAGCAGGACCGCACCGCACCGCCGCCGGCGGGGCTACCGACATCAAGCCGTCCAGGATTGAAGATCAGTAACGGCAACTGGAGGACTAAGCTGATGTAGCAGCCTGATGTCGTTAGTCTGGCGCCCTGACCGGCCGGAGTTCCGCGGAGATGAGCGGGAACAGGCCCAAGAGGAGGACATGTGACGGTCGAAGTGAACGACGTGCCCGGTGCGAACCGCTATGAGGCCCGCGTCGATGGAGAGTCCCGGGTCGCTGGTGTCGCGGAGTACATCCGTACATCGGAACTCGTTGCGTTCGTGCACACCGAGGTGGAGCCCGATTATGAGGGCAAGGGAGTCGGGTCCGCCCTGGTCCGCTCTTCTCTTGACGAGGCCCGCGCATCGGGGCTGCGCGTGCTGGCCACATGCCCGTTCTACGCGGGCTGGATCGCTCGCCACCCCGAGTACCAAGACCTGCTGTACCAGTCCCGCAGCAAAGTCAGTGACTGAACGCAGGTCGAACAGCCAAACGCGGAGTAGCAGGAGGCCGGCATGAGTGGCGGATCCGAGAAGAAAGCGTACGAGGGGCAATCGGTCACGGTCACCTTCGAGGCCAGGCGCTGCCTGCATGCCGCCGAATGCGTCCGTGGCCTGCCAGAGGTTTTCGACACGGCGAAGCGCCCGTGGATCCAGCCGGACGCTGCCACGGCCGACCGTCTGGCCGAAGTGGTGCGGCGCTGTCCCTCGGGCGCGCTGCAGTACGAACTCGCGGACGGCGGAACCGAGACCCCGGACCGGCCCACGCGGATCGTCCCCGGCTCCATCGGGCAGCTGGTCGTGCGCGGGGAGCTGAGCATAGACACCGCGGAAGGTCCGCGCACCGAGACCAGGGCGATCCTGTGTGCCTGCGGGCAGAGCGGCTACCAGCCGTACTGCGATCACTCGGGGCCTTGCGGTGAGTGATGGGCTGCTCGGCGCTACCTTCTCGGATGCTCCACGGGAGCAGTCGTTTGAGAAGGAGGGTGACCCGTGGCCGAGAAGTCGAAGAGTGAAGGCCGGACAGGTCTGCTGAACGGCTTCGCGGCATACGGGATGTGGGGCCCGTCCCCCTCTTCTGGCCCCTGCCAAGACGTCCCGCGCGTCACCGGGCCGGCATCGGCTGAGTGAGGTTCACCAGGTTGCCGTCGGGGCCTTCGGCTCGGGGATGACCTGCTGGTGCAAAGAGGAGGGTGGCGTTCGGCGCCTGGGCGCCGCACCTGCTCGAACCACTCGGCGTCCACGTACGGGGCGCGCCGCAACGCGGCCAGGTCATGCACCTGCGGCTGCCGGGGGTCGACACCGTGAACTGTCCCGTCGTCCTGCCGAAGTCATGGCACCACCTCCTGGCCTTCGGCGACTCGCGGGTCGTGGTGGGCGCGACGCGTGAGGACGACATGGGCTTCGACCACCGGATCACCGCGGCGGCCGGGGTAGCGGAAGTGCTCGGCGAAGCGCTGTCGGTCGCCGGTCGCCCCTGGTCTCGCCGATGGCACGCACGTGGAGACCCGCATCGGCTTCCGCCCGGTCGGCCCCGACATCAGGCCGCTGCTCGGCCAGGTGCCACAGGTGCCCGGCCTTGTCGTGGTCAACGGTCTTGGGGCGTCGGGACTGATGGTCGGCTCGTACGTGGGCTCGATCGCGGCACGGTCGGCCCGGCGGGAGGATGCGGGGATCGACCTGGCGCCTTACGGTCCGCTGCGCTGAAGGCCCTGCCCTGCCCGTTTGCTGAGGGGGAGGGGGGCGAAGCACCGCAGCCCGGGCAGGCGTGACGCGTGTCCGGGCTGTGCGGTTCAGTGGCGCTGTGGCTGTGGCTGTGGCTGTGGCCGTGGCCGTGGCCGTGGTGTCAGTGTCAGACGGAGAGTGCTTGGTCGAGTGCGTCGAGGCCGTCGCGGTAGATGCCGGCGAAGAGGTCGACGACCTCGTCGTCGGTGGCGTTGTCGGGGTTGAAGCGGCCGGACCACTGGACCTCGGCGATGTCGTCGCGGCCGGGAACGGTGTGGACCCGGATGGTGGAGACGTAGCCGTTGACCGGGAACGGGGCCTGGAGGATGGCGTAGCTGTAGTGGTGTTCAGCCTCGTTGAAGTCCACGAGGCGCTCGATGATGACCTCGCCGTTCGGGTTCTCCAGCCGACGGACCCGGCCGCCTTCGAGCAGGGTGCTCTCGGGGATGTAGGGGAGCCAGTCGGGCAGGGCGTCGAAGCCGCCGATGAGGCTCCAGACCTTGTCGGGGGAGGCGGGCACTATGCGGCTGACGGAGGTGGAAGCCATGATCTTTCTCCTGGATCCAGGTGCTGTGGTGGGGGTTTCGGGGTGTGTGGTCAGGCGCCGTTGGGCAGCGGGGCGGCCGGGCTGACCAGGCCGGCGGTGCGCAGCTCGTGCCAGAACGCGGCCGGAACGGTCTCGTTCAGGGCGGCGACGTCCTCGGCGATGCGGCTGGGCCGGGTCGCGCCGGGCACTGCGGCGGCGGCGACCGGGTGGGCGAGGGAGAACTGGAGGGCGGCGGCCTTGATGGAGACGCCGTGCTTCTGGGCCAGGGCCTTCAGACGGGAAACCTTCTCGATGATCTCCGGCGGGGCCTGCTGGTACTCGAAGTGGGCGCCGCCGGCGAGGACGCCGGAGCTGTAGGGGCCGCCGACGACCATGTCGACGTTCTGTTCCTGGGCCATGGGCAGCAGTCGCTGCAGGGCGTGCTCGTGGTCGAGGAGGGTGTAGCGGCCGGCGAGGAGGAATCCGTCCGGCTGCGGCTCGTCGAGGGCGAGGGTCAGCTCGATGGGCTCGGTGCGGTTGACGCCGAGGCCCCAGGCCTTGATGACGCCCTCGTCGCGCAGCCGGGACAGCACCCGGAAGGCTCCGGTACGGGCCTCCTCGAACTTCTGCAGCCACAGGTCGCCGTGGAAGTCCTGGGCGATGTCGTGGACCCAGACGATGTCGAGCCGGTCGGTGCCGAGCCGCTTGAGGCTGTCCTCGATGGAACGCTCGGTGGCCTCGGCGGTCCACACGTGGAGCATCTTGTTGGGATTGCCGTGCTCGAACAGGCCGCCCTTCTCGCCGAGGTCGCGGGCACCCTCCTCCAGCTCGTCGAGGATGACCCGGCCGACCTTGGTCGACAGGACGTAGGCGTCGCGGGGCTTGGTGGACAGGACCTCGCCCAGGCGGGACTCCGAGAGGCCGGCGCCGTAGAACGGGGCGGTGTCGTAGTAGCGGATGCCCTGGTCCCAGGCGGCCTCGACCGTGGCGGCGGCCTCCTCGTCGGGGATCGCGCGGAACATGTTGCCGAGCGGGGCGGTGCCGAAGCCGAGTCGGCCGGGAAGGATTTCCTTGAGGGACATGACGGTGCCTTTTCGATCAGTGGAGCCGGGGTGCGACGGCATCCCCGGCGCGGGGGTGAGGCATGAGTGAACGGATGCCTCTGCGGTTGGCGGCGCTGTCGGCGGAGCCGTGGCAGTGGATGCACGGTGGCGTCTGCCGGAGCCAGGTGTGCGGCAGGTGAATGCAGAAGCGTCTTACTAGTGAGAACAATAATTGCAGACGCTATGTAATGCAAATGGCTGCCACACAGGGGCCGGTCGATCGGCCTTGTCGTCCGCAACGGCCCTGCGCCGGGGCGCGCTGCCGATCGTGTTGC
This sequence comes from Streptomyces sp. NPDC002520, assembly GCF_053595235.1. Taxonomy (NCBI): domain Bacteria; kingdom Bacillati; phylum Actinomycetota; class Actinomycetes; order Kitasatosporales; family Streptomycetaceae; genus Streptomyces; species Streptomyces sp. NPDC002520. The sequence goes on along the minus strand of NZ_JBSFXG010000041.1, from coordinate 72,444 downwards.
CGGACGCGCAGAGGAGAGGGAACCGGACGGAGCGGACCGCCACCGTGGATCACTCCGTGCGCGCGTCGGGTGCGAGCCGTCCGGCACGGGTATACCGCCACCATGCGGGATGCCCGTTTCAGGGCCATGCCGCGGGACACGGCCGGCTGCGTCGTCTTGGTCGTCCCGTCGTGCACCATGTCCGTCGGCGTCCGAACGCCGGCCTCGCTGCTGACGAAGATCACGCGGCCCCACTCGCGCCGGGCCATCCGTGGCGTGTAGTGGCGTGCCAGGCGCACGCCGGAGAGCACTCGACGAGCGCTGCCCGCATCAGGAAGCGACCGTGCCGGCCGCATCGGTCCCGGCCGCCGTGCCGGGGGAGGGGAAGTGCGGCAGGACCGTTTCGGCGAGCTCATGGAGGATCTCTTCCAGAGGGCGGTTGCCCGGACGGAGGTTGAAGGAGACATGGGCGACGCCGAGTTCGCCCATCGCCCGCAGATGGTCGATCAGAGCCTGGTGGCCGGTGCGCAGCCCGAGCCGGATCGGGGTCGCCGCGGTGGAGGGGTCCCCGGTGAGGTCCAGCTGCATGGGGGTGAGGTACGGCTTGGACGCGCCGACGGTCAGCTCCCGCCACTCCCGCGTCTTGAGGCGCAGAGCCTCCAGTGGACGCGGGTAGTTGAGGGACGCGTCCGCGTTCTGCGAGATCCACTCGGCCGACTGCTGGGCGTGCCCGGCGATGGCGAGAGGCACGGACGGGCCCGTCGGCTTGGGCAGGACGTCCAGACGACGGTCGGCGTCGAGACCGAGCTCGGGCAGCTCCATGCCCGCACCGTCGCGGTGCCGGGCCCACGCGGCACGCAGGATCTCCACACCCCTGCGGAACGTGGCACCGCGGCCTTGGAAGTCCTCCCCGAACAGGGGGTACTCGACAGGCCGGTCCCCGCTCGCGAGGCCCAGGACGAAGCGGCCGCCGGAGAGCACGTCGACCGTGGCGGCGGACTTGGCGACCAGCAGCGGCTGCCGCAGCGGCAGGACGACGGCCGCGGTCCCGAGCACGGCCCGCTCGGTCACGGCCGCGAGGTGCCCGAGGTGCGTGAACGTCTCGAAGACGGAACCGGCGTCGCCGAACTGCTCGGGATCGTAGAGGGGGACGTCCCGCACCCAGAGCCCGGCGAAGCCCAGCTCATCCGCCAGACGGGCGAGTTCGGCATGGCGGGTCAGGTCCGGGACACCGAAGGGGCGGCCCGCGGCCCGGTCGGCGCGCAGCCGGGTCGCGCCCCAGTCGTTGTCGAGGGGCAGCTCGAGGCCCAGAGTCGGCAGGTTCGCGGCGTTCACGAGCCGGTCCAGGGCGGTGGGGGCGACGGACATGACAGACACAACTTTCGGAAGAGCAGCGACGACGCTGGGCGACGCGGAGGTGACGCGGGGCGACACGGAAGTCACGCGGGGCGACGCGGAGGTGACACGGGGACGCGGAGGTACGGAGTTCGACGACGTTCGGGCTCGCGCGGGCGGGACCTGCCATCCACACCCACGCGAGCCGTGGCAACCCGGCGGGAGGGCGCGGAACGCCGCCCCGTCCGGGCCGGTCGGAAGGGTCAGTTGAGCTCGTCCGGGTGGGGGCCGGTGCGCAGGTCGCGGTCGAGGGTGGCGATGGTGGCCATCTCGTCGTCGGTGAGGGTGAAGTCGAAGACGTCGAGGTTCTCGCGGATGCGGGCGGGCGTCACCGACTTGGGGATGACGACGTTGCCGAGCTGGAGGTGCCAGCGCAGGACGACCTGGGCGGGTGACTTGCCGTGGCGGGCGGCGATCGTGGTGATCGCCTCGTCCTTGAGGACGGCGCCCTGCGCCAGCGGGCTCCACGCCTCGGTGGCGATGCCATGCTGGGCGTGGACGGCGCGCAGCTCGCTCTGCTGGAGGCCGGGGTGCAGCTCGATCTGGTTGACCGCCGGGACCAGGTCGGAGCCGGCGATGAGCCGGTCGAGGTGCGCGGGCTGGAAGTTGGACACGCCCGCGGCGCGGACCCGCCCCTCGGCGACGAGCTTCTCGATGGCCTTCCAGGACTCGCGGTACCGGTCGCGGGCCGGGGTCGGCCAGTGGATCAGGTACAGGTCGACGTGGTCCAGGCCCAGCTTGGCGAGGCTGGCGTCGAAGGCCCGCAGGGTTGCGTCGTACCCCTGGTCGGCGTTCCACAGCTTGGTGGTGACGAACAGCTCCTCGCGGGCGATCCCGGAGGCGGCGAGGGCGCGGCCGACGCCGGTCTCGTTGCCGTAGATCGCGGCGGTGTCGATGCTGCGGTAGCCGGCATCCAGGGCGGAGCTCACCGCGGCGGTGGTCTGGTCGTCGGGGACCTGGAAGACGCCGAAGCCGAGCTGAGGGATCTCGACGCCGTTGTTGAGGGCGACGGTGGGGATGACGGACGGTGCCATGGTGCGTGTGGCCTTTCAGACGGAACAGGTCGTACGGGTCGTACGGGTCGTACGGGTGGAGAGGGTGTAGCGGACGGTCTGGGCGCCGATGAGACCGTCACGGAAGACGAACGTGTCGACGCCGTCGATGACCTCGTGGGTGGCGGTGGTGGCCGTCCACTGCAGGAACAGCACGTCTCCGGCGAACCGCGGAGTCAACTGCCAGTCGGCGTCGGGGAGATCGGCCAGGAGACGGCCGATTCCCTCCCGTACGCCCTGGTGACCCGTCAGGGTTGCCTCGGGGGTGACGAAGACGGCGTCCTCGGTGTAGTTCGCGGTGATCAGGTCGAGGTCCCCGCTGCCGAGCCGCTTCCCGTGGTCGGCGAAGACTTCCTGTGGGGTACGGGACATCAGGACAGCTCCTCGACGGCCGCGACGGCGAAGCAGTGGTCCTGCTCGGGGGCGCCGCCGCCGACGCCGATGGCGCCGATGAGGCGGCCGTCGCGGTGGACGGGGACGCCGCCGGCGATGAACAGCAGCGGCTTGTCGAGCGCGGTGGGCAGGGAGTGGAACGGCCCCTCGGGCTTGACGAGGTCGACGAGGTCCGCGGTCGGCGCGTCGAGCTGCAGGGCGGTGTAGGCCTTGCGGGTGCTGGTCTCGCCGGAGATCAGCACCGCCCGGTCGTCCCGGCGGAAGGCCAGCAGGTGCCCGCCCGCGTCGAGGACGGTGACGCTCACGGTGACTCCCGCGGCGTCGGCGGCGCGGCGCGCGGCGGTGACGAGGACCTCGGCGTCCTGCGTGGTCAGCGGGGCGACGGGGATGGTGGTGCTCATGACGGATTCCTTCGCGGGTGGGGGGATCGGGTCGGGGATCAGACGGGGGATCGGGCGTGAGCGGGAAGGCTCGGGCTGCGGTGGCGCGTCCAGGTCAGTGCAGGACGGTTTCCGGCGTGCTCCGGCGCCCGACGGACCCTGCGACGACGCGTTCGGCGGTGTGGGTGCGGCGGTGGAGGTGGGCGGCGAGAAGGGCGAGCAGCAGGGCTGTGCCGGAGAGGATGGCGCCGACCCAGTTGGGGGAGGTGTAACCGAGGCCCGCGGCGATCACGACACCGCCGAGCCAGGCCGCGAGGGCGTTGCCGAGGTTGAAGGCGCCGATGTTGGCGGCGGAGGCCAGGGTCGGAGCGGTCGAGGCCTGGTCGAGCACCCACTTCTGCAGCGGCGGGACGGTCGCGAAGCCGAGGGCGCCGATCAGGGAGAGGGTGATCGCGGCCGGCACCTTGTTGTGGGCGGTCGCGGTGAACAGCAGCAGCGCGGCGGTGAGGGCCGCGAGGGTGGTGATGAGCATCGGCATGAGCCTGCGGTCGGCGAACTTGCCGCCGAGGAGGTTGCCCAGGAACATGCCGATACCGAAGAGGACGAGCAGCCAGGTCACCGCGCCCTCGGTGTAGCCGGCCACCTCGGTCATCATCGGGGTGATGTAGGTGATCGCGGCGAAGACACCGCCGTAGCCGAGGACGGTCATGGCCATGGCCAGCCACACCTGCACGTTGCGGAAGGCGGCGAACTCGGTGCGTACGGTCACCGAATCGGGTCGGCCCATCTCGGGCACCAGCTTGGCGACGCCGAGGAAGCCGATGACGCCGAGCGCGGCGACGATGACGAACGTGACGCGCCAGCCGGCGGACTGGCCGATGTACGTACCGCCGGGGACACCGACGATGTTGGCCACGGTCAGGCCCATGAACATCATGGAGATGGCCGAGGCCTTCTTCTGCGGAGCGACAAGGTCGGCTGCGACCACGGAACCGATGCCGAAGAACGCGCCGTGCGCCAGGGAGGCCACGATCCGGCCGATGAGCATGACGCCGAAGCTCGGTGCGAAGGCGGACAGCGCGTTGCCTATGACGAACAGCGTCATCAGGAACATCAGCATCTTCTTGCGGGACACCTTGGTGCCGAGAACGGTCAGGAGCGGCGCGCCGAACACGACGCCCAGGGCGTAGCCGGAGACCAGCCAGCCGGCGGCCGGGATGGTCACGCCGAAGTCGCCTGCGACCTGGGGCAGCACACCCATGATCACGAATTCGGTGGTGCCGATCCCGAAGGCCCCGATGGCGAGGGCCAGGAGCGCGAGAGGCATGGGGAGCTACCTTCCAAGTGATTGCGGTGGACGCTTACGTCACACGACAATAATTGCACACGCTGCATAAGGCAAGCGCGCACTGAGGGGGTGTGCATGTATCGTCGCGTGCAACTATTGGGAGGACGGCCCGAAGAAGGAGGCCCCCATTGACTGCTGCTGCCCCCGCGCTCACCGCTCTGGCTCAGGGCTGGAGCGCGCTGTCTCTGCTGCACGGAAGGATCGAGTCCCACCTCGAACGCGCCCTGCAGGCGGGTCATGGCCTGAGCGTGCGTGAGTACTCGCTCCTCGACGTCCTCGGCCGCCAGCACGACGGGGAGGGCGGACACCTGCAGATGAAGCAAGTCGCCGACTCCGTCGTGCTCAGCCAGAGCGCGACGACCCGCCTGGTCACCCGCCTCGAGGAGCGCGGACTCCTGGAGCGCTACCTGTGCCCCACCGACCGGCGCGGGATCTACACCGACGTCACCGAGGCCGGCCTCAAGCTGTTCGGCGAAGCCCGCCCGACGAACGAGGCGGCCCTGCGTGCGGCACTGCGGGAAGCCGCCGAGGACCCCCGGCTGGAACCTCTGGTGCGCACCGTCGAAACCTCGCGGACGGCGGCGGTGGCCGCCGTATAAAGGCGATCACCTCAACGGATACGGCGGACCCGAGGTGCTGCGGCTTGCCGACCTCCCGGACTCGAAGGCGGCCCCCGGCGAGGTGCTGATCCGGGTGAAGGCCGCAGGAGTCGACAGTGTCGACCGGAAGCTTGGCGAAGGCCGCCTCGACTCGGTCATGGAGACGCACTTCCCCCTGACATCCGGCTGGGACGTGGCCGGCGTGGTCGAGCGGGTCGGTTTCGACGTCGCTCGTGTTCCGCAGCGTGGCCGACTGTCTGACGGCGATGCTCCGCAACCACATGGAATCGACGGCGACATCAGTGCTGGCCGTGGCCTTCGCAGAGCCCTTCCACCACGGGCTCATCCCGTTCGCCGAACTCACCGAGGGGCGACAACGTCTCCTCGAGGCATGGGGAGAACCGGCCCTGGGGCGCGTGCGGGAAGCGGTTCGAACAGAGCCTTCGAAGCCGGCTGCCCGACAGCAGGGCGGCCCTGCGCCTCTACGTGGGACTTCCGGACGACGGCCACGACGACGCGAGCGAATACATCTGGGGTTGAGGCTCGGCGATCACGGCCTGCACGGCGGCACAGGCGGGTTCATGACATGTCATGTTTCCGCCACCGATGCCTACTTGTCGAGAGCATGATAATAGTCCTTTGTTATCTCAGCGGACAAACTCCGTCCGCTGTCGACCTTGAACCAGCGCAGGTCGGCCCCAGCTCACCAGCAGGGAGTCAAACAATGCGCACTTCGAGGCACTTCAGACCGGGCGCGCGGAAAACCTCCGCGCGCCTGGCCGCTTTAACCGCGGCTGCCGTCGCCGCCTTGATGGTGGGCCTGCCCACCGCCCAGGCCTCCCCCGGCGCTACGGCAACTGCTCCGCGCGCCTCAGCCGAGACGCACCCCGGGGCGGAGCAGGTCTGCAGCACGCCCAAGAAGGGTGAGGTCAGCTGCTTCGCGCTGCGCCGCACCGACATCAAGGGCATCAAGGGCATACAGCCGAACGCGAGTACGCCGAACGGCTTCGGCGCGTCTGACCTGCAGAGTGCGTACAACCTGCCGTCGAACGGCGGCGCGGGCCAGACGATCGCCATCGTCGACGCCTACGATGACCCGACCGCCGAGGCGGACCTGGCCGTCTACCGCCAGCAGTACGGCCTGCCCGCCTGCACCACCGACAACGGCTGCTTCAAGAAGATCGACCAGCGCGGTGGCACCAACTACCCGTCTCCCGACACCGGTTGGGCAGGCGAGATCTCGCTCGACCTCGACATGGTCTCCGCGGCCGCGCCCAACGCACACATCCTGCTGGTCGAAGCCGACAGCGCCAGCTTCGAGGACATCGGCGCCGCCGTCGACCAGGCGGTCGCACAGGGCGCCAAATACGTGTCCAACTCCTACGGCACCGGCTACAACAGCACACCGGGCAGTGGTGAGGACCCGTCCGAGACCACGGATTTCGACGCCCACTACAACCACCCGGGCGTGGCGATGGTCGCCTCCTCGGGCGACAGTGACTACGGCGTCTCCTACCCGGCCGTATCGCAGTATGTGACCGCGGTCGGTGGCACCGCCCTGACGCGGGACACCACCAACAGCCGTGGCTGGTCCGAGTCGGTGTGGCACAACAGCTACGGCGGTCCGGGCTCGGGCTGTTCGCTGTACGAGCCCAAGCCGGCCTTCCAGACCGACACCGGCTGTGACATGCGCTCCGTCGCCGACGTCGCCGCGGTCGCCGACCCGGTCACCGGCGTCTCGGTGTACCAGACCTACGGCGGCTCAGGCTGGGCCGTGTACGGCGGCACCAGCGCCTCGTCGCCGATCATCGCGGGCGTGTACGCCGTGGCCGGCACTCCGGCCGCGGGCAGCTACCCGAACGCGTACCCGTACGCGAACCCGTCCGCGCTCAACGACGTGACACAGGGCACCAACGGCAGCTGCACCCCTGCCTACCTGTGCAACGCCGGAACCGGCTACGACGGGCCGACCGGCCTGGGAACCCCCAACGGCACCGCCGCCTTCCGCAGCGGTCCGCACGGTGAGGTGTCCGGCAGCGTCACCGACAGTTCCGGGAAGGCACTCGCCGGCGCCTCCGTTGTGGCCGGTGACTACCGGGCGACCGCCGACGCCCAGGGGCACTACAGCATGACGGTGCCGCCCGGCTCCTACGACGTGACCGCGTCCGCCTACGGATACAAGTCCAAGACGACCGCCGGCGTCACCGTCGTCGAGGACGGCACGGTCAAGGCCGACTTCGCACTGGCCGCGGTTCCCCGGCAGACCGTCAAGGGCAAGGTGACCGACGGCTCCGGCCACGGCTGGCCGCTCTACGCGAAGATCTCCGTCGACGGCATGCCCGGTGCCCCGGTCTTCACCGACCCGTACACCGGCGAGTACAGCGTCGACCTGCCTGAGGGAGCGGACTACGCCCTGCACGTCACCGCCGTGTACCCCGGCTACAAGGCCGTCACCAAGCAGGTGACCGTGGGTGACTCGGCGCAGACCGTGAACGTCTCGGCCGAGGTGGACGCCCAGGCGGCCACGGCCGCCGGCTACGAGGTCAAGCTGGCCGGTCCGACCGAGCCCTTCGACTCCACCGCGGCTGCCCCCGAGGGCTGGTCCATCGTCAACGCCGACGGCACCACCGGCGGCTGGGCCTTCGACGACTCCGGCAAGCGGGGCAACAAGACGGGCGGCTCCGGCGGCTTCGCCATGGTCGACAGTGACCACTACGGCAGCGGCAAGAAGCAGGACAGCTCGCTGATCAGCCCCGTGTTCGACCTGACCGGAAACACCAGCCCCCAGCTCTCGTTCGACACCGACTACAAGAGCTACAGCGGCCAGGCCGCCAACATCGACGTCACCACGGACGGCGGCGCCACCTGGACGAACGTCTGGAACCGCACCACCACCCTCACCGGCCCGGCCCACGTCGAGGTTCCGCTGACGGCCTACGCCGGCAAGACCGACGTGCAGCTGCGGTTCCACTTCACGGGCACGTGGGGCTACTGGTGGGAGCTCGACAACGTGTTCGTCGGCAAGCGGACCTACGAGCCCGTCAACGGCGGTCTGGTCGCCGGTACCGTGAGCGACGCCAACACCGGCGAGGGCGTCGTCGGCGCCATCGTCGTCAACGCCGACGCATCGCAGGACAAGGCCACCACGTCCGCCACCCCGGACGACCCGGCGCTCGGCGGCGGTTTCTACTGGATGTTCACCCCCAACACCGGCAGCCACACCTACACCGCCTCCAAGGCGAAGTACGGCGACCAGGCCAAGACCGTCGACGTGGTGGCGGACACCACCAACAAGGCGACCTTCAGCCTCAAGGCCGGCAAGCTGGCGTTCACCCCCGGCTCGGTCGCCAAGACGCTCGAGTGGGGCACGAAGGGCACCCAGGACCTGACGGTGAAGAACACGGGCGGGGCGCCCGCCGGCCTCACCCTGGGTGAGCAGCCGGGTGGCTTCACGATGCAGTCCAAGGGCGGCGCGCCGCTCAACCTGGTGAAGGGCGACTACTCCCCGCTCTCCATGGCCAAGAAGGACGACGGCAAGAAGGAGCCGGCCGCAGTGGCCAACGCGGCCGGCGACGCCTGGCAGCCGGTGGCGAACCTGCCGACCACCCTGCAGGACAGCGCGGTCGCCGTCGACGGCGGCAAGGTCTACTCCGCCTTCGGCTACACCGGCAGCGCAGACACCAACGCGCTGTACGCCTACGACCCCGACAGCGGCTCCTGGTCCAAGCTGGCCTCCGCGGCCGACACCCGTGAGGGCAACCCGGCTCACGGCTTCATCGGCGGCAAGCTGTACGCGGTCGGCGGCTGGGGTGCCAGCGGCAGCCCGGACTCCAAGCTGGAGGTCTACGACCCGGCCTCGAACAGCTGGTCCACCAAGGCGTCCTCGCCCAAGCCGTACGCCGGTTCGGGCAGCGCGGTCCTCGGCGGCAAGCTGTACGTCGTCGGCGGCTGCACCGCAAGCGCCTGCGGCACCACGGACGTCACCGTCTACGACCCGTCGTCCGACAGCTGGTCACAGCTCGCCTCCTACCCGGAGTCGATCTCCTGGCAGGCCTGCGGAGGCATCGACGGCAAGCTCTACTGCGCCGGCGGCAGCAACGCCTCGGGCTCGGTGAAGCACGCCTACGTCTACGACCCGGCAGCCGACGCGTGGTCGGCCGTGGCCGACCTGCCCATCGACCTGTGGGGCTCGGCGTACACCGCGGCCAACGGCCTGCTGCTGGTCTCGTCCGGTGTCACCAACAACAGCAGCGCCATCACCAACCAGGGCTTCGCCTTCGACCCGGGCACCGGGAACTGGACCGCCCTGCCCAACGCCAACAACTCCGTCTACCGCAGTGGCAGCGCCCCCGGCTTCTACAAGGTCGGCGGCAACCCCGGTGGCAGCTTCACGCCGCCGGTGGCCACCGTCGAGGTGCTGCCCGGCTACGACCAGACCGGCTCCTCGGACGTCAGCTGGCTGTCCACCTCCCAGCAGAAGGTGACGCTCCAGCCCGGGGAGAGCACCACGATCACCGTCAGCCTGGACGCCACGGTCGACGAGATCACCCAGCCCGGCGACTACGCCGCGGCACTGACCGTCCAGACCGACACCCCGTACTCCGGCGCCGACGTCGACGTGAAGATGCACGTCAATCCGCCGAAGGACTGGGGCAAGTACACCGGCACCGTGCTCGGCGAGGACGGCAAGGGCGGCACCGCTCCGCTGGCCGGAGCGACCGTCCAGATCAACGCCGCGTCGACGAGCTACACCCTGCGGACGGCCAAGGACGGCACCTACGCCCTGTGGTTCGACACCCGCCTCAACCCGGTCACCGTGATCGTGTCCAAGGACGGCTACAAGCCGGTGACCACCACGGTGAAGCTCAAGAAGGGAGGCACGACGATCGGCAACTTCACGCTGAAGAAGAGTTAGTGCCCCCGTTCGCGTGAAGACAGCACGGGCCGGTCCCTCGGGGCCGGCCCGTGTGCCGTATCCGGCGGGTAGCCCCCTGTGCGGTTCGGCAGGAGGCCTTCAACGTCCGGTGGAGTGCGCGCGGGTTCCCGTGGCGTTGCGCGACGGTGGTGGTGTCGGCGCGGCGCGAGGTCGGTGTAGGAGGCTCGGCCGTCCTCGATCAGTGCGGTGATCAGCTGGTGGTCGAGGGGCTGGGGGACGGGCCGGGTGGGTGCCGCGGCCATGTTGGTCCGCAGGCTGGTCGGTTCGGTCTCCGTCAGCAGGCCGCCGCTCCAGAGGGTGGCGGCGATGGCGCTGATCCGGTTGGGCCGGCAACGGATGCGCAGGGCCGGCGGAATCAGTTCGGGGAAGTGCACGGGGTCGCGTAGGGCCGTGGCCCGCAGCGTGCCATCGCCGGACGGCGGTGCCGCATGGCGTACGACGGTGCGCTGCGAGATGCCCAGGACGCGGCCGACCCTGCGCCAGGAAGCGCGCGGGGCGACCGGTAACGCGGCGGCGATCCCCTGCCCCTTCCACCCAGTTGATGGCGTACTTTCTCCATAGTTCGATATCTCATGTCTTTCTTCCTCGATTTGAATGGCCTTTTCTGGCTCAGATTCTCGTTCCTGCTTAGAAACGTCTCAGAGCAACCGAGGCGAGAGAGAGCAGGTGAGCACGATGACCGGTATCGCGCACACGGTGGTGGACACCGATCGGGGCAAGGTCAGGGGAGTCGCGGAGGGCGAGGCGGTCTCCTTCCGGGGAATCCCTTACGCCGCGTCGCCGGTCGGCGAGCTCCGGTTCGCGGCGCCGCAGGCGCACCCGGGCTGGACGGACGTGCGGGACGCGGCGCAGGCTGGACCGTCTGTGCCGCAGGCGGCCTCCCGGCTGGAGAAGGTGCAGGGTCAGCGCGTGCCGGACTGGAACGAGGACGGCAGCCTGACCGTCAACGTCTTCACTTCGCGTCGGGCGCTGGAGGACGGCGTGGCCCGGCCGGTCCTGGTGTGGTGGCACGGCGGCGGTTTCACCAGCGGCTCCGGCGGCTGGGACTGGTACGACGGCGGCCGCCTCGCCGCGCTGGGCGACATCGTGGTCGTCACGGCCAACTACCGTGTGGGGCCGCTGGGTTACCTCTACCTCCCGCAGATGGGCGCGGCCAACCTCGGCCCCCAGGACCAGGCCGCCGTTCTGCGCTGGGTGCGGAACAACATCGCCTCCTTCGGCGGCGACCCGCGTGCGGTCACCGTCGGCGGGCAGTCCGCCGGCGCGTACTCGGCCCTGTCGCTCGCGCTCGACCCCGCGACGAACGGATCCATCACCCGGGTGCTGCTGCAGAGCGGCCCCTTCGGCCTGGACCCGCAGGATCCGCACCAGGCCGCCGAGAACGCCGACGCCTACCTGCGCCTGCTGGACATCCCGGCCGGCACCGACCCCGCCAAGGCCCTGCGTGCCCTGCCGGCCGAGCAGTTGCTGGACGCCTACGGCCGCCTCTCCGCGCAACTCGCGGCTCCGGGCAACGCCGCACCGCCGATGTACCCGGTCCTCGGCGCCCCCGGCATGCCCCGTACCCGGCGACAGGCGCTCAAGGACGGCGCTTTGGAAGGCAAGGCGCTGCTGATCGGCACCACCCGAGACGAGGCGACGGCCTTCTTCGCCTTCGACCCGCGCATCCAGAACCTCACCACCGACACCGCCCTGGACGTGCTCACCGCCCAGGCGGGCCGACAGGCCTCCCTGGACGTCTACCAGCAGCACGCCGCCCGCCTCCCACAGGGGACACCGGCGCAGATCTTCACCTCGGTGCAGACCGACGGCCTCTTCCGCAACGGCTCACTGGAGATTGCCGACCACCACGCGGCCGGCGGCAACACCACCTACGTCTACCAGTTCGACTACGCCCCCGCCGAGGACCCGTACGCCCTGGGCGCCACCCACTGCGCCGAACTGCCCTTCCTCTTCGACACCTTCGACGCCTACCCCGACAGCCCCATCCTCGTCGGGGCCGACGACACCCAGCGCGCCCTGGGCCACGAATTCGCCACCGCCGTCGCCGAGTTCGTCACCTCCGGAACGGCCAGTGACTGGACGCCCTACGCCCCCGCGACCGCCGCCCGCATCCGCCACTTCGGCTGAGGCAGGAGGCCGCCACGAATCACAATTCCCGGTGCCCCGCACCTCGGGGGCACCGGCCATCACGTGGAGCGGGGGACGGTGGACACACCGGGGCACCGCCGTCTTGTGCCCGCCGCCCGGGTGAACCCCAGCAAGTGCCCAGCGGTGCAAGCGGTGCCCGACACGTCTTGAGGCCACGGCTAATCGGTCCACTTTGCCGTCACTGGCCCTGTTCCGATCGCTTGAACTCCCGTTGGGATGGACCTGCGTCCCGCCGGAAGGCGGGACGCGCGAAATCCGCTGCAGCCGCTACTGAGAGGCCTTCGATGACCATGCCGCGCACCCGCTCGTTCGCACAGGTCGACGTGTTCTCCACGATTCCCTACAGCGGCAACCCGGTCGCGGTCGTCCTGGACGGGACAGACCTGACCGACGAGGAGATGCAGCGCCTGGCGCGCTGGACGAACCTGTCCGAGACCACGTTCGTACTGCCCCCCACCGCCCCGGAAGCGGACTACCGGCTGCGGATCTTCACCCCGGGAGGGGAGCTTCCGTTCGCCGGGCACCCCACCCTCGGCTCCGCCCGCGCCTGGCTGGACGGCGGCGGCACGCCACGCCACGCCGACCACATCGTCCAGGAGTGCGCCGCCGGCCTGGTCACCGTGCGCCGTGGCACGGACACGCTGTCTTTCGCCGCGCCGCCTCGGGTCCGCGACGGCGCGCTCGATGACACCTATCTGAACGAGGTCGTCACCGCGTTCGGCATCACGACTGACCGGGTCGTGGCCCACCAGTGGGTCGACAACGGACCGGGCTGGGCCGTGCTCCAGCTGGCCACGGCCAAAGAGGTTCTCGCGCTCGAACCCGACCTGGCCCTCATCCCGACCGCGATGGTCGGCGCGATCGGCGCCTACCCCGAGGGATCCGAGTACGACTTCGAGTTGCGCACCTTCGCCCCCGGCGCCGACGTGCCCGAGGACCCGGCGTGCGGCAGCATGAACGCCGCCGTGGGGCAGTGGCTCACGTCCAGCGGCGCCGCACCCTCCGCCTACCGGGTCTCCCAGGGCGCGAGGCTGGGCCGGGCCGCCAGCATCGAGGTCACCGCGGATGCGGACGGCACGGTCTGGGTCAGCGGCGCCGCCACCGTGTGCATCCGCGGCGCCGTCACCGTCTGACCCGCCCGCCGCCGTGTGTACGCCGGACCGCCTGGGTCAGGAGGGGAGCGTCCTGCGGTGTCGGGCGAGAGTGTCTTCATGGTGACGTAGCCGGTCACCGTGGCCACGCCGGGCAGAGCGGCCAACTGGTCGGCGTGGAAATCCTCGTAGGCGGGCAGGTCGGCGACCTCGACCTGGAGCAGGTGGAAGTTGTTTCGAGCCCAGCCAGAATCGACCGGTCCACCTCGTTCACGGCGGCAGATTATTGCTCCGGAGGCATGAATACCACAATCGTACGCCAGCCCTGCGCGCAATTTGCTGCCAAAATTGCTCGGAACTGTTCGCATCGGAGCGCCCGTCGGTGACGCTTCATGGCGTCATACCGAGGTCCACGGAAGGGCAGCCATGCCGGGCAACAGCACCATCACCGTCCACGCCGATCGCGAAGTCCATCCCAGCCGGGCCGTGGCACCGCCCATCTACCAGACGGCGGCGTTCTGGGCCGAGGACGGGGAGACGTTCGCACAGGGCGCCGTCGAACCGCGGGGCAAGGACTTCTACACCCGCTTCGGCAACCCGAATCACGCGCAGGTCGCCGCCGTGGTCGCGGAACTGGAGAACACCGAGGCGGCCATGGTCACCGCGTCCGGGATGGCCGCGGTCACCACGGCCGTACTGGCTCTGGTGTCCACCGGTGACCACGTCATCGGGCAGCAGTCCACCTACGGGGGCACGGCGTCGGTGCTGCTCAACCTGCTGCCGCGCCTGGGGGTGTCGACCACCCTGGTCGACCAGACCGACCCGGAGGCGTTCGCGAAGGCGCTGACCCCGCAGACCCGCCTGATCCTGGTGGAATCACCGAGCAATCCGCTGCTGCAGATCACCGACCTGCGGGCCGTCGCGGACCTCGCCCGCGCGCACGACGTGCTCACCCTGGCGGACAACACCTTCGCCACGCCACTGAATCAGCGGCCGACGGACCTCGGCATCGATCTGGTGTGGCACAGCGCGACCAAGTACCTCAACGGTCATACCGACGTCTCCGCCGGGGTGATCGCCGGGCGGGCCGAACTCCTGGACCGGATCTGGGACGTCGGCCTGCTCACCGGTGCCACGCTCGGTCCCATCGACGCATGGCTGCTGCTGCGGGGCATGCGCACCCTGCCGCTGCGGGTGCCGCGGCACAACGCCAACGGCCTCGCGCTCGCCAAGGCGCTGAGCGAGCACCCGGCCGTGGCGAAGGTGCACTATCCCGGCCTGGCCACCCACCCGCAGCACCAGCTGGCCGCCGACCAGATGAGCGGCTTCGGCGGCGCGCTGGCCATCGAGTTCGCCGGCGGATTCGAGACGGCCGACGCCTTCCTCGGCAAGCTGCGCTACTCCCGCCGGTCGGCCAGCCTCGGCGGCGTGGAATCGCTGGCCGTCCACCCGGCGTCCATGTGGCGCGGGATGCTCAGCGAGGAACAGATCGCCGAGTCGGTCCCGCTGGGCCTCGTCCGTCTGGCCGCGGGCACGGAGGACACCGACGACCTGGTCGCCGACGCACTCGCCGCCGCCGACGCGGTGAGCACCTGAGCGACCGTGTGTGCGGCGGCATGATCCGTTGCACGCCTGCCGGGACTTCCGCGCGCCCCACTCCTCTCTCACCGTGGCCGAGGCCATGCGCGTGCCAGGACGCCGCGAGCCCAGCCGACGGCGTGCACCGTGCGCCGCCGACCGCACGTCGTCGGCGATCGTGTCCTTGGGGACCGTGTTGTTGGTGGCGACAACACCTGCGGCGAGACGCACACCTTCATGAAGGTCAACGCCAGTGGCGCGATCGTTCCGGACGTGACCTACACGAACCCGGCCGTCATGCCGACCGACAACCTGGAGGGCTTCGCGATCGCGCCGACGTCGACCTGCGTCAACGGCTTCCGCGAAGCGGTCTGGAGCGACGACGGCATCTACGGCTTCGGCTCCGGCAGCTCCTCCTACGGGCATGCCGTCTACAGCGGCACCTTCCCCTGTTGATCCCGCCGACCACGGGAGACGGCTCACGCACGGGGCCACCTCCAAGGTGAGGCGCCCCAGCAGTGCGCAGCGATGAAGCTCCTGGCAGACGGGGTGACGACCAAGTCCACCCGCTGACTGCCCGGAGCTTCGTCGTGCCTGCCCCCGGGCCGTGTTCGGCTCACCCGGACCGGCCCTGCGGCTGCTCTCACAACCGTGCGGCGCGACGGAACCCGGCAGCCGGGGCCCGTCGATGCCGCAGGGCCGCGACGTGGGCAGCGCGCACGACGCAGAGCTTCGCACCGGCCCGGCTGGTGCGAGTGTCCGTCACGGCCTTGGCGACGGCCCTGCGAGGAGGAGAGGAGAGGCCAAGACGGGCCGTCCGATTCGCCGTGACGGTCTGACCTCGCTTCACTGTCGCCGCGATGAGCGACTCCCGATCCCGGTCGGTCGGTTCACGGCGACGGAGCCGGCCGTGAACCGACCGACCGTCGCAGACCTCAGCGGCCGGCCGCCAGGCCGAGGGCGATGTCGACGATCATGTCCTCCTGGCCGCCGACCAGTCGTCGCCGGCCGCATTCCATCAAGATGTCCCGCACGTCGACTTCGTACCGCTGCGCGGCGGTCTCCGCGTGCCGCAGGAAGCTGGAATACACACCCGCGTAGCCCAGCGTGAGGGTTTCGCGGTCGACCCGGACCGGGCGGTCCTGCAGGGGGCGGACGATGCCGTCGGCGGCGTCCTGCAGTTTGAACAGGTCGCAGTTGTGCTTGAAACCCGACAGGTTCGCCACGGCGACGAAGGCCTCGATGGGGCAGTTGCCCGCGCCCGCTCCGTGTCCGGCGAGCGAGGCGTCGACGCGGTAGACGCCGTTCTCGACCGCGACCACCGAGTTGGCGACGGAGAGCGAGAGGTTCTCGTGGGCGTGGATGCCGATCTCTGTTGCCGGGTCGAGAATGTCGCGGTAGGCGCGCACCCGGGCGGCGACGTCGTTCATCGTCAGCCGGCCGCCGGAGTCGGTGACGTAGACGCACTGGGCGCCGTAGGACTCCATCAACTTTGCCTGCTCCGCGAGCTGTTCGGGCTCGGCCATGTGGGAGAGCATCAGGAAGCCGGAGACGTCCATGCCCAGCTCACGGGCGGCGGCGATGTGTTGCGCGGAGATGTCGGCCTCGGTGCAGTGGGTGGCCACCCGCACCGAGCGGACGCCGAGGTCGTAGGCGTGCTTCAACTCGTGGACGGTGCCCACACCCGGCAGCAGCAGCGTGGTGAGGCGGGCGTTCTTCAGGACCGAGGCGGCGGCCTCGATCCACTCCCAGTCGGTGTTCGAGCCCGGACCGTAGTTGAGCGAGCCGCCGGCGAGGCCGTCACCGTGGGCGACCTCGATCGCGTCGACGCCGGCCTCCTCCAGGGCCACGACGATGCGCTTGACGTCCTCGGTCGTGATGCGGTGCCGGACGGCGTGCATCCCGTCGCGGAGGGTGACATCCTGGACGAAGATCGGGGTGCTCACTTCGCGGCCTCCTTCGCGGCGGCGATCTTCTCGGCCATCTGCACCGCGGCCGAGGTCATGATGTCGAGGTTCCCGGCGTACGCCGGGAGGTACATGCCCGCGCCCTCGACCCTGAGGAAGACCGACACCTGGTGGGTCGGTCGTGCGGTCGCGTCGTCCGCCAGCAGCGTCTCGACGGGCTGGTCGGCCGGGATCTCGGTGATCTGGACGTCCTGGACCATCCGGTAGCCCGGGACGTACGCCGAGACCTCGGCGACCATCTTGCGGACCGACTCGGTGATCTGCGCCTTCACGGTCTCGCCGTCCTCGCCCTCGTCCAGGGTGACCAGCGCGAAGACCGTGTCACGCATCATCAGCGGCGGCTCGGCCGGGTTGAGGATGATGATCGCCTTGCCCCGCTGGGCGCCACCGACCCGCACGATCGCCGAGGAGGTCGTCTCGGTGAACTCGTCGATGTTGGCCCGGGTGCCGGGTCCGGCCGACCTGGCGGCGATCGAGGCGATGATCTCCGCGTACGCCACCGGGACGACCCGGCTGATCGAGGCCACGACCGGGATCGTCGCCTGGCCACCGCAGGTGACCATGTTGACGTTCGGCGCGTCGAGGTGCTCCTCGAGGTTGACCGCCGGGATGACGTACGGACCGATCGCGGCCGGCGTCAGGTCGATCATGCGGATGCCGAGCGGGCGCAGCTTCTCGTCGTTGTACGTGTGCGCACCGGCGGAGGTGGCGTCGAAGACGATGCCGATCTCGTCGATCAGCGGCGACTTCAGCAGCCCGTCCACGCCCTCGGCGGTGGTCTCGAACCCGAGGCGCGCGGCGCGGGCCAGACCGTCGGAGGCCGGGTCGATACCGACCATGACCCCCATCTCGAGGTGCTGCGCGGTGCGCATGATCTTGATCATCAGGTCGGTGCCGATATTGCCCGACCCGATGATGGCGACCTTGGTCTTGCTCATCGTCGTTCCTTACGAGGAGAAGCGGAGAAGTTGACCGACACCGTGCCGAGGCCGGTGACGGTGGCGTGGACGGCGGCGCCCGGCGTCACGGGACGCATGGGGCCGAGGGCACCGGAGAGGATGACCTGGCCCGCGCGGAGCGGCTCGCCCAGTTCGCGGGCCTGGCGGGCGAGCCAGACGACGGCGCCCACCGGGTCGCCGAGGCAGGCGGCGCCGCTGCCGGTGGAGACGGTCTTTCCGTCGACGGTCATGGCCATCTCGGCCGCGACGGCGTCGAAACCGGTGAGCGGGACGCGCTGCGCGCCGAGGACGTAACCGCCGGCCGAGGCGTTGTCGGCGACCGTGTCACCGAAGCTGATGTCCCAGTCGGCCACCCGGCTGCCGCAGATCTCGATCGCGGCGACGGCGTGGTCGATGGCTTCGCGCACCTGGGCGTCGTCGAGCGGTCCCTCGGCCAGGTCGGCCCCCAGCACGAAGGCGATCTCGGCCTCGACCCGCGGCTGGAGGATCGCGTCGCCAGGGACGACCGAGCCGTCGGCGTACTCCATGTCGTCGAAGAGGAAGCCGAGGTCGGGCTGGTCGACGCCGAGCTGCTGCTGCACGGCCGC
This sequence comes from Streptomyces sp. NPDC002520, assembly GCF_053595235.1. NCBI lineage: Bacteria > Bacillati > Actinomycetota > Actinomycetes > Kitasatosporales > Streptomycetaceae > Streptomyces > Streptomyces sp. NPDC002520. Next base: position 54,029 of record NZ_JBSFXG010000041.1, on the reverse strand, counting down.
GGAGGTGAGGCCGATCTTCCGGCCGACGACCGTGGCACCGGCCTCGATCCGCTCGGCGGCGAGCCGCTGCTGCACGGCGTACGCGGCCTCGACGTCGTCGCGCCCGATGAGATCGCGCACGGGGGCGGCGGGGATGCCGGTGGCAGCGGCCTCGCGGAGCCGGGCCGCTGCTGCGGCGATGCGGTCGGTGCCGACAGTGGTGTGGTTCTGGGGCATGTCGTCCAATCTGCGGCATGGGGCGCTCGAGCTCCACGACGGCGTTCCACTCAGCGGTACGCTCTTCTCCATGAAGGACAGCGACACCGTCCTGGGCAAGGCACTGGCGATCCTGCGCGCGTTCGGCCCGGCCGATTCCGTGCTGCCTCTCGCCGAGTTGGTGCGGCGTACCGGTCTGGCGAAGGGCACCGTCCATCGTGTGGCGGGGGACCTGGTCCACCACCGGCTGCTCGACAAGACCGACCACGGCTACCGGCTCTCCGGGGGCCTCTTCGAGCTCGGTCTGCGCGCCGCCACCGAACGCACCCTGCTGGAGCTGGCGATGCCGTTTCTGCAGGATCTGTACGAACGCACCCACGAGACGGTGCACCTCGGCGTGCTCGAGGGCCATGAGGTCGTCTACCTCGCCAAGATCGGCGGACACCGCCAGGCCAAGGCGCCCTCCCGCACCGGCGGACGGATGCCGGTCCACTGCACGGCGATCGGCAAGGTGCTGCTGGCCCACGCCGGCGAGGACGAGCAGGCCGCCGTGCTGACCGCCCCGCTCGAACGCCGCACGCCGCACACCGTGATCGCCCCGGGCCTGCTGCGCCGGCAGCTCGTGAACGCGGTCGAGACAGGCATCGCCTACGAGATCGAGGAGTCCACACCGGGCCTGCTCTGCGTCGCCGCGCCGGTCCTCACCCCCGACGGCCGGACAGTGGTCGCCGCCATCAGCGTGACCGGCCCGGTCGGACGTTTCCGCCCCGAATCCCATGCGAACGCCGTGCGCGCCGCGGCCACGGCCCTCGGCTCCACCCTCGCCCGCCGGCGCCCCTGAAACGCCGGGGCCGGGTGTGACGCCGATCGCGTCACACCCGGCCCGGTTCGGGGCACGCGGGTGGTCAGGCCGCCGGCTCCTCGACGGCCGCCGAGGAGAGCGGGATCGGCGTGAACATCTCGGGCTCCTCGTCCGGCGTCAGCGCGGTCGGACCGTACACCCAGTCGGTGAAGGCGTAGTCGTAGATGTCCCGCGCCCGCATGATCGCGTTGCGCTGGAGCCGGGCCTCCCCGTCGAGATGCCACAGCCGGCCCCAGGCACGGGCCGTCGTCTGCACCCGGCGGCAGTGCTCCACCCGGACCGCCTCGTAGGCGGCCAGCGCGCCGTCCCACTCCGGCTCGACGCCCGCCGGGGCGGCCTCGGCCGGCCGGGCGTAGTGCCGGGCGAGCACCCAGCCGTCCTCGATCGCCATGATCGCGCCCTGCGCCATGTACTGGAGCGGCGGGTGCGCGGCGTCGCCGAGCAGGACGATCCGGCCGTGCACCCAGGTCTCGATCGGGTCGCGGTCGAACATCCGCCACCAGCGGTCCCGCCACATCAGCGGGATGCCCTTGCGCACGGTGTCACAGCTGCCCTCGAAGGCCGCGTCCAGCTCGTCCGGGGTGCCCCAGTCCTCCTGGCCGGCGAGGGCCTTGGGCGACTCGAACACCGCGACCTGGTTGAACATCTCGCCGCCGCGCAGGGCGTACTGGACGAAGTGGCGGTGGGGGCCGACGTAGACGGTGACGTCCTTCTCCGCGATGCCGTTGTCCGTGACCTGCTCCATCGGGACGGCGGCGCGGTAGGCGACGTAGGAGGAGCTGACCACGTCGTCGCCGATCAGCTGACGGCGGGCCACTGAGTTCAGTCCGTCGGCGGCGATGACCAGCGGAGCGGACTCCACCCGTCCGTCCTCGAGACGCACTTGGGCACCGCCGTCGACGTTCTCGTAGCCGACGACGACCTGGTCGTTCAGCAGCTCGACACCGGCGCGCTCGCAGGCGCGCAGGAAGATGCCGTGCAGGTCGCTGCGGTGGATGACCATGTACGGGAAGCCGTAGCGGCGTTCGAGGTCGCGCAGGTCGAGCCGGGTCAGCACCTGAGAGTCGAGCGCGTCCCGCATCACCATGTTCTCCGGGACGACGCCCAGCGACTTGGCCTCGTCGAGCAGGCCGTACTCGGCGAGGATACGGGTGCAGTTGGGGGCGATCTGCAGGCCGGCGCCGACCTCACCGTACTCCGGGGCCTGTTCGAGGACGCGTACGCGCAGTCCCTGGCGGGACAGGGCGTAGGCGGTGCTGAGGCCGCCGATGCCGCCGCCGACCACCAGGACGTCGGGCTGTCCGGCAGGGGTGGGTTCTGTGTTCATGTGCTGTTCCTTCAGTGGGGCAGGCCCCGGATCAGAGCCAGGCGCCCAGCGCGGGGGCGGGGGAGCCGTCCGCGGTGCGCAGGTCGGTGTGGCGTCCGGTGAGGTAGGCCGCGATGTCGTGCAGTTCGCCGGTGACCGGGACGGGCTCGCCGTCGCCCGGCAGTTCCCAGGTGGCGCCGGTGGCCGAGGCCCGCAGGGTCACGGCCGGGCCGGGGGCCGCGGCACGCTTGCCGGCGACGTCGTCGCACAGGGCGGCGAGGAAGCCGGCCGGCAGGTCGGCGAAGGAGAGGCCGGTCAGCAGGTCGACGGCGTGGACGCACACCTCGCGGGAGCGCATCCAGGGCAGTTCGGTGGCGGGGACGGTCCGGCCCTGGGCGGTGACGACCTCGTGCCGCCACTGTTCCTCGCCGAGCTCGTCCATCCGCGCCTCCAGCGCGTCCGCGGAGCGGCGCAGCCAGGCGGTCAGCCGGCCGGCCGGCAGAGCGCGGCCGCGTACGATGCCGGCGGCGCGTTCCGCGGGCGAGGCGTACATCGGGGTGGGCTCGCCGGTGGCGGCCCAGTGGACCAGGTTGGACAGGGCCTCGGCGTTGGCGGCGACATGCGCGGCGACGTGGGCACGGGTCCAGCCGGGCAGCGCGCTGGGCGCGGCGTAGCCGGCGTCGTCGAGCCCGGCGACGGCATCAAAGGTCAGTTCGGCGCCGATCAGGGCCCACCGACGGGCGTCGGCGAAGGTCCGTGCGGTGTCCGTCACGCTTCGACCACCTTGTTGGTGCAGGCCCCGAGGCCGGCGATCTCGGTGACCACGGTCTGGCCGGGGAGCAGGAAGACCTTGGGGTCGCGGGCGTTGCCGACGCCGGCCGGGGTGCCGGTGGCGATGATGTCGCCCGGGTTCAGGGTGATGACGGTGGAGATGTACTGGACCAGGAAGACCGGATCGAACAGCAGCGTGCCGGTGTCGTCCTGCTGCATGACCTGGCCGTCGACGACCGTCTTCACCTCGAGCGAGGGGCGCACGCCGCCGACCTCGTCGGGGGTGACGACGTAGGGGCCGACCGGGGTGGAGGCCTCCCAGATCTTGCCCTGGGTCCACTCGATGGTGCGGAACTGCCAGTCGCGCACCGAGATGTCGTTCATGACGGTGAAGCCGGCGATGGCGTCGGCGGCCTGCCGCTCGTCGGCGCGGCGCACCTTCTCGCCGATCACGACGGCCAGCTCGACCTCCCAGTCGAGCGCGTCGGTCTCGGCCGGCTTGACGATGTCGTCGCCCGCGCCCAGCAGGGTCTCGGCGAACTTCGGGAAGAGGGTCGGGTAGCTCGGCAGCTCCCGGCCCATCTCCTTGATGTGGTTCGTGTAGTTGTGGCCGACGCAGACCACCTTGGACGGGCGGGGGACGACCGGCGCGAAGTCCGCGCCCTCGACCGGGTAGGTGGTACCGGAGGCGGCGGCGGCCTCGGCCTGCCAGTCGGCCGCGGCGAACAGTTCCCCCAGGTCGGCGTACCCGAGGTCGACCAGGAGGTCGCCGTCGAGGCGGACCGCCCGGGTGCCGGCGGCGGTGCGGAGGGTGGCGAGCTTCATGGTCAGGCGTCCTTCTGGGTGCGGTGGAGCTTGAGCGCCTCGAAGACGGGTGCGTCGGAGAAGCGGAAGAGGTCGAGGGCGCCGGAGTCGGAGTCGGTCGTACCGGCCTCGGACCGGGCGGAGAACGGCTCCCAGGACGGGACGACGAACAGGTCGCCACGGGTCACCGTCCAGGACTTCTCCCCGACGGTCACCACACCGGCGCCGTCGAAGACCTGGTAGACGGAGGAGCCGGTCTCGCGCACGGGCGCGGTCTCGGCGCCGCGGGCGATGCGGTGGAACTCGGCGCGGACGGTCGGCAGCACGTCGGAGCCGTCGTGCGGGTTGGCGTAGCGCACCGCGGCGTGGCCGGTCTCGACGGTGCCGCCGAACCCCTCCTTCTCCAGCAGGAGTTGGTCGCGCAGGGCGGCGTCGGTGTACTCCCACTTGTACGACAGCAGCGGGCTGCCCGGGGTGGCCGGGGCGGCCGACAGCGGGCGCAGGCCGGGGTGGCCCCACAGACGCTCGGAGCGCGACCGCTCGGGGGTGATCCGCTCGGCGTCGCTGCTTTCGTCGCGGCCGAACTCGAAGAACTGCGCCTCGGTGACGTACTGGAACGGGATGTCCAGGCCGTCGATCCAGGCCATCGGTTCGGAGGTGGCGTTGTGGTGGGCGTGCCAGTTCCAGCCGGCCTGCGGGAGGAAGTCGCCGCGGTTCATCGGCACCGGATCGCCGCCGACGACCGTCCACACGCCCGAGCCCTCGACGACGAAGCGGAAGGCGTGCTGGGTGTGCCGGTGCTCGGGGGCGTCCTCACCGGGCATCAGGTACTGGATCGCCGCCCACAGCGTCGGGGTGGCGAAGGGCCGCCCGCCCAGGGAGGGGTTGGCCAGTGCGATGGCCCGTCGCTCGCCGCCGCGGCCGACCGGCACGAGGTCGCCGGCCTGTGCGGCCAGTTCCCGCAACCGTTCCCAGCGCCACAGGTGCGGTACGGCGCGCGAGCGCGGATGGGCCGGCATCAGGTCGCCGATCTCGGTCCACAGCGGGACGAGCAGTTCCTGTTCGAAGCCCCGGTACAGCTCCGTGAGAGCCGGGGTGACCTCGGGCTGCCCCTTTGCGGAGACGGCCTGCAGCCGCACGGGAGAGCCCGAGGTGGTGTCGTGGGCGAGGGAGGAGTGAGTCACAAGCGCAAGCGTGCGCCGTTTCCCTCTGGAGAACATGTAGATTCTGTAGAGCAGAACAACCACGGGGAGCACGCCATGGACAAGCCGCTCAAGACCCCGCCGCCCTACCCCATCGCCAGCGTGGACCACGCACTGCGGGCGGCGACCATCCTGCAGTTGGAGGGCGGCGCGAGCGTGTCGCAGATCGCCGAACGGCTGGGCGTCGCGAGGTCGACCGCGCACCGGATCCTGGCGATGCTGGTGTACCGGGACTTCGCCGTCCAGGGCGAGGACCGCGTCTACCGCGCGGGCCCGGTGCTGGAACTCGCCTCGCACTCCCAGTCCCTGGTCTCACGGCTGCGGGCCGCGGCCCTCCCGCATCTGCAACGCGTCGTCGACCTGCTGGACGAGACGGCGAACCTGATCGTGCGCACCGGGGACACCGTGCGGTTCATCGCCAGCGTGGAGTGCCGGCAGGCGCTTCGGGTCGGCTCCCGGGAGGGCATGGTGTTCCCGGCCCACCGCACCACGGCGGGGCTGCTGCTGCTCGCCGAGCTCTCTGACGAGGAGTTGGACGAGGTGTATGCCGAGCGGTCCCGGGAGCGTCCGTCCGACCGCCCGGATCCCGACCGGTTGCGGGCGGAGCTGCGGCGGTTGCGGCGCAACGGGTTCGCCGTCAACCGGGGGCGGTCCGAACGAGGTCTGGTCGCCGTCGGCGTACCGGTGCGCGACCGGGACGGCACCGCGCTGGCCGGTCTGTCGGTGTCGCTGCCCAGCGTGCGCTACGACCCGCACCGCCTGCGGTCTCTGGTCGCCACCCTGGACGCGGCGGCGCACGCCCTTGAGCAGGACCTCGCAGAGGAGAGCTCCTGACAAGCAGAGGAGAGCTCCTGACAAGCGGGCGGGCCTGTACGACGCCGCCGGCGCGGCGGTGTCGTACAGGCCCTTCTCGGCCGTTCGGCCCGTTGCTCAGTTGTTGGCGACGAAGTCGGTGACCAGCCGGTTGAACTCGTCGGCGTGCTCGATCATCGCCCAGTGGCCGCAGTGGTTGAGCACCAACAGGCGGCTGTTCGGGATGTTCGCCAGCAGGAACAGCGAGGTCTCGTAGGAGACGACGCGGTCGTCGCGGCCGTGGATCAGCAGGGTCGGCACCTGGATCGTCGGCAGCAGATCCGGCTTGACCCACTTCGGCAGCGGGGCGCCCTGGGGCAGGCCCTCCACGTAGTTGCGCAGGTGCTCCGGGCGGGCGAGCGCGGCGTCCGAACGGGCCTGGCACAGCTCGGGGGTGGCGAACCGGGCCTTGTCGTAGACCATGATCTCGACGAGCCGGCGCATGTTCTCCGCACTGGCGTCGCGGTAGGCCTCGATCAGGACCTTGAGGCCCTCGGACGGGCCGTCACCGGCGCCGAAGAGGGTCGGCAGCCGCATGCCGACCGGCGGGCCCATGGTGACCAGGTGGGAGATCCGCTCGGGGTGCTCGGTGGCGAGGCGGATCGCGGTCTGGCCGCCCATCGAGTTGCCGACGAAGGCGGCCTTGTCGATGTCGAGGGCGTCCATGAACTGGATCGCGGCCTCGACGTGGTCGAGCCGGTCGACCGTGGCGGCGTCCGACTCGCCCCAGCCGGGCATGTCGACCGCGTACACGTGGAAGTGCTCGGCCAGGGCCTCGATGTTGCCGGAGAAGTTGCTCCAGCCGGTGGCGCCCGGGCCGCTGCCGTGCAGCAGGATGACCGGGTGGCCGGAGCCCGCCTCGTAGTAGCGGAGCTTCCAGTCGGCGGTCTCGACGATGCGGGCGATGTCCTGCGGGTCGATGCTCATCAGTGGTTCTCTCCCATCGGGTTCGGCGCGGCGGCGAGCAGGCCGGCGACGATGCCCGGGGGTCGGTGGCCCCAGCTGTGCAGCCGGTCGAGCGTCTTCACCTCCCAGGTCTCGTCGTCGATGATCAGCCCGCCCCAGCCGTACTCGATGCTGAAGCCGGACGGCGTGAGGACGTAGAAGCTGAACATGTGGTCGTTCGGGTGCATGCCGAGCGTCATCTCGAACGGCTGCTTGGCGTCCATGCACCGGTCGTAGGCCAGGCCGACGTCGCGGATGTCGGTGACCTCGACCATGAAGTGATGGGTCTTCTTCGGCGACGGCAGGTCGCCGAAGGCGACGGTGTGGTGGCGGCCGTTGCAGTGCAGGAAGATCAGGTCGGCGACGACGCCCGGGGCGAGCTCCTCGACGATGATGTCGCTGATCTTGAAGCCGAGCAGGTCGAGGTAGAAGCCCAGGTAGGTCTCCCGGGAGACGCCGTGGGCCAGCAGCACCTGGTGGCCTGCGCCGCCGGCACCGGTGACGAAGCCGCCGAGCAGCGACGCGGACTCGAACGGCGTGGCGGCGTCGGCCAGGCCGTCGACCAGCTCGATCCGGTTGCCCATCGGGTCGGCGGTGACGAAGATCCGGTCCACCTTGCGGGCGGCGGAGAGAGCCTCGTCGCCCTCGGTGACCTCGACGCCGGCCGCACGCAGCCTCTCGGCCAGCGCGTCGAGCGCCTGCGCGTCCTCGACCTCGTAACCGGTGGCCACCAGGTCGTCGGCCGGGCCCTCGTTGACGACCCAGCGGTGGGCCTTCTCGTCGGTACGCAGCGTGAACCCGTTCCCGGTCTTCTCGCCGAGCTGCATGCCGAGCAGGGTGACACCGAAGTGCTCCCAGTCGGCGAGGCTGCTCACCTCGTAGACGACGTATCCGAGCTCCTTGACACCAGACAAGTCCTTCTCCTTCTCGGCAGACGTTTCGCCCGCTTCTGCGCGGGCTTTTGCGCGGGGTGGTGGGGTTACGGCCCGCTGTCAGACGGCGGGGACGGCGAGGCCGTGGGTGTCGGCGGCGGCGACGAACCTGTCCGGACGGACCGCGATGACACGGGCGCCGTACCGGCGCATCCAGGGCAGGACGACCTCGTCCAGGTCGACCAGTTCGTCCGGCCCCTGGGTGTGCGAGGTCTTCGGGCGTACCGCGCGGTAGTGGGCCCCGAGCTCGTCCCAGCCGGCCTTCTCCTCGGCCGACAGCAGCGTCGCCGGGTCGACGTCGTCGCCGAGCAGCACGAAGTGGTGGCCGAGGTGATCGTCCAGGCGGGCCATCCGGCCGGCGGTGTCACCGGTGATCGGCTGCGGGATCATGCGACCGATGACGCTGGCGTCACCGCTCTCGCCACGGATCCAGCCACCCGCCAGTACCGGCGGAGCGGTGAGCGGCGGCTCGAACGGGGTGACCGTGTTCTCGGGCACCGCGTTCATCGCGGCCTGCTCCTCCTCGGAGACCTCCTGCTTGATCACCCGGCCGAGGCCGACCGCGAGGCCGGTGTAGAAGACGGCGTTGGGGCGCCGCTCCGCCTCGTAGGTGTCCAGCCAGCTCTCGGGCAGCTCGCCCTTGAGCACGCGGGCGAGTTTCCAGCCCAGGTTGTGAGCGTCGCGCATGCCGGTCTGCATGCCGGCGCCGGCCCACGGCGGCATCAGGTGGGCCGCGTCCCCGGCCAGGAACACCCGTCCCCGGCGGAAGGTGTCGGCCATCCGGACGTGGTGCTGGTAGAAGGCGTGCTGGTGGATCTCGACATCGTCCTCGGAAACGCCGAGCGCCTTGAGCAGAGGCCATATCTCGGCGCTCGTGGGGTAGTCCGCCGGGGTCTCGTCGGGCTTGAGCGGGATCTCCCACCGGTGGTTGCCCGCGGACAGGGCGATGTCGACGACCGGGCGCTCCTTGTCGGACCAGAAGGTCAGGAAGTCGCGGTCGGGCCACCAGCGCTTGACGTGACAGTCGACGACCACCCAGGTGACGTCGTCGGTGTCGCCCAGCAGATTGCAGCCGATCCGGCCGCGGGTGGCGCTGCTGCCGCCGTCGGCGCCGATCGCGTACCGGGCGCGGGTGGTGCGGGTCGCTCCGTCGGCGGTCGAGGTGACGGTGACGCCGTCGGTGTCCTGCTCGATGCCGGTGACCTCGTCGCCGTAGTGGACGGTGACCAGGTCGTCGTACCGCTCCTGGACGGCCGCGCGCAGTTCGGCCTCCATCGTCGGCTGGTAGATGTTGTAGAAGCGCGGAGTGCGGCCCAGGGTGGACGCCGGGTGCTCGATCCGCATGATCTCCGTGCGGTCGTAGGTCATCCAGCGCAGGGCCCGCTGCGGGTCGATCACTTTGTCGATCCGCTCGTCGATGCCGAGGTCCTGGAAGATCCGCATCGTCCAGTCGTTGACCGTCACGGCACGTGCCCGGGGGTAGATGTCCCGGTCCCGTTCGAACGCGACGGCGGAGACGCCGTATCTGGCAAGGGTGAGTGCGGCGATCACACCGGTCGGGCCGTAGCCGACAATCGCGACATCCGCGTCGTATCTCTTGGTCATGCGCTGGCTCCGTGGGTCAGGCTCGAACGCAAAGGCAGAAAGTTTTGGACCGATCGGTCGGTACATTTTGAAGGTAGCAGCGCCCCTCCGCAGCCCGTCAAGAGATTCCGGACAGGGATTTCCCGCATGACCGAGACCCGGTCCCGGTGGCGGGACCCGGTGATCGGCCCTGGTGGGAAGCGCACCCGTGCGTCGCCTACACTCCGGAACGTGGAGATGATCGAGCCGCCCGCGCCGGAGACACGCACCAACCGCCGCGGCCGCCGGTCACGGCAGGAGATCCTTGACGCGGCCGCCCGCGTGATGTCCGTACGCGGCTATGCCGGAACCTCGATGTCGGCTCTCGCCAAGGAGACCGGCCTGCCGAAGAGCGCCTTCTACCACCACTTCGAATCCAAGGCGGGACTGCTCTCGGCCGTCATGGAACAGGGCGCGCACGGCTTCTTCGACGCCATGCGCGAAGCCCATCGCAACCCCCCGAAGGACGGCACCCCCCGCGAGCGGCTCCGCTGGTACCTGCGCCGGACCGGCGACGTCATGGAGAACGGCGAGGAGTTCCTGCGCCTGCTGCTCGTGCTGGTGATGAGCCGCGAGGCGGCAGAGGCGCCCGAGGCCCTGCAGACCGTGATCGCGGTCCGCGACGAGGGGCGCGCCTACATGGCGCACATGATCCGTTCGTCCTTCCAGAGCGCGGGCGAAGAGACCGCCGACAAGATCGCGGAGGCCCTCGCCCCCTTCGGAATGGCCGGCTACGACGGCGCGTTCGTCGCCCTGCAGTCCGAAGGCGGCAAGCCCGTCTCAGCATGGATGGATCAACTCGCCGACTCCATCGCGGCGCTCGGCGCGGCAATCATCGCCGCCGACTGACGAGGCCGCGACCCGCACCGGTGACGCTGGTCCCGCAGCGGGTCCGCACCGCCCGGACGCCGGGCCTCTCGCCCGCGCCGACGATCCCGGGGAAGCGTGGTCCACAGGCGCGCCTTCCAGGCTCAGGGCCGGATCGCTGCCGCCCGGTTCGAGGACCGAGCGGGCCGGGCTCAACGCGGCGCCGAGGAACCCGGTTCCGCGTCCTGTCCCCTCAGCCCTCTGCGGCGTACGGCCACCGAGTTCTCCCGGCAGTGACCCGGGAGCCCCGAAGGGCGCTTGCGACGGTCGACGGAGAAGTGAGGCCCAGCGCGGGGTTGTCCTTACCGTCCCGCATGTGGTCGAGCCGGCGTTCGTACCAGCTCAGGAAGTCCTGGGCCGAGGAGACGTTCGCCTGCCAGAAGCCGTCTCCATTGCCGGTCGGCACCCATCGAGTGACTGCGCTGCGCCTGGTACGGCGCCTTCGCCGACTTGCAGCGTGTGCGCGAGATACGCGACTCCATCGGAGGAACTCTTCTCTCGTCTGCCGCCGCTCTACCGGCGCCTGAACGAGACCTCCGAGTGTCTGGAGAACCGTCGAGCCGTGGGTCGACGGCGTGGACGACCGACAAGTCCGGGACGGAATACCACTCGGTGCTGTCCGCCACCACCACACCGCACAGAACGCACAGCTCGGGCAAGGCCTCGTCCTCGTCGCCGGCATCCGGCTCGCCGCGGTCCGTCACACCACCTGTCTGCCGCCCGACGCGAGCCGGCACAGCCCGACGCGCAAGGCGTCGACGGTTGCGACGGTTCCGGCGCATCCGCCGGAACCGTCGACGCAATGCCCCGCACTGACTTGCAGCCGACGTTCAAAACACCTACCGAACGAGATCGACGTACTGCTGCGGGAGCTCCTCGGGCGACAGCTTCGTGATGCTCGCCGGCCCCGTGCTGTAGGAATCCTCGCCCTGAATCAATCCGTTCTCGTCGACCGGCCACAGCAGCAGCTGGCGGTGCACGATGAGGTAGTCGGCGGATTCGTCGTCGACCGGGAATCCAAGCTGCGCCGCGTACGAGCCGGGATAGAGCTGCCTCAGGAATCCCTCGGTCACCAGGCAGTGATCGTCGAGAACCAGCCGGTCGAGGGCGTATTCAAGGACGTTGCTCCGGGACGCGACGAAGTCCGAGTAGAACGTTCGCACACCGTCGGTGCCTTTCGGTCCGACGTCGTTTCCCCCGGACCAGAAGTGGTACGCGGGGGTGGGGCTCAGGGTCGCCATCAGCCGGTCGAGGTCCGCTGCCGCCTCGGCCTTCATATGTTCGATGACAGCTTTCAGTACCACCCGGTGCCGTTCGTCCGTCGTGATTGCAAGACGTTCCTCAAGCGGCGCCCATGTGCGAGTCGGGTCGATAACGGGCATGAATTGAGCTCCTGTTCCGTCGCGGGGATGGGACTTTGTGCCCGACGGTCGACGCGATCTCTGCTGATCCGACCTCGGAGCCTCGATTGTGACCCGGCCGTGTTGGACTCACAGCAGACGGTCGTCGGGCGATTCCGACGGCGCCCCCGACTCTCGTCGGGTAGCTGGACGCGGGGCCGTGCGCGGACTGTTGAGGACGACCGCTGTCCAGGAGGAAGAGGGCTCACTAGGCTGCGGGGCCCGGTGGATCGACGACGTCGACGGACTGCCATGAGGAAACAGGTCAGAGATGAGGCATGAGCAGCTGCGGATGTCCGAACTGGGCGCCGACCCGGCGTCGATGATGGGGATCGTCTCGTACTTCGACGAGCTCGGAGAATCCGCGGCGGACGCGGACACCGTCGTGCGATCCGCGGCCGTACTCGCGGGGTGCGGCGTCGGCTGTCGTTGGCCCTCGGGCACCGTCATACGGTACGGCGCGCTGGGTGATCTGCTCGACAGCAGGGGCCCGAACGGCCCGGTGCCGCAAGATCTCGAGGTATGGCTCGAACGTACCGGAGCCGATCACGCGCTGGACACGGTCCTGCTGGACCGACTGCGACACACGCTGCGCATGGTGGACGTCACGTCGGTTTCGAGAACCGATCTGCGCCTGGGCGATCCGGCGATGGTCGAGGTGATCCTGTCCGACAGGGAGCGACGAGAGGATCGTGTCCGGGCCGTCGAGTTGTTGGGGCTCGACCCTGGTGGGGACCTACGGGTGCTGGCCCTCTACGCGGAGGACGTGGGCACTGTCGTAGAACTGCTCGAGCGTACGTGTCCGGGTCGCTTCGTCCCCTCGGTCGCGATGGGGAACCTGACCGCGGTTCTGATGCAGGCGCCCTTCGAGAGCCGGCGACTCTGCGACGCACTGCATGCGGCGATCGTCGCCCAACACCCGGCGTCACAGCGCCCGAGTGGTGGTCGCGGACCATGGGTCGGTATCGGCGAGCGCGTGAGCGTCCAGGCCGCACCCGTTGCGTGGACACAGGCCCGCCGGGCACTGCGGTTCGCGTCGTCCACCGTGTACGGACGGCGTGCGGTGGAGTTCGGGCGGCTCGGGCCATTGGACCTGCTCGCCGACGTTCCCCTTGAACGCCTGCTGGAGACCCGGGGTGTCGCACGCATCAACGCCCTTGCCGCATCCGCGTCGGGTGCCCAGGACGTGGACACGCTCGAGGCGTTCTGTGTCTACGGCTCACTTCGGCGAACCGCCGCCGAACTGCACGTCCATCACAGCACGGTGGCGAGTCGGCTCACACATGTGGAAGCCGAGATGGACTGGGACCTGGGGGATTCGATCGACCGTTTCATGGCCACGCTGGTGCTGATGCTTCGTCGCATGGCGCTCACCTCGGCGGAGTTGGCGGCATCCGCGGCTGTCGGTGGCTGCGGGGGAGGCGTGCGCACCGACGGCCCCCATATCCCGTCGCACTGGGTGTAACTCCGAGTCCCCTCACGTCCCGCTGAGTGGGAAACACACGTACCGGCGCCCGATCCGGCTGGCTATGGTTCACAACCCGCTGCACTCAGGGGTGAGAGGGATCGAGGATGCCACGCGAGACGATTGCCGACCTCCTCCTCGACCGTGTCGGGGACGACCGTGCGGGTCTGCGGACCCGGGAGCGGACCTGGTCGTGGGACGAGGTCGTCCGCGAGAGCGCGGCGCGCGCATCGCTGGCGAGGTCGCTGCGCATCGAGGGCCCTTTCCACATCGGGGTGTTGCTGGACAACGTGCCGGAGCACATCTTCTGGCTCGGCGGTGCCGCCCTCGGCGGGGCGGCCGTCGTCGGCATCAACTCCACTCGCCGCGGCGCCTTTCTCGAGCGGGAAGTGCGGCACACCGAATGCCAGTTGATCATCACTGACCGGGCCGGGCTCGCGCTGCTCGACGGTCTGGACGTCGGCGTGGACCGTGACCGGTTCCTGCTCGTGGACGATCCGGCGTACGCGAAGCAGGTGGCCGCCCACGCCGGTGAGGCGACCCGTGACCCGGCCGTCGCCGCGGACACGCGGATGCTGCTGCTGTTCACCTCCGGTACGACGGGCGCCTCGAAGGCGGCGATCTGCTCGCAGGGCCGGCTGACCGCGCTCGGCCATGCCAACAGCGCGAAGTACGACATCGACCGGGACGACATCTGCTACTGCCCGATGCCCCTGTTCCACGGGAACGCGCTGATGGCGCTGTGGGCTCCGGCCCTGGCCGCGGGCGCCTGCGTGGCCCTCACACCGAAGTTCTCGGCCTCCGGCTTCCTGCCGGACGTACGGTATTTCGGCGCGACCTTCTTCACCTACGTCGGGAAGGCGATCTCCTACATCCTGGCGAGGCCGGAGCAGGCCGACGACGGGGACAACAGGCTGACCCACGCCTTCGGAACCGAGGCTTCACCGGAGGACAGGGCCGCCTTCCTGCGCCGCTTCGGATGTCGGCTCGTCGAGGGCTACGGCTCCAGCGAGGGCGCCGGAATGCTCAGACAGGCCCCCGACGGTCCCGTCGGCGCACTCGGTGTGCCCGCCCGCGACAGCGTGAGGATCGTCCACCCGGAGACGCGCGAGACATGCCCTCCGGCGGTTCTCGACGAGCGCGGGACGGTGAAGAACCCTGAAGAGGCCATCGGGGAGATCGTCGACACCGAGGGCGCCACCAGGTTCGAGGGCTACTACAACAACCCCGCCGCGAACGCCGAGCGCGTACGCCACGGGTGGTACTGGACCGGCGATCTCGGATACGTCGACGAGGCCGGCTACTTCTATTTCGCGGGCCGCTCCGGCGACTGGATCCGGGTCGACGGAGAGAACACCTCCGCGCTCCTGACCGAGCGCATCCTGCGCCGGCACCCCGCCGTCCTCGCCGCCGCGGTCTTCGGCGTGCCCGACTCACGCTCGGGGGACCAGGTGATGGCCGCCGTCGAGATCCCCGAGGGGACGGGCTTCGAGGACCTGGGCCTGCCCGAGTTCCTGTCCCGGCAGGAGGATCTCGGCACCAAGGGCGCACCGCGCTTCGTCCGGGTCTCGCACGCGCTGCCGACCACCGGCTCGAACAAGCTGCGCAAGAAGGAGATGCAGCTCGAGGGCTGGTCCACCGACGACCCGGTATACCGCTGGGCCGGACGCGGGGCGCCGGAATACGCCGTGATGGGCGAGGACGACAAGGCCACGCTGCGCACGGAGTTCGTCGCCAACGGGCGGCAGCGCTTCCTTCCCTGACCGCACAGGCTCTGACCGCACGGGCTCTGACCGCACGGGCCCTGACCGCACAGTCCGGCCACCGACACAGAGGAGAACCACATGCACGTGCGCGAGAGCGCCGCGCAGCGCCGGCTGCGCGTGGAGCTGCGGGCGTACTTCTCGGGCCTGATGCCTGAGGACGAGCGCCGCCGGGTCGGCGAGGAAGGTGTGGGCGGGAACCGCTTCCGCGAGGTGGTCAAGCGGCTCGGCTCCGACGGTTGGCTCGGCATCGGCTGGCCGGAGGAGTACGGCGGTCAGGGCCGTTCGATCGAGGAGCAGTACGTGTTCTTCGACGAGGTCCAGCGGGCCGGTCTGCCTTTCCCGTTCGTCACAGTGAACACCGTCGGACCCACGCTCATGTCGTACGGGTCGCAGGAGCACAAGAAGCGCTTCCTGCCCGGCATCCTGTCCGGCGACATCGTGTTCGCGATCGGCTACACCGAGCCCGAGGCGGGCACGGACCTGGCGTCGCTGACGACGCGAGCCGTCCGCGACGGTGACGGCTTCGTCGTCGACGGCAGCAAGATCTTCACCAGCGGTGCGAACACCGCCGACTACGTCTGGCTGGCGGCCCGGACCGACCCGGACGCCCCCAAGCACCAGGGCATCTCGATCCTGATCGTCCCGACCGACGCCGAGGGGTTCTCCTGGAGTCCCATCAAGACCGTCGGCGGCATGGTCGTCACCGCGACCTACTACAGCGGGATCCGGGTGCCGGTCACCGATGTGGTGGGCGAGGTGAACGGCGGCTGGCGGCTGATCACGGCGCAGCTCAACCACGAGCGGATCGGCCTGGCCGCACTCGGCGGCCGGATGGTCCAGCTGTGGGAGAGGGCGCTGGAGTGGGCCAAGGACAACGGGACCATCGAAGTTCCCTGGGTCCGCCAGGAGTTCGCGCGCACCTACGCCAAGCTGGAGGCGATGCGGCTGATGAACTGGAAGATGACCAGTGCGGTCGCCCAGGGATCACTGACCGGCGCGGACGCCGGTGCGGCCAAGGTGTACGGTACCGAGACCCATATCGACGTGCAGCGGACGCTGACCCAGATCCTGGGGGTGGCGGGCCGGATCCGTCCGGAGTCACCGGGTGCGGTGCTGGCCGGACAGGTGGAGCAGCTCTCGCGCCAGGGCATCGTGAACACCTTCGGCGGCGGCGTCAACGAGGTCCTCCGCGACATGGTGGCCACCCAGGGCCTCGGGCTTCCCCGGAAGGGACGCGGCGCGTGAGCGAGGAGTACGAGAAACGGCTGCAGGCGTTCGTCGGCCGTGAGCTGAACGCACCCACCCCGGGCCAGGACCCGGTGAACCAGCCGATGATCCGGCACTGGGTCGAGGCGATGGGGGACAGCAACCCGGTGTACGTCGACGAGGGGGCGGCCCGTGCCACGGGGCGTGCCGGCGTGGTGGCCCCGGCCTCGATGGTCCAGGCGTGGACCATGCGCGGCTTCGCCGCCACGGTGTCCCCGGCGCCCGGCCGCCGCGGGTTCGACGAGCTGGTCGAGCTGCTCGACGAGGGCGGCTACACGTCCGTGGTGGCGACCGACTCGGAGCTGGAGTTCCTGCGCGAGCTGGTGCCGGGCGACCACGTCAGCCAGCAGGAGGTCGTCGAGTCGATCTCGGCGCAGAAGAGGACCGGGCTCGGCGTCGGACGGTTCGTCACCACCCTGAAGACCTACCGCGACCAGGACGGCGAGATCGTCGCCACCCAGCGCTGGCGCACCCTGCGGTTCCGGCCCACGAAGCCCATCGCGAAGCCGGTCCGCGAGCCGGTCGAGGAGCCGTCGGCGCTGCGTCCCCGGCCGGCCGTCAACCAGGACAACTCCTTCTGGTTCGAGGCGGCGAAGGAGCACCGGCTGCTGATCCAGCGCTGTGCGTCGTGCACCGCCCTGCGGCACCCGCCCGGGCCCTGCTGTCCGCAGTGCAACTCCCTGGCCTGGGACGTCGTCGAGGCATCGGGACGCGGCCACGTCTACAGCTTCGTGGTGAACCACCACCCACGCCACCCCGCGTTCGAGTTCCCCCTGGTCGTCGCGGTGGTCGAACTCGTGGAGGGCACCAGGCTCATCACCGACCTGGTCGGCATCGCCCCTCAGGACGTCGAGATCGACATGCCCGTCGTCCTCGACTGGCTCGACGCCGACCCCGACGTGTCGCTGCCGGTGTTCCGGCCGGTCGCGAAGGAGTACCACTGATGGATTTCTCCCTGTCAGAAGAGCTCGAAGCAGTCCGTAACCTCTCACGTGAGATCTTCACCGACCGCGCCACCACCGAGCGGGTACGGGCGGTGGAGGCATCCGAGACGCGCGTCGACGACAAGCTCTGGACGGACTTGGCCGATGCCGGGCTGATCGGCACCGCCCTCCCCGAAGAGACCGGCGGAGCCGGCCTCGGACTGGGCGCACTGTGCGTGCTGCTGGAGGAACAGGGCAGATGCGTGGCGCCCGTCCCGGTCTGGCCCGCCGTCGTCGGAGCGCTGGCGGTGGCCGCACGCGGGTCTGTACAGCAGCGGTCGGCGCTGCTGCCGTCGGCCGTGGACGGCACGGCCCGGCTGACCTTGGCGCTGGAGGAGTTCGGCTCGGCCGATCCGGTCGCACCGCTGACGACGGCAACGGCCGACGGGCGGGGATGGCGGCTCAGAGGAACCAAGGCAGTGGTGCCCTCACCGTCCGGTGCCGACCAGGTGCTGGTCACCGCCACCACCCACGCGGGCACCGGCCTCTTCCTGGTCGCCACGGACGCCACCGGACTGGCCTGGGAGCAGGCCGAGACCACCAGCCACGACCTGAGCGCCCACCTCGTCCTCGACAATGCCCTCGCCGACGCCGTCGGCGCTCCGGGCACCGCAGTGGTGGAGTGGACCGTCGGCCGCGCCGGTGTCGCGCTGGCCGCCGTGCAACTCGGTGTGGCCGAGGGCGCGCTGCGGCACGCCGCCACGTACCTCACCGGGCGTCACCAGTTCGGCCGTCCGCTGGCCACCTTCCAGGCCGTGCAGCACCAACTGGCCGACTGCTACATCGACATCGAGGCGATGCGGGTGACGCTGTGGCAGGCCGTGACCGCGCTCGAGGACGGCGAAGACGCCGAACGGGCGGTGCTGGTGGCCAAGTGGTGGGCCACCGACGGCGGGTTGAACGTCGTCCACCGCATCCAGCATGTGCACGGCGGAATGGGTGTGGACACCGACTATCCGGTGCACCGCCACTTCCTGTGGGGCAAGCAGATCTCCACGACCCTGGGCGGGGCGGGCGCCGGTCTGTCGCGGCTCGGAGCGGTCCTGGCCCGCGAAGCGGTGGCCTCATGACGACGCCGACCACGCCGCCGACCACGAGGACGTACGACGAGGTCGCCGTCGGCGACACGCTCCCCGAGCTGACGATCCCCCTGACCCGGACGCTCATCGTCGCCACGGCCCTCGCCGGCCGCGACTACCAGGACGTGCACCACGACCCCGCGCTCGCCGTCGACCGAGGTTCGAAAGACATCTTCATGAACATCCTCACCAGCAATGGACTGGTCGACCGGTACATCACCGGGTGGGCCGGCCCGGCAGCGGTCGTCAAGGCGATCAGGGTCCGTCTCGGCGCCCCCAACTACCCCGGCGACACGCTGGTGCTGAACGGAACGGTGACGGCCAAGACCGACGAGAGCCGGCGCGTCGAGATCTCCGTGAAGGGCACCAACAGCCTGGGCTCCCACGTCACCGGCACGGCCGTCGTGGAGCTCCCGAAGAGGGTGGACGTGCGATGACCGGCAGTGCCCTCGCGGGGACCGCCGCCATCGTGGGCATCGGCGCCACCGAGTTCTCCAAGTTCTCCGGACGCAGCGAGCTCCAACTCGCCTGCGAGGCCGTGCTCGCGGCCCTCGCCGACGCCGGGCTGCACCCCGCCGACGTCGACGGCCTGGTCACCTTCACCGCCGAGACGAACTCCGAGATCCACGTGGCCCGCAACACGGGCATGGGCGAGCTGACGTTCTTCTCCCGGATCGGATACGGCGGCGGGGCCGCCTGCGCCACCGTGCAGCAGGCGGCCATGGCCGTCGCCACGGGCGCCGCGAAGGTGGTCGTCTGCTATCGCGCCTTCAACGAGCGCTCCGGCGAACGCTATGGGCTCGGGCAGGCCGACCGGCCGATGGACACCACCGCCGACCGTGCCGCGTACGCCTGGATGACTCCGTTCGGCCTGAACACGCCCGCCCAGTGGGTGGCCATGTTCGCGCGCAGGTACATGCACGAGTACGGCGCCACCAGCGTGGACTTCGGCCGGGTCGCCGTCGTGGACCGCAAGCACGCCGCCAGCAACCCGGCCGCCTGGTTCTACGAGCGCCCCATCACCCTGGAGGACCACCAGAGCTCACGCTGGATCGCCGAGCCACTGCGCCTGCTCGACTGCTGCCAGGAGACCGACGGCGGCCAGGCCCTGGTGATCGTGTCGGCGGAGCGGGCCCGGGACCTGCCGCAACCGCCCGCCGTCATCCGCGGGGCGGCCCAGGGCCTGGGCGCGGACCAGCACATGATGACCAGCTACTACCGGCCCACGATCTCCGGCATCCCGGAGATGGGCCTGGTCGGCCGACAGCTCTACGCCCAGAGCGGCCTGCGCCCCGGCGACATCGACGCCGCGATCCTCTACGACCACTTCACCCCGCTGGTGCTGCCGCAACTGGAGGAGCTCGGATTCTGCGGCACGGGTGAGGCCAAGGACTTCATCGCGGACGGAAACCTGGAGATCGGCGGCCGGCTGCCGATGAACACCCACGGGGGCCAGCTCGGCGAGGCCTATCTGCACGGCATGAACGGAATCGCCGAAGGCGTCCGGCTGGTCCGCGGCACCTCGGTGAATCAGCCCGACGGCGTCGACAACACACTCGTCACCGCCGGCACCGGCGTGCCGACCAGCGGGCTCATCCTGGGAGGCGACCGATGACCCCTCCGGGGGCGCGGTTACGGAAGGCGAACTCGTCCACGCCCAGCACCCGCGTGGCACCTTCCGGCACCGTCGGAGGCTTCAGCAGCCTGAGCGCCAACCCGGCGAACCTTCCGGGTCAAAGCACTGGCTGGCCGGACGCGGGAACACGACATGAGCGGTCAGGACGACGCGCACGCGCATGGACCGTAACTGCCGACGATGTCCGGGCGTAGCGTCCTGGCCTGGCCAACGCCGTTCCGCGTGGAGTTGACGTCCGCAAACACCACTGCGCGAACTGTCCAACGTGGTTGATGCCGGGCATGCCCGAGTGCGCGTGATGGCAGCCGCGCCATGGGAACAGGCCCATCCGTTGGATTGCCGTCCCGACGCATCAGCGGGTCGTCACCATACGACCGGGCCGGTCTTGTCGAAGAAGCCGCCGGTCGGGCCGTCGGCGCCGATCGAGGCCATGCGGACGATGATCTCCGCCCCCTCCGCGACGGTTTGGGTGCCCTGGTGGCCGTTGAGGTCGGTGGCGGTGTAGCCGGGGTCCACGGCGTTGAACCGGATGGCGGGGAAAGCCTTGGCGTACTGCGAGGTGACCATGACCAGCGCGGTCTTGGAGGAGTTGTAGTCCAGCATCGTCACATGAAACTCCACCCGGCTGGGGTCGGCGCACGCCGCGGGCGAGCCCAGACCGCTGCTGACGTTGACGACGACCGGGGCTTCGCTCGCTTCCAGCAGCGGCAGGAAGGCGTGCGTGACGCGCACGACGCCGAAGACGTTCGTGTCGTACGTGGTCAGCATGTCGGACCCGGTGACCTCGCCGACTCGGCCAAGCTTGCCCGCGCCCACGATCCCGGCGTTGTTGACCAGGACGTCGAGGCCGCCGGCGTCCGCACGGACGAATTCGGCGGCGGCCTTGACGGAATCCTCGTCGGTGACGTCGAGCTGGACGAAGCGGGCGCCGAGGCTCTCGGCGGCCGTTCGGCCACGCTGGGCATCGCGTGCCCTGACGTAGACGGTGTGCCCGGCCTCGATCAGACGGCGGGCGGCCTCGAAACCGAGGCCCTTGTTCGCTCCAGTGATCAATGTGGTGGTCATCTGTTCACTCCGTGTTCGATGGGGTGGTGACGCCTTCACTCTCCTCGCCCCGTCGAGAGACAGACAGTGCCCGCCTCAGCCAGTGGATCAGCAGTACCAGGCTGTGCGGGCGCGGCGGCGCGATACTGGGAGGGTGAGCGAATCCAGCGAATTGGGCAGAGCCCTGCATGGCTGGCGGGACCGGATCGCCCCCGCAACGGTCGGACTGCCCGTGGGCGGGGTACGTCGGGCCCCGGGGCTGCGCCGAGAGGAACTGGCCCAGCTCGCAGGCTTGTCGGTGGATTACATCGCCCGCCTGGAAGAGGGGCGGGCCACCTCCCCGTCGTCCCAGGTCCTGACCGCGTTGGCTCGCGCCCTGCGGCTGTCGGCAGCCGAGTGCGCGTACCTGTATCTCCTCGCGGGCCAGCCGGCGCCGGGCCCCGGGCGGCTGTCGGCGCACATCCCGCCGGGGGTTCGGAGGCTGCTCGACCAGCTGGACGGCTCACCGCTGAGCGTGCATGACGCAGCCTGGAACCTGATTCTGTGGAACCCGTTGTGGGCTGCCCTGTTCGGAGACCCGTCCGCGCTGCACGGACGGGAACGCAACATCGTCTGGCGGCACTTCGCCGGTCTGCCATGCCGGGTCAGCCACACCCCCGAGCAGGAAGGCCGGTTCGAGGCGGCCGTGGTCGCCGACCTCAGATCGGCATCCGCCCGCTACCCCGCCGATGCCGACCTGCGCTCCCTGATCAAGGACCTGCGGGGTGTCAGCACCGACTTCGCGCACCTGTGGGACGCGGGCATCGTGGGCGTCCATGAGTCGGACACCAAGACCGTCCATCACCCCGATGTCGGCCCGTTCACCCTCGACTGTGACGTACTCATGGCCCCCGGCAGCGATCTGCGCATCGTCGCCTACACCACCGCTCCTGGCAGCGACACCGCCGACCGATTGAGGCTCCTCAACGTCATCGGCACCCAGGCCATGACCGAAGACAGCACCCCGGGATAGCAGTCGGCGGGGGGACACGGCTCCGCACGCGGTGCAGGCGTACGTTCTCATCGAGAGAGGTGGTGCGTGCTTGGTTCTCGCTCCGTACTGCGCACAGTCCATCGTGGTGTGCGCGGGTTGCACGAGACGGACGTCCCGTGCGTGCTTGCGGCCCGTCTCGACCAGGGCACGCTTCGTCGCGGCGATGGCGGCATCAGCCGCCTTGCGGGCCATGGTCGTCTTCGCGAGGAACTTCGACCGGAAGTCCTCCACAGCCACGGCGTCATGGCCGCGCATGACGGACTTGGCCCACTTGCGGTCGGTGTCCTCACACTGCCGGGCCATCTTCCTGGATACCTTGGCGGCCTGCACCTGCGGTGCGTGGACTCCTTTGGTTCGTCTGGACAAGCCGGGGCGAGGGCGGGCATGCCGATCAAGGCCGACGACGTGAACGCCTACGCCGGCCAGCGGCACGGGGGATGAAGCGAAGCGACCGTCCGCGTCAGGTGCCGACCAGGCGCACTGATCAGCTCGTGAGCCGCCGCCTTGGTCAGCCGCTTCGCAGCCGTGACGGTCTGCTCCTCCCGCGGCCCCGAGGCCACCACGGCGTGGTTGTAGCCGTTGGCGGGAGGCATGCCCCGGGGCGTACGAGGTGGCGCATCGTCACGTCCTACTCATCCGGGTCCCAGGCGCTGAGCTGCTCGAAGAGACGTCGGTCGCCGTCGATCTTCAGGGAGTTGATCGGGATACGGTTGTACAGGATGAGGACCAGCTCGCTGGCCGTGCCCTGAGCGGAGAAGAAGGCGGCGGCCGCGTCCGGGTCCTGGCCGGCAGCGGTGGCCAGCATGGTGCCGGGCCCGGGGATGCGGGCGGTCCGTGCGCCGTCGGCGGAGAGCGAGAGGCGCCAGGAGCGGCCCTCGGAGGCGTGGAAGTCGATGGCAGCGGGCTTGTGCGGCCAGGCACTTGTCGTTGCGACGCAGGTGGACAGGAACTCGTCGACACCGTCGAGCGCCACCTCGTCCGGCAGCGGCTGCGGGGTACCTACGGTGATCTGGGCGTCGTATGTGTGCACCGCCATCTGCTGGAGCTGGTGCCGAGCTACGGCACCGGAGGTCTGCGGCGACTGCGACGTCCCCCACCACGTCCAGCAACCGCGATCCGGGCCGGCCTTCCGCAATGCGTCCAGCAGTTGCTCCGTGGACTCCGCCAACCAGGCCAGCAGGGCCTCGCGCTCCCGAGGCGCAGCCGGGGCGCCGTCCGCTGCGGACTTGGCCGGAGCAGGCCCTGCGGCGACGGTGGCGGCCCAGTCGCGGCGCCCCTCGCCGATGTGCTGCGCCAGATCGAACAGCGTCCACTCGGGGCAGGTCGGCACCTGTACGTCGAGGCTGGGCGCGGAGGCGACCGCGGCGCGGAAGGCAGTCGACCGTTCGTCGATCAGTCGCAGCAGAACGGGGAACTCGAGTGTCAGTGTCACCCTGAATCTCTATCACTGCGTTCCGACAATCGGACAGCGATTTTCACAGCCGCCATCGCGGGCGGACCCTCACCACCGCGGAGAAATGATGGAGGACCTCTCCGCCGCCGACCGTGCGTCACACACGGTCATTCTCATAAATGTTCATCTGTGAGAGTTCTGCGACAGGCCGCCATCGCCCGTGTCGCGTAGACGGGGGTGGCTCGATCGCATCCCGTCGTTCATCGTCGCCCTGGGCATGCCCCAAGCCGCCAGCGGCCTCGCCAGCCTCATCAGCGACGGCTCCTCCAAGCCCATGCCGACCGCCGGCTTCCTGCCCTCCCTCGACGTCGCGCCCGGCATCCTGATCGCGGAGGTTGTCCTCACCGTCATCTGGCGGCACACCCCTCACGGGCGGCCTGAACCGGATCACCGGCATCATCGTCGGTGCCCTGATCATCTCCATACTCTCCAGCGGCCTGCTCCTCATCGGAGTCGGCTCCGCCGAACAGACCTTCACCAAGGGCATCATCCTCGCCCCGGCCGTCCTGGTCTCCCTCGACCGAAGCAAGATCGGAATCATCAAGCAGACGCGGCCAACCCCCTGCCACGGCCATCTCCGGCCCTGGCCATGCGCTGGCAGCGCACCTGACCCACTCACGGCTTGCTCCATTCGGAGGTCGTGCGGTTACGTGCGGTGTGTTGGCGCGTTACTGCTGTATGAGCGGAAGTCACAGGCGCAAGCGGTCAGCGTCGCCGGCGTTCAGGCAGTTGCAGGGGCAGTTGGCTCGTGCCGCTGCTGCGATGTACGGAGCAAGGACGCCGCGGCGGAAGGCCGAGGAAACGCTTTGCCAGGCGGAGCCGGGGGATGGCCACAGCGAGACGGCGCCGGCCGGGTCGAGCTGAGATCACCCCCCTCCTTCTCACGAGGCCGGCGTCGGTCGTTGTCGGCGCATTCGCGGACGGTGGGGTCGACCGCGGGGTCGAGGTTGGGCGCGTCGTCGGCGATTGTGTCGAGCAAGTCCGGGCCGCCCGCGCGACCGGCCTGCGCACCACCCACCCCGATAGCCAAAAGGTCCGCCGATCCCGTCGACGGACCCCCACGAAAGGTCGAGGCTACAGGCCGAGGTCGGAGAGGCCGGGGTGGTCGTCGGGGCGGCGGCCGAGGGGCCAGTGGAATTTGCGCTCGGATTCGTCGATGCGGAGATCGTTGATGCTGGCGATGCGGCGGCGCATGAGGCCGTCGTCGTTGAACTCCCAGTTCTCATTGCCGTAGGAGCGGTACCAATTGCCGGAGTCGTCGTGGCATTCGTAGGCGAAGCGGACGGCGATTCGGTTGCCTTCGAAGGCCCAGAGTTCCTTGATGAGGCGGTAGTCGAGTTCGCGGTGCCATTTGCGGGTGAGGAACTCGATGATCTCGTCGCGTCCGTGGATGAACTCGGCGCGGTTGCGCCATTCGCTGTCGGGTGTGTAGGCGAGGGAGACCTTCTGAGGGTCGCGGGAGTTCCAGCCGTCCTCGGCCCCGCGGACCTTCTGTACGGCGGTCTCGTGTGTGAAGGGTGGTACCGGCGGCCTGGTAGTCATGTCGGCTCCGGGGGCGGTGAGAGTGGTTCCAGGATCACCAGTTCACCCCATGAGCCACGCCTACACACCTGCGCCACCCCGGTCGCCGTCCGGGAACGGGCGATTCGGAACATGCTGCATACGGCGATCATGGACCGCAATCCGCGCACCCCGAGGACTCCGGCGAGGCGCTGGTGGGACCAGGATGCGCCAGATCCATACGGTGATCCCCCGCAGGCAACGAGTAACTGGAACCGACCGCGGCGCCGGATCGGCGCGCCTCTCCGAAACCAGCAGGCTCCCCGGGGACGGGTCATGAGAAGGTGCAGTTCGGCCCAGCAGAGGGGGGCACCTCGACCGGTGAGCACCGGTGCCCCTGACGCGGCACGACCCCGGACGGACCATCCGGAAGCAGTCGTCTGCGGGAGCCCGTGCATGCCCTGGCCGCCGTCAATGCCAGGTCCTCGGCAGAGGATTGCGGACCGAAAGGTTCTGTCCGCGCCCGCTGTGTCGCGGCGGACGGGCGTCGCATTTGCGGTCGGTTAGAAACCTGCTCCGGATCGCCGCCAGGCCGCCGAGGGCGTTGCCTGCGCCGATGGAGCCCGGGAGGATCCAGGAGTGGGCATGACGCGGGGTGGCGACGGCGGCTTCGCGGAGTGCCGCCCGCGTACACGGCTTTCTGACCGAGCGCTTCCTGCTGGGCAACCTCCTGCCGTGGCCCTTCGAGTCCGCCGGGGACGCCGAGCTGATCCCTCCGTACCACCGGAACGTCGACTACGACGAGTTCACCTTCCACCACGCCGGCACGGCCATGCAGGTGGAGGTCGCCCCGGCCAGCGTCTCCCTGGTCCGTCGTGGCCGCCATCACGGTTTCCTGGCCGAGCTGCAGAAGAAGCTGCGGGCGAACGTCAAGCCCGGCGACCGGATCGACATGCAGATCATCTTCCTGGACGTGGCCAACCCGCTTGCCGTCGCACCGGAACTGCAGGCGGCGCAGCGGCGGGGCGAGCACTACTCCGAGGGCACCGTCGCCAAGGGAGGCGAGTAGCGGTGCCCGAACGGGAGCAGGGCGGGGCCAACGCCGTCGGCCTGATCGACTTCGAGACGCTGCCGGCCGGCACCGGGACGGCCGTCGTGACCGTCGCCGCGGACGACGGCGCCGTCTCCCGCGCGGATTCCTCTATTCCCGTGGCGGGGAGCGGACGGTGGTCGTGGTCTCGCACCCTCGCGGTGACATGAGCCACCACTACGCCGCGCCTGCCGTGCTCGAGGCCGGCTACGCCTTCTACGCCCACCAGCCCCGGAGTTTCAACAATGACGTCGACGTCGAGCACGAGCGGCTGCTGCTCGATCTGGCGGCGGGGCTGCGCCGGCTGAAGGAGGAGTGGGGCTACGAACGGATCGTGCTGCTCGGCAACAGCGGCGGGGGATCCCTGCTCGCGTTCCACCAGCAGCAGGCCGGCACCGCCCCGCCCGGACGGCTGGCGAACACCGCGTCCGGGGATCCGCTGGACCTCAACGAAGTCGACATGCCCAAGGCCGACGGGCTCGTGCTGATCGCCGCCCACCCCCGGCCAGGGGACGTTCATGATGACCGCTATCGACCCGTCGGTGGTCGACGAGGACGATCCGCTCGCCGTGGACCCGGAACTGGACATGTACAACCCCGCCAACGGGTTCCGCGAGCCCCCCGAGCCGAGCAAGTATGCGCCGGAGTTCCTCGACCGCTACCGGGCCGCGCAGCGGGAGCGGGTGGCGCGCCTGGATGCCCGGGCCCGGACGCTGGTCGCCGAACAGCGGCGCCATCTGCGGAAGATGGAGGCGCCCGGGTTCTCGGACCTGCAGCTGGAGGAGCGGAACCACATCACTCGTCGGGCGGTGGTGGGCCAGTACATGGTGGTCCACCGGACCGAGGCCGATCCGGCGTACCTGGACGTGAGCCTCCACTCCTGGAGGTCCACCCGGAAGTCGGCCTCGATCCTCGGACCCAGGCCGGACCGGACGAACTACGCCCCCGGCGGGTTCGGCCGGCTCGTCACTCCGCGGGCGTGGCTGAGCACCTGGTCGGGGCTGTCGACCAGAGCCCGGCTCATCGACTCCGTGCGGTCGGTCCGCGACCCGCTCCTGATGATCAGCCTGACCTCGGACAACCTCTGCTTCCCGGACGAGATCCAGGCGGAGTTCGAGGTCAGTCCGGCCGAGGACAAGACCATCCGGTTCGTCGCGGCCGATCATTTCGCCACGCCGCCCCCGAAGCGGGCTGAGGCCCTGCGGATGGTCGTCGAGTGGCTCGCTCCGCGCTTCCCGGCAGTGCGGAACCAGTTGACCGCCGCCGGCGGTCCGGCGGGGAGGCTCTGCCGCCTTCCCGCCGGACCGACCGGCCGCCGCGAAGCACATGGTTCAGGTGGTTCAAGTCCCGTGAATCGACGATGAGGAGGATGACATGAAGCAGTTCGTCGTGATGCTCGCCTTCACCGGCGAGCCCGGCCCCGGGGTGGGGGAGGCCCAGCAGGCGTTCCTGGCCGGGCTCGTCGAGCGGGGCGTGCTCGTGATGTCGGGTCCGTTCGCCGATGGCCGCGTCGGGATGGCCGTTCTGCGCTGTGAGTCCCTGGGAGAGGCCCGGGAGCTGTACCGGAACAGCCCGGTCGTCCGCTCCGGCGGTGTCACGGCCGAGGTCCGTGAATGGCACGTCCTGCTGGACGGCACCGCGCGAAAGCAGGACCGATGACCGGCACGGTCGCCGGGTAGCTCATCGAGGTCCTTTACGCGGCGGGCGTGCGCCGGATCTAGGGGTTCGTCGGCGACAGCCTCAATCCCATGTCCGACGCGGTCCACCGATGAATCCTTCCAAGGGATCAGCGCCCTCCACCGGACCCGGAACGGTTGAGACCCCCTGTTGTGTGGCGGGTGGTGGCTGGCTCGGGTGCGGTTCAGGCGAACCAGTTGTCGCGAGTGGCGCTCAAGCTGTCCGGCGGCGGGTCCGGGAGCAGCTGGAAGAACTTCCATGCGTACTCGTACGGATCGAGGCATTCGACGTACCGTTCGCCCCATGGTGCGTCGGCCGGGCCGGTGGTGACCTGGCATCCGGCCGAGCGGCAGTAGTCCGCGGTCGCGTCGACGTCGGTCACCTCGATGCCGATGACCACACCGAGGCCCCGTGGGCTGGTCCTCGTCATGCGTTCACGGTCGCTGTCGGGAAACGGCATGCCGACCAGGGCATCGACGAGCAGCTGGAGGTCGCCGCGTCTGAGGATCGCCATGACCGTCCGGCCGTCGGGGTTGGATATCGATCCGGTCTGCTCGAAGCCGAGCCCCTGATAGAACGTGGCCGCCTCGGCCACATCCTCGACGCGGAGTCCTACCCGGATGGGAGCTTCTTCGGTCATTGCGCCTCCGTTGGGCGAGCGGTCTCACACCGTCACGATGCAGGAGTGAGGGGAGCGGTGGCCAGCGAATCTTGATCGCACCTCGGATCTTGCCGGGGCTGCATCGGGATGCTCTTCGTCAAAGAGGCCGGTCGTCCCGCGGTCAGTCGAACGTGGCGCTGTCTGTGGCTCGGTTGCCAAACGGTTGCCGACACAGTCATGACCGATGATTCTCATCGTTCCCGACGGTCTCAATGTTCCAAGAGTGCAGCAGAGAGTGCGAGGTATGGCATGTTTGTTCTGATCCCCGGTGCTGGAGGTGCGGCCTGGTACTGGCATCGTGTGGTGCCCGAGTTGCACGCCAGGGGGCACGAGGCGGTCGCTGTTGAACTGCCCGGCGCCGACGAGTCCGCGGGGCTGCCCGAGTACACCGATGCGGTGGTTGATGCGATCGGCGACCATGACGACGTTGTGTTGGTGGCCCAGTCGATGGGCGGCTTCACCGCCCCGATGGTCTGCGCGCGCGTGCAAGTAGATCTGTTGGTGCTGGTTAACGCGATGATCCCGCTGCCGGGCGAGACGCCCGGACAGTGGTGGGACAACACCGGATCGCCGTCGGCCCGCGTTGCAGCAGCCGAAGCAGGTGGGTACAGCCCGGAGTTCGACCTGTTCACCTACTTCCTGCACGACGTGCCGGCCGAAGTCGCCGCCGCAGGCGCGGCGCACGACCGGCCTGAGGCCGACGCCGCGTTCAGCCAGCCCTGCGACATCGAACGATGGCCGGACGTGACCACTCGCGTGCTTGCCGCAGCCGAGGACCGGTTCTTCCCCCTGGAGTTCCAGCGCCGAGTGGCCCGCGACCGCCTCGGGATCAACGCCGACGAGGTTCCCGGCGGTCACCTGGTTGCGCTGTCGCGCCCGGTCGAGCTGGTCGACCGACTGATCGAGTATCTGCGCTGAGGAGCTGCGGGCTCGCGCCGTCTGACGACCTCACAGTGCCGTCATTTCCCATGAACCAGCGCGAGCCCGCTGATCGCCCACTGCTGCTGAATCTCGTGGATGAACGCTGTTGCTGAAAGCGAACGAAGCCAGGCGGGTGACTGCGGCATGTCGTCCACAAGTCGGCCTGGCGTTCGTGGCAGATGGTGGGCCGTCGATCACAGGACGGGTGCCCCGTTGCGGAGGTACAGAGGGCGTCTCGCGTCCGTAGCCTTCGGGGCACTCTGGAACTGGCGCCGGAGCCGGTCACGGAGCCGAATCCCGGCTTCGGTGGCCGTGACGAATGCGACCTCGGACAGTTCTTCGTCTCGCGGCTGTAGCCGGTCGGCCTGGTCCTGGTCCTGGTCCTGGTCGATGGTGCCGCATCGAAGACGAATGCGAGTTGATCACTCCAGGGGCTGTGCGGGGCCGCCCAGTCCACCACCAGCAGCCCGAGCAGGCTGACGTGAAGTGCGAGTTCCTTGATGAGCTCCCGGCGTACGGCGTCCTCCGGCGGCTCGTTGGCCTCGCGGTAGGAGAGCGGGACGCGGTGGTAGAGCCATGCCGCGTGCGAGATGACCTCCGCAAGGAACCGGGCCCCCCTTGTACGACACCGCCGCCCCGGCCGCCACGCCACGCCCTCCCCAACCCCCCTGACCAATCTGAACGATCATCTCGCCGACCGACCGCAATCAAGTGGACAGTGCCCTGACCCACCCTCAAGCGGTGCGCGGTGAAAGGCTGCCTCTTGCGCTGTCAAGGCAGCCCTCCGCCGCGTCCCCTCGGATGGTCACGGGCCGTCCGGTGGGCAGGGTACGGCGCCTCGGCCCGCGTGATCAGAGGTCGTGCTCGTCTCCCAGGCCCAGGAACGCCCGGGCGTTGGCGGTGAGGTCCGCGGTGTCGAGGCCGCCTGCCGTGGCGAAGGCGACCGGGTCGGTCTCGGCCATGTCGAAGGGATGGTCGCTGCCGCAGACGATCGCGGTCTTGCCGGCACGGGCGGTGAGCAGGTCGAGCAGGGCGGGATCGTGGGTCACGGTGTCGAACCACAGGCCCCGCACGGCCTCGCCCGGCGGGCGGGAGGAGCCGCTGCGGACGTCGGAGCGGGCCCGCCAGCCGTGGTCCCAGCGGCCCAGCAGACCCGGCGTGCACCCGCCGCCGTGCACGAAACAGATGCGCAGGCCCGGCAGTTCGTCGAGGACGCCGCCGAGCAGCAGCGAGGCCACGGCGGTGGCCGTCTCGACCGGATTGCCGATGAGGTTCGCCAGGTAGTGGTCCCGCCATTCGGGACGGGGAAGTTGCATGGGGTGGACCAGCACGGACAGCCCCGTCCGGGCCGCCTCGGCGAGGACCGCGCGCAGCACGCCGCGGTCGAGTGACTCCCCGCCGAGCAGTGGCGGGATCGCGATGCCCGCGATCCCGGGCGTCGCGGCCAGCGCGTCCAGCGGGGCGGGGTGGTCGAGCGCGGCCAGGCCGAACCCGAGCAGCGCGCCGTCAGAGGAGGCGACGACCTGAGCCAGCGCGGTGTTGAACGCGTCGACGTAGTCCGTGGCAGGCCCGCCGACCGGGAAGGCGAAGGGCGGCGCCGACAGCACCCGTACCCCGATCCCGGCGGCGGCCATGTCGGCGCGGATCGCGGCGACGTCGCTCATGGCCCGGGTGGCGATGGACAGCCGCACGTCACCGAGGTGCAGCTCCCCGTCCCGGTCGTTCAGCGGCCCGTACGGTGCTCCAGGCGGGAGGTCGAACAGCTCCTGGGGCAGCCAGTGGGCGTGGACGTCGATCGGTCCGGTCACTTCAGCTCCAGGGGCGCGTTCGCGCTGTCCAGGTGCTCGACGGTGGTGAAGACCAGCTCGCCCTCCCCGATGTTCTCGATGTCGTGCAGCAGGTACTGGCCCTCGGCGAAGGTGAAGTGCCGGGTCTCGCCAGCGGAGTACGAGACCTCCCGGGTGGTGCCGTCGCTGGTGTGCTGGCGGCTGTGGCCGGCGTTCACGGCGGTCCAGAAGTAGTCCAGAACATGCCGGTGGGCGTGCCAGCGCTCGCCGGGGGCGAGCCGGATCTCCCAGACACGGACCCGCTCGTTGCTGCTGAGCAGCCGGGAGCCGACCTCGCCGTCGTAAGCGCGGGCCTCGAACTCGGCGCGCAGCTCGTCGGACCAGCCGGTGAAGTCGGAGCCGACGAGCGTGCCGGCGAGCGGGAGGTCGGAGAGGAAACCGGTGTCGTTCATGTCGTGTCCTTTTCGCGTAGGTCAGCGGCCGGGGGCGTAGAGCCCGAACCGCAGGCTGGGGTCGCCGGGGGTCCAGGTGTTGTGGAACTGCGAGCGTTCGCCCATGTCCTTCACGCGGTCCATCAGCTGCGCGCTGAGCTCCAGCTGCGTGGGCTCCCACTTGCGCAGGGCGGCGGAGATGTCGCCGTCGGCGGCGGTGAGCGCGTCGGCGAGGGCCCAGGCGTCGGCGGCGGCCTTGGCCGTGCCCGCGGCGGCGTGCGGGCGGGCCGCGGCGGCGCCGTCGCCGATCAGGGCGATCCGGCCCTCGGCCATCCGGGAGGACCGGACGTCGGAGACGACCTGGATGTAGGGCTGCTCGGTCGAGGTGACGACCTCCGCCGCCGCCGGGGCGAGCAGCCCGGCCGCGGTCTCGCGCATCTCGTCGACGTAGCGGTCCTGCACCTGCCCGGGGTGCACCGAGACGGTGGCGCTGATGCCGCGCTTGTCGATCAGCATCTCGGCCAGTTCGCTGCCGGCGGGGACGTTGCGGTACCAGACGTAGTTCATCAGCCGGTCGCGCGGGCCGGTGCCGCCCTCTCCGGGGATCGGGTAGAGCGTGATGTGCGAGTTCGGCACCACGCTGTAGGAGACCGCGTTCCCGAGCAGCTCGCGGGTCTCCTCGCTGAGCTCGTGCTCGGGCACGGTGCCGCGCCAGCCGATGTAGCCGGAGTACTCCAGTGTCGCGCCGGGGTCGAGCAGGGACCGGCCGATCGAGTTGATGCCGTCGGCGAAGACCACCAGGTCCGCCTCGACCCGGCGCCCGGTCACGAACCGGACGGTGGCGGTGTCGCCGTTCTGTCCGACGCCGCAGGCGAACTCGCCGAGGTGGTACCGCTCCGTGCCGAAGTCGGCCAGCAGGGCACGGTAGAAGGTGCCCCACGAGGTGTAGGTCCAGCGGCGCTCGTCGCGGTGCTGGAGCTGGTTGGCGCTGTCGAGGTACTGGACGTACTCGGTCGAGGTGGACAGCGCCTCCGGGTTCTGGGTGCTGCGCTCGGCGAACCAGCGGACGGTGTCGGGCTGCAGCACGATTCCACCGCCACGGCCGTCGAGAGCGGTGGGGGTGCGCTCGTAGACGTCGACGTCGAAGCCGAGGTCGCGCAGCAGCAGGGCAGTGGTCAGGCCGCCGATGGAACCCCCGATCACGGCGGCGCGGGCGTTTGCGTAAGGGGCCATCAGTGGATCTCCTGTGTGGTGGTCGGGACGGGGTTCGCGTCGGCGGTGGCGTCGGTGGTGCCGTCGGTGGTCTCTGCGACGGGATCGGTCGGGAGGGGCTCGCCGCGGGTCTCGTGTGCGAAGGCCAGCCCGATCGCGCCGAGCATGCCGACGCCGACGACGCAGGTGGTGGCCAGCGCGAGGTTCCCGCCGAACCAGGACGCGGCGATCACGCCCGCGACCATGGGACCGGCCGCGGTGAAGTAGCGGCCGATGCCGTTGTAGAGCGCGACGCCGGTGGCGCGCACCGACGTGGGGTAGAGCTCGGGGCCGTAGACCAGCAGTCCGCCCAGCGCGCCGTAGATGCCGAACCCGGCGACCGGCAGCACGGCCAGGAACGCCGTCCAGCCGGGAGAGAGGGCGAACAGGAACACCACGCTCGCCGCGGAGATCACGAAACTGGCCAGGAAGGCCTTTTTCCGGCCTATGGCGTCGGCGAGGAAGCCCCAGCTCGCGTAGCCGAGGACACCGCCGACGTTGAACAGCATCGACGCCGTCGCGACCCGGCCGTTGGCGATCTGAGCAGACAGCCCCGCGGCCGTCGCGGCCTGCCGGATGACCTGCGGGTACCAGGTCGAGACACTCCAGAACGCGACCAGCGAACCGGTGGCCAGCGCGGACAGCACCAGGGTCGGCCGCAGCAGCGGGGGAGCGAGCAGGCGGCGCACGACGAACCGGTCCTCGGCCGTACGGTGTCCGCGGGCCTTGCGCTGCCGGCGGGCGGCGATCCCGTGGCTCACCTCCGGCGGCTCCGGGACGTGGCGTCGCAGGAAATACACCAGCAGCGCGGGGAGTACGGCGATGGCCATGATCACCCGCCAGCCCTGGTTCTCCAGCAGCGCGTAGGCCAGGGCGGCGAGGAAGAACCCAGCCGCGTAGCCGGACATCATCACCCCGCTGGCGCGGGCCCGGTACCGGTTGCGCCAGGCCTCGGCGATCAGCGCCGCGCCGACCGGCGCCTCCACACCGGAGCCGAACCCGGCGATGAACCGCAGGATGCCGAGCTGCCACCAGGTGTCGGCGACCGCGGCGAGCGCGGTGAACACCGCGTAGGTGAGGACGCCGAGCGAGAGCACCCGGACACGGCCGAAGTAGTCGGCGAGGATCCCGAACAGGATTCCGCCGGTGCCCCAGCCGAGCAGGAACACGGCGACGGTGATGCCGCCGTAGAGCCCGATCGTGTCGGTGCCGACCTTGATGCCGCTGTGCGGCAGCAACTCGGTCATCGCCGGACCGAGGATCAGCGAGTACAGGCTGCTCGCGAAGCCGTCCAGGGCCCAGCCCATGGTGGTGCCCGCGAGCACCAGCCACTGGACTCGGGTGATCGTGGAGCGCCACGAGGGCGCGACGAGTATGTCCGACATGTACGGCTCCTTTGCCGGAGGTCGGGGAACAGGGGTCGACGTCGGGACGGGAACTGTGGGGGGTGGGGACGGGCACTGTGGGGAGGGGACGGGGGCTATGGGGGACGGGACTGCCCGTGAGGGGCTGCCCGTGCGGGGACCGTTCCGTGGCCGGGGCCGCGGAAACGGGTGCGGGTGCGGACCGTGCCGCGGGTGCCGGACTGGCCGGGAACGGGCGCCGTCGCGCCGTCAGGCGCGGCCCGGATCACCGGTCGACGCCGGAACGGAGGGGAGACCGACTCCCCGCACACGTGACGTCGAGGCTTGCGAGGCGACGAGGTCGTCGTCGACACGCCGTGGCCCTTCGGGCACCGGTGCGAGTGAGGAAAGTCTGGCTGTCCGAATCCGCGTCGTCGATGTCTGGAGCAACACCATTCCGTCGCTGCGATGTCCCGTGCCACACTCGAACGATGAGTGACGATTCGGACGACGCCCTGCGCCCCTGGCTGTCGGCGATCGGAGACCTGACGGCGGCGGTCAACGCGGGACGCAGTCTCCGGGACGTACTCGACCTCGTGGCCAGGAAGGCCCGGGAACTGCTCACACTCGATTTCTGCGGCGTGCTCGTCCCGGACGAGGACCACCGAAAACTGATCATCGCCGGCTGGAGCGGCCTCAGTGAGCAGTACGTGCAGCGGGTGAACACGGACCGACCCGTCCGGCTGGAGGCCGACGCCGACAGCGGAGCGCCGTCCAGCAGGGCGTTCCGCTCCGGCCTTCCGTGCGCGATCGTCGACATCGAGAAAGAGCCCGGCTTCATATGGGGCGGAGTCGCCCGGGAGCAGGGCTATCGGTCGATGCTGTCGGTACCGCTGGTCACGGCCTCCGGGGTGATCGGGACGTTGAACAGCTACCGCACCTCGGTGCACGTCTTCGGCACGGACGAGGTGGAGCGCCTGCAACTCCTCGCCGAGCACGCGGCCATAGCGATCACG
Source organism: Streptomyces sp. NPDC002520 (assembly GCF_053595235.1). NCBI lineage: Bacteria > Bacillati > Actinomycetota > Actinomycetes > Kitasatosporales > Streptomycetaceae > Streptomyces > Streptomyces sp. NPDC002520. The sequence continues at coordinate 18,868 of NZ_JBSFXG010000041.1, read as the reverse complement.
TCGGCGCGGCACCTGGAGGACCTCCGCCTTCAGCATGAGCTCGTCACCCGTTCCGAGGAGATCCACGACCGGCTGTTGCGCGTGTCCGTCCGCGCCGGTGGTGTGGCCGGCATCGTCGACGCCCTGCATGAGCTGCTCGGGTCTCCGGTGCTGGTGCACGACGCGCGAGGAGAGCTTCTGGCGGCGGCGGGCGAGGAGCCGACGGATCATCCCGGCTGGGGTGAGATCGGGGAGGACCGTCCCGCCGGGTCCCAGCTCGTACGCGATGAGGGCAGCGATGTCGTCGTCGACGTCGTGCTGGCCGGGGCGGTCGCCGCCCGGGTCCGGATCCCCGGCCGGGCGGGCACACTCGCGGCCCTCGACCGTCGCGCTCTGGAGCATGCCGCTGTCGTGCTCGCCCTCGAACTGTTCCGGCTCCGCACCGCCGCGGAGGCGGAGCAGAGCGTCCGCGGGGAACTGCTCGCCGATCTGCTCGCGGGCGCCGACCCGGCCGCCCCGTCCATCCGGGACCGAGCGGCACTTCTGGGCCACGACCTCGGTCGGCCCCACGCGGTGCTCGTCGCGCAGATGACCGCACAGGACGGGTCCACCACTGCGGGAGACACGCTGAAGCGGGCGGTGACCGCGGCCACGCGACTGACCGCGGGAGTACGGCCGCGCCCGCTGATCTCCGGTCATCACGACCTGGTGATCACGCTGTGGCCAAAGGGTGCGACCGAACCGGTCCCGGGCGACGCGCTGCGCTCCGCGCTCACCTCGGTTCCCGGAGTCGAGGAAGCCACCGTCGTCGTCTCGGACGGCACCGCGGACCTCGTGGACGCCTACCGCACCGCGCGCGGAGCGGTCCTCCTCGCCACCCGGAGCGGTCGTCGCGGCAAGGCGCTGACCCTCGACGATCTCGGCGTGGGGGGCTTGCTGCTTCAGCTCGGCGACTCGGCCCGCCTGCGCGCCTTCGCCGAACGCACCCTCGGTGCTCTCGTGCGATACGACGAGGAGCACGGAGCGGAGTTGCTGAGAACACTGCGCGTCTACCTCGACGCCGGCCTCGACCGGAATGCGACAGCGCACCTGCTCACGGTCCATCCGAACACAGTGAGCCAGCGCATGCGCCGCATCTCCGAGCTCACCGGCCTCGACTGGCGTGACGCACACGCGATGGTCGACGCGCGCTCTGCGCTGGTGGTGCTCGACGTGGCGGCAGGAAGTGAGCAGGCGATCAACTGACGGCGCCGGCGCCGGCGGCGTGGCGGGGGTGGCAGCGCCGCTGCGGTGGAGGCCGGGCTGGACGAGGCAGGAGGGGTGACGGGTGAGTGTCAGGCAGCGAGGTCCGTCCGATCCCGGTTACCGCGACCCGCACCGCCAAGGCGCCCCGCCGTCCGGAGCCCCGGCCACTCCTCACAAGTCGCTGTGGACACCCGTCATCCACCTGGGGTCCAGTGTCTCCGTGCTCGCGTTCGAACGGCTGGCGGGGTTCCAACAACGCGCGTGTTGGACTTCTCCGTCCCCGAAGCGGGCGGACCTACGCACTACAGCCTCACCGAGTCATCCACTGCCGTTTCCAGGGACAGGGTGAACCAGGTGGTCTTGCCTTCCTCGGTGGGACGCACCCCCCAACTGTCGGCGAATGCGTCGACGAGGAGGAGGCCGCGTCCGGACTCGTCCTCCACGTCTGCCAGACGCGGCTGGGGCAGGTGGGGGCTGCGGTCGCTGATCTCGACGGCGAGCTCATTGGGGTGGCGGCGCAGATGCAGGCGGAGGGGGCCTTCGGCGTGCCGGACGGCGTTGGTGAGTAGCTCGGATGCCAGGAGCTGTGCGTCGTCGGCTCGGTGGATGCTGCCCCAGGAGGTGAGGACCTTCGTGACGAAGGCGCGTGCTTCGGGTACGGAGGAGGGAGCAGCGGGCAGGTCGGTGGTGGCGGTGGCCAGGGGCGCCGCTGGGAGCCGGGCCAGGAGCAGGGTCACGTCGTCGGTGTGTTCCTCGGTGTCGGGGAGGAGCGTGGTCAGGACGTGCTCGGCGGCGGTTTCCAGGTCGTCGGTGGTGGCGAGGACATGGTCGAGGGCGCTTGTCAGCTCGGTGAGTCGGTGCTCGATGTCGCTGCCGGGGGTTTCGATCAGTCCGTCGGTGTAGAGGACGAGTGTGGCGCCGGGGGGCAGAATGACGGAGTTCTGCTGGTGGGGGATGCCGCCGACACCGAGCGGTGCGCTCACCGGCGTGGGCAGGGCGCGCACGTGATCGCCGGGAACGGCGACGAGGACGGGCAGGTGTCCGGCCGAGCAGAGGGTCACCGCTCCGGCGTCCGGGGCGATGACGAGATAGCAGCAGGTGACGAGCTGGTCGGGGACGTGCAGGCCGGTGACGAACGTATCCAGGGCCTGCATCAGCTGGCGGGGTTCCATGCCGGTTGTGGCCAGGGCGTGGGCGGCGGAGCGCAGCTGTCCCATGACGGCAGCGGCCTCCAGGCCGCGGCCCATCACGTCGCCGATCAGGATTCCCACGTGGCCGGCGCCCAGGGGAATGAGGTCGAACCAGTCGCCGCCCACTCCGGCGCCCTGGGTGGCGGCCCGGTAGCGGTAGGCGGCGGCCAGGCCGGGGAGATCGGGTGGGGTGCCCATGAGGCTGCGCTGGAGGGTGAGGGCGATGTGGCGCTGCTGTTCGTAGAGGGCGGTGAGTTCGGCCTCGGCGCGCTTGAGGTCGCTGATGTCACGGACTATGGCGCACACGCCGTTGACGGTGCCGTCAGCGGTGCGGGTGGGCCACAGTGTGACGTCGACGTCCAGCAGATTGCCTGCGCGGGTGACCCGGAGGCTTTCATAGTGCTCGACCTTCTCCCCATGCCTCAGTCGGTCGAGGAGCGCGCTGACCTCGTCCCCGCAGTCGGCCGGGGCCAGGAAGCTCACATGGCGGCCTATGGCCTCGGCGGCCGTGTAGCCGTACATGCACTGGGCGGCGGCGTTCCAATAGGTTATGTATCCATCGAGGGTCTTGGCGAGGATGGCGTCCTGCGAGGACTCGACGAGGCCGGCGAGCTCGTTGATGCGTTGTTCGGCGGCTTTGCGTTCGCTGATGTCGCGGACGGCGGCGGAGACGAGGGGGCCTTCGGCAGTCTCCAGTGGGCTGAGGCTGATCTCGACGGGGAACTCGGTGCCGTCCTTGCGCAGCCCGTACAGCTCCAGCCCGGCACCCATCGGACGCACCTGCCGGTTGGCGACGTAGTGGTCGCGGTGGTGGGTGTGGTGCTCCCGGAACCGGGCCGGTACGAGCAGTTCCACCGGGCGCCCGAGGAGTTCCTCGCGGCGGTAGCCGAACAGGGCCTCGGTCTGTGCGTTGACGAGCTTGATGGTGCCGGTGTCGTCCACGATGACCATGGCATCCGGAGCCGCTTCCAGCAGCCCCCGGAACCGATCCTCGGCGGTTGCCGACGCGCCCGCGCCGAAGGCCGCTCGGCCAGCCATCATTCTGCCCGTATCTGCCATCACAACCTCAAAGCGACTCACTGCTGGTGATTCGGGCCATCCCAGCGTACCGCCGACACATCCGGTGCCAGATGTCACTTACTGACACCGAATCGGTCGAATGATTGCAGGATCGGGAACGGTCGTCGGCAGAAACCCCATCCGTGATCACAAACCAGGGCCGCGCCCGGAACCGTCGTACGGAACCCTCAGAGCAGCATCAACATGGACACGCATAGCCTCGTCGTCCAGGACATCCAGCACTGAAGAACTGTCCCTCCCGGCGACAGCCGCGGCAGGCACGGTGATCGGTGTCGACCATGATCAGGCCACGGTCGACGCGGCCAGGGAGCGCACCGCGGACCAGCGCACTGTCATGGTAAGACTCGGTGACATCCACGACCTGCCGCCGTCCGACCAGGCCGCTGACCGTGCCCGCACCGACCGGGTGCTGCAACACGTCGCTGATCCTGTCCGAGCGCTCCGGGAGATTCACCGCGTGCCACGACCCGGCGGGCGGCTGGTCATGGGCGAGCCGGACTGGGACACCCTGGCCGTCGATCAGAGGCAGGGCGGCGGCGTGGCCACCGCCGCCGGGAAGCAGGCCTGCCCGTCAGAACATCCCGCCGTCCAGCTGCAGTGTGCGGCCCGTCATGTAGGCCGCATCGTCCGAGGCGAGGAAGGCGTAGCCTGCTGCGATCTCCGCGGGCTCCGCGAGCCGGCGGAGCGCCACCGCGGTGTCGAGCCACTCGGACAGGTCCTGCCGGCCGACCAGCTCCGGGTGCTGGTAGCCCGCGCCGAACTCCGCGGCCATGTCCGTGGCAGTGCCGCCAGGGGCGACGGCATTGATCGTGATGCCCTTCTGCCCGAGCTCGGCGGACAGGTTCAGGACCATCGACTCCACCGCGGCCTTGCTGGCCGCGTACAGCGTGTGGCGGAAGAACGCCTTGGAGGCACTCACCGAGGAGGTGAGTACGATACGGCCGCCCCGGCGCATGTGAGGCACGGCGTGCTGGACTGCGAACAGTTGTCCGCGCGTGTTGACGGCGAAGATCCGGTCGAAGTCGGCAGGCGTGATCTTCTCCAGGGCGTCGAAGTGCTCGACACCGGCACAGGACACGAGCACGTCCAGCCGGCCGAACTCTGCGACGGTCTGCTCGGTCAGTACCCGGGTCTGCTCCGGATCAGCGACGTCCGCCTGCACGGCGATCGCCCGACCGCCACGCTCGCCCAGTTCGGTGACGAGGGCGTCAGCCGCCTCCTTGTTGCCTCGGTAGCCGATCGCCACCGCTGCGCCTTCGCTGGCCAGCCGTCGTGCGACGGCCGCGCCGATCCCACGACTGCCGCCGGTGACGATCGCGACCTTGCCTTCGAAACGTGTGCTCTGCACGGATGACACCATTGCTCTCCTGGCCGAATGGGTGGGGGTGCGGCGGATGGTCGGTCCGGTAGACGTCCGGCCCGAAGACGAACAGCACGACGGGCCACCCGTCCGCGAGTTCCGGGCCGTGGGGCACGCGCAGATAGGTATACCGGCCCATGAGGAGGATCGGAACGACCGTTTGTGAGAGCAACTGTGCTTGCAACTCGGCCCTTGACGGACGTCGACGAAGGGCTTTCCGACTCGTTCGGGTGATCGTCGGCGAGCAGTCGGTCGAAGTCGGCCGTGCTTTTGACATAGTCGCCGACGAGACGGATTCCCATGTTTGGCCCTGATGCGAAGCACTTTCAAGATGAACTTGGACGCGCGGTGTCGTGAGCATCGCGACGCCTTTTATGGCGTTCGGCGATCTGCTTCGGCTACGGAGGACGAAGATCTGTGGCGACTATTCGGCGCCGTTCTCGTATAGCTACGGCGAACGGACATGTAGCGCTGCGTAACGCCGGACCGGGAGTGGCTTGGAGTCCCGGGGTGCTCCTGCCCCCAGCTCGGACCAGCTGACTTTGACGCCTGAGTCCCTGCCGGCCGTTGAGCGGCTGGCAGGGCACGTCAGTCTGTACCGCTACGCACATGACATGTGGTCAGTCGACGGGCCGGGGCGCCGAGTTCATCGAGGAGGCCGTGGACGCGGCGCTCGATTTCGTCGCGGATGAGGCGGACGACTTCGACGGTCTTGCCCGCGGAGTCGTCCAGGGGCCAGTCGGAGGTTCCGCTTGCGGGGAAGGCCAGGCAGGCGTCGCCGCCAGCGGACGCTGCCTGGTGGCTTCCACGGTTAGAGCGCGACGTTCCGCCCTTCCTCGGTTACCAAGTCACGAACGCGTTTGATGGGCAGTGGCAGCGAGTTGCGCCATGCAGAAACAAAGCAGGTGCTTGGAAGAAGCGGCGCATGACAACACACCCCAGAACAACGCGGCGCCGAACGGAACCGCATTCCCGAACAGCGCATCTTGTGGGGTGCGCTTCACCGTTCGTCACGCTTCTGCGATCTCTGGCGAGTCGGGCGGCCTCCGCGCAGGTGCTGTGTGGATGCGGTCGCCTCTCGACGGGCGTCGCCGGCAAGGTCCTGCTTGACGTCGGCTGGTGTCCCGGCCGGCCCAGAGGGCGTTCACTCCCCGTCGAGGAAGTCCTCCACCACCGTGTTGAAGGCCGGCGGGTTCTCCAGGAAGGGGAAGTGCGAGTTGGCCACGTCCCGGGGGAAGATGTGGAGCCGCGCGCCCGGGACCTGTTCGGCGATGTAACGCTGGGAGGAGGGGGCAACGTGGCTGCCGTCGCAGCCGATGACCAGGGTGGGGACGTCGATGCGGGGCAGGACGTCCCGCCAGTCCTGCGCGCAGTGGTCCCACAGCAGGGGAACGGCGGCGTAGGCAGGGGTGTGGGTGATCTCCTGCTCGACGAACGCCCAGACCTCTGGGTCGGGTTCGCCGCTGAACATGCTCCGTACGAAGTCCCGGGTGGCTTTGGCGCCCTCGGGTCCGTTCAACGCGTCACCGAGGGCCAGCAAGTCGGTGACGTCGAAGATCGCTCCGCTGTCGGACTGGGCCTGGGGTGACATCCACGGCACGGCGGCGACCGCGGCGGGCTGGTCGACCGCGACGAGACGCCGGATACGGCCGGTGCCGTACTGGTCGATGAAGCTCCACCACACCGACACGCCCATGGACCAGCCCAGTGCGTCGACGGAAGTCAGGTCCAGGTGGTCGAGGAGTTCTTGGACGTCGCGGGCGAAGCGAGCGATGCGGTAGCCGTGGCGGGGCTTGGCCGAGCGCCCGTGCCCGCGCAGGTCGACGGTCACCACGCGGCGGGTCCGGGACAGCTCTTCCAACTGGTGGCGGAACATCGCCTGTGTCTGTCCCCAGCCGTGGAGCATCAGCAGCGGCGGCTGCGGGCCTGAGGTGCCGCGGTCCTCGTAGACAAGCTCGACGCCATCGGTCGTCGTGAACGTGCTCATGCGGGAGCTCCTTCGTCATTGACGCAACCCGGGGCCGGGAGTTCTGAGGATCTTACGGCCAGGTTTCAGGCAGTGAGCCCTTTCCAACCTGGCCCGCGAGATTGGCAGTTGGGCTGACAACGTGGTGAAGCCCCTGGTGGATGGGTTTTCGGCCAAGAGAACCGTCTCCACCAGAGGCTTCACGTGCCTGTTTACCCGTCGGGCGTCGACCATGGACGGGCCTCGTCACCCTTCCGTAGGCTGGTGACCGCCTACGAAGGGGGCAGGGTGAACGGCAATCCGCTGTACCACTGGATGGGGCTGGCCGTGTCGACGTTGCTCATGCTGCCGGTCCCGGTGGCGGTGCTGCTGGCAGGGTGGACACCGTCGTGGATGCGGAAGCGGCAGGCAGGGATGCGGTTTCGCGCCTACGGCTTCCTGTGCTTCTACGCCCTCATAGTCGTCAACAGCATCCCCCGGATCGCCGACGCCTCCTACGAGACGGTCATGGCCTGCATGTACGTCGGCGGCGCCTTCGGCGCCGCCGGTGCCGTCCTGTTCCAGCTCGCGGCGCGCAAGGAATCAGGCGCTCGGACGGCTGGCCCAGTCGGACCTTGGGAACGCTGACAGACGGCTTGCCGCGCCTGTTGCGTCACGGCGCCATTGCCGCCGATATGGCGGTGTCCAGGCCGGACTTGCGGAGCGTCTCGACCAGCAGCACCGCCCCGCGGCCTGCGAGACCTCCCGCTGCCACCGGCCTCGACGCGGACACGCGGGTAGGCCCCGATACGCTTGCTCACCTGGCGAGTGCTTCTTTCCGTACAGCCAAGTGCCCTAGAAAAGTCCAATCGTTGCACGCCAGCTGCTCTCTCCGCTTATTTGATCAAGCGTGGACGAGCTCATGAAAGCGCGATGCTCACCGGGCTGGCACGGGGTGGTCGCGGCTGGTGTATCCGCCGCTCAGCAGAGCCGAGCACACTGCCGCCCTCGGAGGGCTCGACTACGGCCCATGGTGGTAGACCACACCGGGTTGCAGGCCGCCGGACGTGGCGAACATCTGGGGGATGGTGACCAGGACATAGCCGCGGGCCTTCAGCGCGGCGATGATGTGGGGGACGGCTGGTGGGGTCGTCGCGTACCGGTCGTGCAGGACGATGATCGCGCCGGGGCGCACACGGGCCAGCACACGCTGCTCGATGAGGTGAGGGTTGTGGTATTTCCAGTCTTTGGGGCTGACGCTCCACATCACCACCGACAGACGTTCCGCACCGGCTGCCGCACGCACCTTGGCGTTCCATGCTCCGAACGGCGGTCTGAACAGGGTCGGCCGGTGCCCTGTGGCGGAGGCGATCTGCCCCGCCGCGGTCTTTAGTTCGTAGTCGATCCGGGCGGGTGGGAGGCGGGTGAGGTAGGGGTGGGTGACCGTGTGGTCGCCGATCGCGTCGCCGTCCCGCTGCTGTCTCAATACATCTTTCCGGTACCGAAGAGCGTGCGGTCCGATCAGGAAAAACGTGGCCACGGTGTGCTGGCGCTCGAGTGTGTCGAGTACGGTCGCTGTGTACTGGGTCGGTCCGTCGTCAAAGGTCAGCGCGACACACTTGGTGACCCGGCAGTCGACGACGGGAGCCGGTGTGCCGACGCCGGACCGGGCGGGCCCGTGGGACAGCGCAGCGGCGGTCGATGATGGCAGGCCTGGCACGGCTGTGAACGCGCTGAGCGTGGCCGCGGCTGCGACCGTCATCACGCGCCGCCATCCTGTGCTGAAAGGCATCACAGGCACCTCGATCCCAGGAACCGCTTCTCCTGTCGCACTCGGCCCTTTAGCCGGTCAGTTGACATCGCGTAGGGGGCGTTGAGCCCACAGCGACGGGTCGGCCGCTCCATCCGTGAGTTCTGCCGTCAGGACCTCGGCGGCTACCGCCCGGATGCCCCGGCCACGGAAAGTGCTGTTCATCGCGGCTACCGTTGGGTTGAGGGACTCTTCCTCCGGCTCCACGCATGTCCTTCGTGGCGATCCACTTGAGATCAGGCTCACCGATCCGGTCCGACCGCGCCTCCCGACGCAGGTATGAGAGATTCTAGAAGCAGTGAAGTTTTCCGTAAAAGCACCTGGTGGGAGGCGTTCGAGGGGGCAGGATCAAACCTTCACCTCTTACCGATTTCCATGGATCGGTGAGACGAACGTGCCACAGTTCTCGGACAAGTTCATTGCCGACGGGTCTCTCGGCCCGGCACGGGGACCGGCTCCTTGCCCACCTGGTCGAGGGGATCGCACCCCCGCATGGATCGGTGGACCTCAACATCCACAACATGTGGTCCCTGCTTCAGGTCCGCCAACCTGCTGCGATCCGGAGCAGCGGCCCGCGCCTTACGCGAACGGCTCCTGATCATGTTGGATCGCTGTGCGTCGGTGGGATCGTATGGCCGCGGCAGACTGGTGCACCCCCCCGCGGAGAGGTGCGCAGGTGTCAGTGGATCGACAGTCGATGGACCTTGAGGTGTACATGGAGCGGACTCGGAGCGGCCCGTGCTTCGTGTGTGCGTTCCTGGCCGGGAACCCGGACTACCCGCATGTGACGGTTTTTGAGGACGCCGATCACGTGGCGTTCCTGGACAGGTGGCCCACGGTGCCGGGCAAGGTCCTGGTCGCGCCGAAGGCGCACCTTGAGCACGTCGTGCGCGACCTGGACGAGGCGGCCTACAGCCGGCTCATGCTGTTCGTCCGGGAGATCGCCCTCGCCGTCGAGGCTGTCTGCGAGCCGGAGCGCACGTACCTGTACTCGCTCGGCAGCCAGCAGGGCAACGCTCATCTGCACTGGCACATCGCCGCTCTGCCGCCCGGCGTCCCCTACCCTGAGCAGCAGTTCCACACCCTGATGACGGAGAACGGTGTCCTGGAGCTGTCGCCGGACCAGGCGGCCTCGATGGCCGCACGCCTTCGTGAGGCGGTCATCGCCCGGAGCGTCCTCAAGGAGGGATGACCCGGGGGGCAGCCGACTTTTCCCGGTCGGTCGCACCGCTGGTGGTCTTGTCGGGAGGCCCGGCCGACAAGGGGATGCGGCCACCGCTGATCATCGGTGTATGAAGACAAACGATCACGCGGTGGCCGCAGGTCACAGCGTAGACCCGCCTGCTGGCAGGAGCCGTTCGAGGCCCTGATGGGCCGCATCGCGGACCGGTTCGCCCGCGTCGAACCCCCGCGTCGCGTGGTGGGCTTGATGTTGGAGCTGCTGTCGGACCCATCGCGCAAGCCCGGCCGGCCGCAGGATGGCCGCGCAATTGGTCCTCGACGCGATATCGACCGCGCCCTGAGGGTTGTTCCGACGCTGTCGGCGGAGTTCAACCGCGATGGGCTGACAGGACGACCTGTTCATTGCCGTCGGGGCCGCACGCTATTCGGACACCGTGCGCCTCGTGGCGCACCGGAACCGGGTGACCATGGTGACGGGAGACAGCCGGCCAATCGTGCCCGCAGAGGTGACGGCCCTCAGCTACGAATCGCGCCGTGGCGCCGACTCGCCGTGTCGGATCAGGCAACGCGTTGACCTGCATGATCACGATTTGCCGCAAAGTCGAGTGGCATGGGCGGCAGCGGCGGTCCAGGATTGGCGGCAGCTGGAGGTCGCCGTCGCGCCACCGGGCGTCCATGCTCAGAGCGAGAAGGGGTTACCGTCACAGTGATCGACACGGACGAGCTGGCCAAGCGGAACGCCGGGTTCGCCGACGGCGGATCGTTCGCCGACCTCAAGCTCATGCCCAGCGGCAGTCTGACGGTCATCGGATGCGTCGACCCTCGTGTCGACCCGTCCGACGTGCTCGGGCTCAAGCTCGGCGAGGCAGCGGTGATCCGCAACGTCGGAGGGCGGGTCACGCCCGCGACACTCCGGACGCTGGGGATGCTCTCGAAGGTCGTCCAGGCCCGCACGGGCGGCCCTCGCCCGGGCGACGTCCACTATGCGGTCCTGCACCACACCGACTGCGGGATCACGGACCTGGCCGCGTTCCCCGAGCTGCTGGCCGATTACTTCGAAGTTCCGGCCGGAGCCCTGGACGCCAAGGCGGTCACCGACCCGGTCGCCGCCGTCCGTGTCGACGTCGAAATCCTCAAGCGGAAGCTTCCGGCCGGAGCCCTCGTCTCAGGGCTCGTGTACGACGTGGCCACCGGGCTCATCGACGTCGCCGTCCCGCCGGCGCGAGTGGAAGCATGACACCGCGCGGCGCCTGCGGCCGGTCCGGCAGGCGTGACCGCCGTGGGCCTGCGGCTGGTGCCGGGATCTGCTTCCCTGGCCGGTGGTCGTATCCGCGGGGAGGCGCTTTCTAGCATGTGCGACGATCACGGGCACTCGGTGACCGAGGCGGCGTGGTCAGCGCCTCGCGTCGCGGAGGGACCGGCTGTTGACCCGGTGACGCTGCCCGAGGTCGACGAGGTCAGAGTCACGACGATGGTCGACAACACCTTCGACGCCCTGCTGGCCTCTGCCGAAGGCGTCACCCGGGCGTCGATCGCTGCCGGGCGGACCACCGCGCGACAGTTCGCCGGCGGCGAGGCCCTCGCGGGGCTGCGTGCCGAGCACGGCTTCTCCGCCCTGGTCACCGTCCAAAGCGGGAACGCGAGCAGCACGCTGCTGTTCGATACCGGCGCGTCACCGGACGGGCTGGCGGTGAACGCCGAGCGTCTTGGCGTCGATGTCGGCGGCCTGCAGAGCGTCGTGCTCAGTCACGGACACTTCGACCACGCGGGCGGCTTCGACGGGCTGGCCCGGCTGCGCGGGCGCTCCGGCCTGCCGCTGACCGTCCACCCCGCGGTCTGGACCCGCCGCCGCCTGGCACTACCCGCCGGACAGGGTCTGGAGATACCCACGCTGTCACGGGGTGCCCTGGAACGCGAAGGGTTCGAGGTAATCGAGCGGCGGCAGCCGTCGTTGCTGGCCGGCGGCATCCTGATCACCGGCGAGGTGGATCGCGTCACCGTTCGAGCACGGCATGCCGCAGGCACACCAGGCCTGGGACGGGAACGGCTGGCGACACGACCCCGCCGTCATCGACGACCAGGCACTCGTCATCAACGTGCGGGGCCGGGGACTTGTCATCATCACCGGGTGCGGCCATGCCGGAGTGGTCAACATCATCCGCCACGCCATGCGACTGACCGGCGTCAGCAAACTGCTGGCCCTCATCGGCGGCTTCCACCTGAGCGGCCCCGCTTCGAGCCGGTCATCGGCCCGACGGTGGCCGCACTCACCGAACTCGCACCCGAGCTGATCGTCCCCGGTCACTGCACCGGCTGGCGCGCCCAGCACATCCTAGCCACAGCTCTCCCGGACGCATGGGTGCAGTCAAGCGTCGGCACCACCTACACACTCAGCGCCCCACAGGCGGGTGATGCCTGATCCCGGCTCAGCAGTCCCGGCTCGGCAGTCCCGGCTCAACCGGTGCAGCAGGAAGTGCAGCGCCGGCGGTACTCGGAGGGGTATCCGGATGGACCCCGGATGGCTCGGGGCGGTGGAAGCCGGCCGGCTGAGCGTTGCGACGCCGAATATCCGGCTCGGAACAGCCGCAGCGGGGTGATCGGCTCTGCGGCGCGGCGCTGCGAGAGGAAAAACAGGATCCAGGCGACGACGGCGCCGGCTGGACCACCGGGTCTGTCCAGCTTGGTGCGACTTGTCGCCCAGCAGGTTTCCGGCAGCGACAGGGACAACGCCGCGGCCGCGCGCGCGAGCTGGCTGCGGGTGGTCGGCGTGTACCGCCGCTCTCCCGCAGTGAACGAGGGCTCGCCGGGGTCGGAGGTGCCTACTGCGCCTTCGGTCAGGCTCGGACGGCGTCTGCTGCGTACTCGCAGAGTCTGCCCGTCGCTGCGGGGTCCAGTGCGTGGGTGGCGACGTCGTCTCCTTCCGCGTCCGCCTGTACGACCTGCGCCTCCTGGTTGTCCTCGAAGTAGCGGCCGGTCACGGCGTCCAGCAGCGGTGACGCGGCGAGCAGCACGGACGTCGCGGCCCCCTGCGCCAGCCGGAGCGGACCCTCACCGTGGCGGGCTGGGAGATGCAGCTCGCCACCAATTTCTCGGGCACTTCGCCCTGGACGGCGTCTTGTAGTGCGGCAGCGGGGTGAGGTTCCCGTCCTCGTCCATCACGCCGAACGCAACGATGGTGTCGCCGTCGAGATGGCGCTGGAGATTGGCGAGGACGAACCCGGGGTCGACCGCGTTGGCCGTGATGCCGTTGACCGCCCAGTGACGGGCGCCCACGGCGAACAGGACGTCGGCGGTCGAACAGGACGTCGGCGGTCTGGGACTGCTCGTAGGCCGCCCAGGGTTCGTAGGGACGCCGATCGACGTGTGGGTCGTCGAGTCGAAGGACGCCCAGCGGTGGGCGCCGGAGCTGACGACCACGATGCGGGCCGAGCCTGCCTCGCGCAGCGAACCATGCAGCGCGAAGCGCCATGATTCCCGCATTGGCGACAAGGATGTCGAGCGGCCCGCGCCAGGCCCGCGCGAACGCGTCCACCGGCGACAGGTCCGCCAGGTCCAGCGCCGCGGCCCGCACGAGACCCGCACCGGGAAGGCGACCGGCCACCGCTTCGCGCCGGACTCCGCACGGGATTTCGCAGACCGTGGGCGCGGGCACGGCACGGGCCTCGGTGCGGTCGGTCTGGCCCCGGGTGGCGCGATGGCGGGCTGGGGCCGGTCGATACTTCCTGTGCTCCGTTGCCCGGCCAACCTGCCAAGGGCGCGCCGACAAGTCGTCGCGGAGAACACCGGGAGTGCGCTGCGGATCAGTGTGGGTGGTCGTGGTGGTCGGAGTGGTCACGTTGGTCGCGGTGGTCGTGGCCCGGGGGGCGTTGGGCCAGGGATCGGGCGCGTGTGGTGACCTCGTCTGTGGTCACGGCTCTCAAACCCGTGAGTACATCCTCCAGGGCGGCCAGCCAGAGCCTGTAGTAGTTGTACGGTTCGTCCCGCTCCGCCGAGGCTTCCCAGGCGGCGATCCGGGCGATCAGTGCGGTCTGGAATTCCGGCCACGTGAACGCTCCCGCGTCGTACAGGGTGACGGCCATCCCGAAGGCGCGGCTCTCCCACGGCTCGGCGAACACCAACTCGCCGTTGGAGCGGGGCGGTGCGGCGGGGCCCTCGATGTCAAGAGGCGCGCTCATGGTGCCGCCACCTTGGCCACGCCGACCATTGCGTCCCTCGTCACCAGAGGCACGAGTTCTTCCTCGGTCAGATGCTCGGTGCCGGACGGCCGCTCGGGCAGCACCAGCCAGCGCACCTCGCTGGTGGAGTCGCGGACGGTGATCCGTACATCGTCGGCCAGCTCGAGTCCCATCTCGGACAGCACCGCGCGCGGTTCCTTCACCACCCGGGCGCGGTAGGCGGGATCCTTGTACCAGCTCGGCGGCAGGCCGAGCACCGGCCACGGGTAGCACGAGCACAGCGTGCAGACCACCACGTTGTGCGTGGTCGCGGTGTTCTCCACCACGACGATGTGCTCGCCCTGGAATCCTCCGAAGCCCAGTTCCTTGATGGCGGCCGTGCCGTCCTCGAGCAGTCGGCGACGGTACTCGGGGTCCGTCCAGGCCCTGGCGACGACCTTCGCGCCGTTGAGCGGTCCGATGTTGGTCTCATAGGTGGTGATGAGCCCGTTCATCGCCTTCGGGTCGATCAGGCCCCGCTCGGTCAGCAACTGCTCGAGTGCCTCGGTGCGCAAGGCCGGGGGAAGGTGCTCGGCCGATCCAGGGGTGGTGGTCATGAGGTGGTCTCCAGGTAGCTCTCGAACAGTTCCACGGTGAGCTCGAACGGCTCGGCGTCGGTGCCCCACAAGTCATGTGAGTCGAAGCGCACGGTGTAGACGTACTGCGGGTTCTCGCCCAGGAAGTGCGCGTTGGTGTCCGGCAGCACGCCGGCGGGCTGAATGATGTCGACAACGCCGACATGCCCTCGCACATAGCGCGGCAGTCTGGTGTGTCCGGACGGCGACATGTCCTTGGCGCGCACGCGCTCGCCGACGGAGAAGGCGGGCGCGGTGTCGAGGGAGCGCAGCGTGCCCTCGGTGGTCGGGGCGTAGTCGGGCTTGGCCGGCTCCGGGATCGGGGGCTCCGTCACGTGCTCGCCGCGGAGGTTGCGGGCGCGGGCGTCGACCGCACCAGGCGCCAGGATGGCGCTGTCGAGGAGTCTCAGCTCTCCGGCGTTGAGCCAGCGCCCGTAGTAGCCGTCGTCGATGTAGTGCGCTCGGTCCAGGCGCTCCAGCGCGTGCCGGAAGGAGTCCAGGTTTCCCCCGGACACCCGGTTCGAGAGGACCGCGAGCGCGAATGCCCGACTCTCCCAGGGCTCTGCGAAAACAGGTTCATCCCGTCTCGGCGGATGCATGGAGCCCCAGCCCGGGGCTCCTCCCATGTCGGCGATACCATCCATGGTCGGACCTCTCTTTTGCCAGCAATAGCGGGCATAGTTGGATCAATTGTATTTGGGTGATATCTCTGGAGTCGCGGTGTGAGCTGTGCTCCAAGCCGCTGGTTACGGCGCCTGTCGCGGATGCGTCGGGTTCATTGCCCCGCGTGCCCGGGAGTGGCGGCGGGGCGGCCGAGCGGGCCAGGCCTTGGACGCATGCCGATCTCTTCGCCGGCTGCAGCATGTCGTCGATCGCCGCGGACGGACTCACCCGGATAGTCACCCGGATCTCTGCCCGCGAGGGTCCGGTCGTCTCAGGAGAATCGTTCCCTGGGGTGGTCCGGGGGCTGGACGAAACCCCGGTTGCGCCCTGGTCGTGCGGGCCGCAGGCTGCCCCGTGGACTACAGCCCGGAAGCAGGCGTGCGGCCCATTCTGGTGACCGGTGCTGCGGGCGCGTCGGGGCCGCCGGCAGGACCGTGGTCCAAGGTCTTCGGCGCCGGAGCCTCCAGGCCCGTGCTCTGGTGCGCTGGGGTGCGCCGGGATGACGACCGAGCCCGGGCGCTGCGCGCGACGGGCGCCGAAGTCGTCGTCGGAGATCTGACGCGTGCCGGTGATGTCGCCGACGACCTCGCACCCTCGACGGCTGCGGACGGGTTTGTTTCGGCATGGCCGTGTCGGCTCAGTATCTGCTGGCCGCCGTGACCACAGCGGCGGTCGCGCGCCTACGGACGGCTGGAGGCGTTCGTGAACATGGCGCAGCCGACTGTCTCCGAGACGGACGCCACCAGCACCTCCGAGTCTCATCAGCATCGTCAGCAGTGGCTGGTCGAGCAGGCTCTCGACGGGTCAGGCCTGCCCGTGGTCCAGGCCAGGCCCACCGTCTTCATGGAGAACCCCGCTCTTCCAGACCGCGTTTTCCTCGACCGCCAAGGACGGCGCCATCAGGTGACCCTTCGGCAAGGCGAACCTCCCCGATCGCGGACGGTGACGTTGCCGCGGTCGTCGAGGAGATTCTGGCCGATCCGGCCCGGCACATCGGCTGGATCTATGAGCTGACCGGTCCCCGATCACAGGACATGGCCGCTTTGGCCGCGTAGATTTCCGATGCTTTGCACCGCGCGGTCGGCTACACCGACGTCCCGTTGCAGGAATGGCTCGACAACGATCTCGGGGCGCTGGGCCTGCCGGACCATGTCTTCCAGCACATCTTCACTGTGGCTCGCCTACACGTGGCCGGCCGCTGTGACCGCCAGGCAGACGGCATGACAGAGCTCGCCGGGCGGTCCGCTGCAGGAGTAGCCGATTTCGTCCGCAAGAACCCCGGGCTGTTGTCCCGTCTCAGGTGATCTGGTCCGAAGGCGCGGCTGTGACCTGGGGCGACCAGAACGGTTGAGACACCTGGGTGGCCGAAAATCTCAGTTGATCTGGACCCTGGCGTAGGAAGACTGGCTGTCGTCTCAGTTGGTCTTGCCTGCTTCCGGCGTTTCGAATTGGACTAGTGGAAGAGCGCGCGAGAATGACCATGCACGATGACCAAGTGGACGTGACCACCGAAATCGTTGCGACCTTGATCCAAGAACAGTTCCCTCAGTGGAGCGGCAAGGCGTGTGCCGGCGAGCTGACCGCCGAACGCGCTGCGGCCTTCACCGCCCTGGACCCTTGGTGGAAACCGCCCTGGCCGATCGCCTGGCAACGTGCCTACCGTGACACCCGCCGGGGCCTGACAGATGCCCAGACAGCTCCCGACGCGGGGGAGTGGCTCCAGGCCCAGCGTGCACACGCCCCAGCCCTACACCCCGAGCAGCAGCGCCTCCTCACCGCCCTCGGAGTCGACCTGCACCCAGAATCCGCTCCCACATCGCAGCACCAACTGCCCGCACGTGAAAGGTCCTTTCAACGAGGACTGGCGGCCGCACGGGCGTTCCTCGAGCGGGAAGGCCACCTCAAAGTTCCCCAACGACACGTCGAAGACGTCGAAGGCGACCTTGTGCGCTTGGGCCAGTGGCTGACCAACCTGCGCTGCCGCAAGGAGACCTTGAGCGCCCAGGGACGGCAGGCCCTTACCCAACTCGGCCTGTAGATGCGGCGGGTGGCCGTTGTCTCATCGGTGGGCTGCGGCGACCGTCTGGGTGAGTGGGTGGCCGACTGCCCAGGGCTTGGCAGCAGTCTTCCTCCATCGTGGGCAGCAGAGGCTGCTGCCTGCGCGCCCCGGGTGAGGCGCAGGCCTGCCATTCGGCTGGACCCTGACGACCCGACGCCGTAGCACAGTGCGTCGAGCGCTCCTTCAACCTGACCGTCGACGGTCACGTAATTCGGCAGCGGCAGCATCAACTTACCCGCCTACGCGTTCGAGCCCCGCGCCACCCGTCAGTGGCGAGCTTCGGGCACCGTCAGTCCCACCAACCGTTGCCGGCGTGCCAGCGCTGCACCCATTCCAGGAATCCCCACGCTTCGTCTCCCGGGACCGGGCCGGCGCCCACGTCAGCGACCATCCAAACCTCACCGCGCCGGGGGCCAGTTGTCACGAGCAGCCAGAAGGACTGACCGTCCTCGGAGCCGAGCACGACCGACCCCTGGGTGTAGACGGCGTCGATGCGCTCATCTTCATCGGGATCGACGCTGGCGTCGTCTTCCCACGGCCAACCTTCAACCAGCGGAAACGGAGCACCCGGTTGGCGGGATCCGAGGTCCGGCCAGCCCGTCGGGAGGCAGCCGAGTCGCTCCAGGCCGCCATCTTCCGGAGGGCCGAGGCCGTATCCGTCGCAGATCTCGGCGACCACAGTGCGGTATGGCTCTGGGAGAGCGACCCCGTGCTCGGATTCCCATGCCTCGACTGCTTCGTATCCCAGTGGCTGCTCGCGCCACTCAGGCTCGAACGCCGAGCGCAGGAACTCCAGGGTGGCCTCGGCAGGCCGTTGATCGGGCGATGTGGTTGTCATGGCAGCATGCTGTCAGCACGGTGTGACATTGCAGCTGGCGGGTGGCGCGGGCTCATACGTGTGGGCGGGGAAGTTGAGGCTGCCGCGGGGGAATTACGTGACCGTCGACAACCTGACCGTCCGTATGGTCATGTACGCCCCGCTCGGACAGGACGGCTGGGCACGCGGTCCCGCACTCGTTCGCACGCCGTGCGGGACCGTGCCAAGTGCACTCCTGCGGCATGCTGCCCGGACACACCACCAGGAGGAACCAGTGTCATACCCGCAACTGCTCACTCCCGAGGAGAAGCTCGCCGACGCGAAGAAGCTGTTGAGCCTCCCGCGTATCGTCGTGATCTGCGGCTCCACCCGCTTCATGACCGAGATGAACGAGGCCGATCTGCGGGAGACCAAAGCCGGAAAGATTGTCGTCAAACCGGGCTGTGACATGAAGTCGCCGCACGAACTTTGGTCCGATCCTGGCGAGGCCGAGGCGCTGAAGGTTCGACTCGACGATCTGCACCGGGCGAAGATCCGGCTCGCTGATGAGGTGCTCGTAGTCGGCGACTACATCGGAGACAGCACCCGAGCCGAAATCGCCTACGCCCGGTCGCTGGGCAAGCCCGTGCGGTTCACGCACCCGAAGTCGACCCTGACGCCTAATGGGACTTGCCGGGTCGGAGAGACTCGGTGCCGTAGCCGCCAGCAGGTGAGCACTCATGCCGCCGGAAGCATCCGACTTCTGTGGT
>NZ_JBSFXG010000040.1:0-82980 GCF_053595235.1 Streptomyces sp. NPDC002520 | reverse complement strand
GCGGGCCGCGGTGCCCGGCGGCGCGGCCCACGACGGCGGCGCGTGACGCCGTACGACAGGCCGCCGCACGTCGGCCGGGGAAGGCGCCGGAGCAGGTCGTGCACGTGCAGATCGGACGGCTGGAGGTCACGGCCGGAGGGGCCCCGTCACGGGGCGGCGCACGGCAGCCGGCGCGGCCCGCCGAGCGCCCTGGGGCCGCCCTCAGCCTGGCCGACTATCTGGCACGGGGGCGCGAGTGAGCAGCACGGCAGTGACAACGGCAGTGACAGCGGTGGGAGAGGCACGACACGCGGCCGCGCCAGGAACCGGGCGAGGCGCTGAACGAAGGGCCGGACGAGTGGTCACACGAAGGGAACCGAGGAACTGACGTCATGAGCAACGCACTCGCCATCGCCCATGTCAGCCAGGCCCTCGCCCTGCTGATCGAGTCCCATCTCCAGCCCGAGATCGACATGGCGGTCAAGGTGGAGCCGCGCAAGCCGCCCGCCGAGCCGCCCACCGACCCCACCATCTC
This sequence comes from Streptomyces sp. NPDC002520, assembly GCF_053595235.1. Taxonomy (NCBI): domain Bacteria; kingdom Bacillati; phylum Actinomycetota; class Actinomycetes; order Kitasatosporales; family Streptomycetaceae; genus Streptomyces; species Streptomyces sp. NPDC002520. The sequence goes on along the minus strand of NZ_JBSFXG010000040.1, from coordinate 82,466 downwards.
CGTCTTCCTGTACCAGGTCACCTCCAACACCTCCCAGCGCAACAACGACCTGCCCACGCGCGCGCCCGACGGCACGCTGGTGCGCCGGGCCGCCGCCGCGCTCGACCTGTACTACGTGATCAGCGCGTACGGCGACGAGACCGAACTGGTCGGCCAGCGGCTCATCGGCTCGGTGGTCCGCACACTGCACGAGATGCCGATCCTGCCCAAGGACGTCATCGAACTCGCGGGCGAGCGGCCCTACTTGGCGGGCAGCAACCTCGCCGAGGCGGCACAGCGGGTGCGGTTCACGCCGATGGTCATGGACGTCGACGAGACGTCGAAGCTGTGGGGGATGCTCTACCAGACCCCGTACGCGCTGTCGGTGGTCTACCAGGCCTCCCTCGTGTTCATCGACGGCCTCGAGACACCCGTCCCGCCGAAGCCGGTCGAACGGCCCGAGGTGCGGGTGCTGCCGTTCGGGGCGCCGGGGGCGCCGGTCCCGCCGGGCTCTGAGCCGCGTCCCGACGAGGCGTCGGGCGAGACGTCCGGACAGGACGGCGCGAAGCGGGAGCCGGCCCGCGAGCTCGCGTCCAAGGACGAGCCCGCTTCCGGGAAGGCGGTGAAGACGACGCCCGCCGACACGACGCCCGCCAAGGCGGTCGCCAAGACCACGGCCAAAGCACCCGCCCGTGCACGCAAGACGGCACAGCCGGCGAAAGCCGCCGCGAAGAGGACGCAGAAGAGCGCCCCCAGGCGTGCCGAAGACGCGAACTCCGGCTCCGGACCGCGGCCCGGTGGCGCCGACGGCGACGACGGCGTGGAGAAGTGAGGCGACGTGGGGTCTGACGCGAGGTCTACGGGGGCGGGTGAGGACATGGGTGCACAGGAGCCGGAAACGGCGACGACGGGTGACGGCAGTGCGGCGCTGACCGCCGGGATCCGCCGCGTCCTCGCCCGCGTGGACGCCCACGCGGCGCGCGTCACGCACAAGGGCAGCGGCGAGCAGCCGACCACGGACCCCGACACGGCCGTCGTACCGGTGCCCGATACCGCCGCCCCCCTCGACACCCTCGTCACCTGCTTCGGCCTCACCCCCTTCGAGCGCGACCTCGTCCTGCTCACCGCCGCCGACGAACTCGACCCCACGACGGGCGCCCGGTGCGCCGCGGCCGCCGGCGACCCACAGCGCTCCCACCCCACCTTCTCCCTCGCCCTCGCCGCCCTGGACGGGCCGCACTGGAGCGCCCTCACCCCCGTGGCGCCGCTGCGGCGCTGGCGCATCGTGGAGCTGGAGGACGAGACCCGGCTGACCGTGTCCCGGCTGCGCCTGGACGAACGCGTCCTGCACTTCCTGCTGGGCTCGCCCTACCTCGACACCCGGCTCCACGGCCGGCTGCGCCGCACCCCGGCCCCGGACGCGCTGCCGCCCTCCTACGATCTCGCCGCGAGCCGGGTCGCGGAGGGCTGGACCGAGGACGGCGGCCGCAGCCCCGACGCGCCGATGCTGGTCGAGGTGACCGGTGGCGACCTGCGCAGCCGGGCCGACATCGCCGCCGCCGCTGCCGCCCGCTGCGGCCTCGGCCTGTACACGATGAGCGCCGAGGACGTGCCGACCGACCCCGCCGAACGCGACCGGCTGGCCCGGCTGTGGCAGCGCGAGGCGATCCTGCTGCCCGCCGCGCTGCTGGTGGAGGCCGGCGAACTCGACCGCGACCAGCGGGCGGCGACCGAGGCGTTCCTGGCCGGAGCCGCCGTACCCGTCGTCGCGTCCGGTGAGGACCCGCTGAGCAGCGGGCGCCCGCACGGCGTGCGCGTGCCCGTGCCGAAACTCGACGACGAGGAGCAACTGGCGCTCTGGTCCAAGGCGTTCGAGGAAGTCACCGACCTCGGTGACACCGAACTCCGCTCCCTGGTCGCCCAGTTCCAGCTCCCGCCCCATGTCGTACGGTCCGCCGCCGCCACCGTGCGCCGACGGCTGCCCCACGAGGACAAGCTGAACCCCGCCGAACTCGCGTGGCGGGCCGGTCTGGACGAGGCCCGGATCGGCATGGACGAACTCGGTCGCCGGATCGAGCCGCAGGCCGGATGGAACGACCTCGTCCTGCACGAGCGGCAGACGGCCGTGCTGCGGGAGATCGTCGCGCACGTGCGGCAGCGGGCGACCGTCCACCAGGAGTGGGGCTTCGCCGCGACCCTGCGCCGCGGCCTCGGCGTCACCGCGATGTTCGCGGGCGGCTCCGGCACCGGCAAGACGCTGGCCGCCGAGGTCATGGCGAAGGAACTGGGCCTGGACCTGTTCGTCGTCGACCTCTCCCAAGTGGTCAGCAAGTACATCGGCGAGACCGAGAAGAACCTCCGCCGGGTCTTCGACGCCGCCGAACGCGGCGGCGCGCTGCTGCTGTTCGACGAGGCCGACGCCCTCTTCGGCAAGCGCAGCGAGGTCAAGGACAGCCACGACCGGTACGCCAACCTCGAGGTCAGCTACCTGCTCATGCGCATGGAGGCCTACCGGGGCCTCGCCATCCTCACCACCAACATGAAGCAGGCCCTCGACACCGCCTTCCTGCGGCGCATCCGCTTCGTGGTCGACTTCCCCTTCCCGGCCGAGAACGAGCGCGCCGAGATCTGGCGCCGCGTCCTGCCGCCGCAGGCGCCGGTCAAGGACATCGACCCCGCACTCCTCGCCCGGCTCACCGTCGCCGGCGGCTCCATCCGCAACATCGCCCTGTCCGGGGCGTTCCTCGCCGCCGAGGAGGGCGACCGGCTGCAGATGCGACACATGCTCGCGGCGGCCCGCACCGAGTACCTCAAGCTGGAGCGCTCGCTGACCCCCACGGAGGTGCGCGGATGGGTGTGAGCAGGCAGCCCTCGGCGATCCGCGTGGAGATCGGCGAACTCGTCCTCGACGGTTTCAAGGGCGACCCGGAGCGCGTCTCCGCCGAGTTCGAGCGCGAACTGGCCCGTCTGGTACGGCTGCACGGCGTGCCCGTGGCGGCGAACGGCGCCCTGAGCGTCGACGCGCTGAGCGGCCTCGCCACGCTGCCGGCCGGGCTGTCCGCGCGCCGCCTGGGCCAGGAGCTGGCCCGCGCGGTGCACGAAGGTCTCAGCGGCCACGGGGAGGTGACCCCATGAGCACCCAGTCCCAGCAGGCGAGTGCCGAGCAGGCCGCCGAACAGCGCCGGCGCAAGCGCAAGGAGCGCGCCGCCAAGTCCCGCGCCCCCGAGCCGAAGAACATCGTCAGCGGCGCCGGCCAGCCCCTCGACCCCGGCGTCCGCCGCGACCTGGAGGAACAACTCGGCCACGACCTCAGCCGGGTACGCCTCCACACCGGCCGCGACGCCGCCCACCTGACCGAACTCCTCGGCGCCGATGCCGTCGCAGTAGGCCAGGACATCCTCTTCCGCGAGGACGCCTTCAAACCGGGTACCGACGAGGGGCGCCGGCTCCTCGCCCACGAGTTGCTGCACACCGTGCAGAACCCGCATGGACTGGGGACGCTGCGGGCGGGGCGTGAACTCGGCGCGGTGAGCCTGCCGCAGCAGGCCATCGAGCGGGAGGCGGAGTCGGCGGCGCAGGATCTCGTACGACAGACGGGCACGCCGGCTGAAACGGCCGAGGAGGTGCAGCAGGGGCAGGCCACGCCCGGCTGGCTCCGCTACGCGACCGTCGACGCCGACCGGCGCCGTATGGAGCAGTTGGATCCCGCGACCCTCGTGGACCGGCTGGCCAACGGTCTGCTGCGCTCCCTGCGCGGTGACCCCGAGGACCGCTCGGGCCGGGTACGGCTCCAACTCGCGCGCATGGCACCCCAGGTGCAGGACATCGTCCTGGACCGCCTGGAGCTGCGCCTGCCCACTCCCGTACTCGACCGGCTGTTGGAGGCGGTGGAGGAGACGGAGCGGGGGCCGTTGCCGCTGGACGCCACCCCGGCCCCGCACGCCGTCCCCAGCGAGGCGCAGGACATGGCCGAGGAGCGTGAGCGCGCGTCGGAGGACGCGGAGCGGGAGGCGCGCGAGCGGGCGGAGACGCCCGACGGCGGGCGGCACGACGCAAGGCATGACGGGCGGGGCAAGGCCGCCGGTGACCGGCGAGAGGATCGGCAGCGCGACGAGTCCGCCGCCAGCGGTGGCCGGGGCAACGCCTCCCACGACGGCAACGCCGGTACGTCCCCCGAACAGACCGCCGCGCAGGACCAGGCCGAGGCCGGCGCACGGCAACAGGACCGTTCCGAGGCTCGACAGGAGGACAGGGGCGCCGCCGACAAGGAGGGCACCCGGAACGACGAAGCCGGTCAGCGGCAGGACGACGCCGGGCCGCAGGACAAGGAAGCGGACGACGCGGGCGGCCCGGAGGACGGTGCGGCCCAGGAGGCGGAGACGCAGGCCGCCGCCGAGCAGCAGGCCCAGCGGACCGAGGGACCCGTCGGCAGCCCCGACGCGGGACGGAACACCGCACCGGCTCCGGCCGCGCTGGACCGCGGTGGGGCCGAACCGGGCGAGAAGTCCAGGACCGCGGGCGACGTCGGCTCGGCCCGTGCTGGGGGCGACCCGGAGAACGAAGAGGACTCTGACGACGAGCCGTTGGGGCTGGAGTCGGAGGCCACCGAGGACGATGCCGGGCGACCGGACGCGGAGGCGGACGACGAGTCGGCCGCGGGGCAGGTGAGCATTGCCGACGCGGACCTCGTGGGGGCCACGGATGCCGCGAAGAACCCGGGCCTCATCGAGGAGCGGAAGAAGGGGACGGCCCGCACGCCGAGCTTGCCCTCCTCTGCCGGCGTCCCCGTACCGGAGCCGGCAACTGACGCGTCCGGTAGCGGCACCTCCATGGACGACACCTCGGACAACGCGGACGACACCGAGAGCCGGGGCGACCAGGATCTGCTGGGCCTGCTGTCCGGAGCGCAGGACCAAGGGGGCAGCACCGACGGCGGGGTCGGCGACATCGCGCCGCGGGGCAGCGAGGGGCCTTCCGGACCGCTGTCGGAGGCCGGCGGCAAGGAGTGGGACCAGAAACAGACGGAGGAACGGAGCGAGGACTCCGACGCGCGGCGGCGCGACGAGGAAGCCCGTACCGCCGACGAGGCGACGCCCGGTGGCGCCCCGGGGCCCGGAGAGACGGCCGCCTCCGGTCAGTTGGACAAGGCGGGCGAGGACGCGCGTCGTCAGGAGGCCGGTACGGCATCGTCGTCCTCGGCGGCTCCTGGGGACACGGGCAGCCGTGCCGGAGGCACCGGGGAACAGACCGCGGCCGCCGTACGCCCGGGGACCGGCGCAGGCACGGCCGAGAGCCAGGCGAAGGGTACGGACAAGCAGACGGACGGTGCCGACAAGGGATCGGCGGCAGGCGGCGGCGACGCGGCGAAGACCGCGGGAGGCGCGGCCACCACCGATCAGGGCACCCACGCCCACCAGTCGGCCCCCGCTCACGAGCCCACCACCGTCCCCGGTGAACAGGACGTCACCGAGGGCCGGGGACCCGCCACGACGGCCGGCCCGCGGACGGGCCCGGAGCAGGTGTCCACACCCGGCCCTGTGTCCGCCCCGGAGTTGGCGCCGGGCAAGCGGCCCTCCCCGGCGCCCGGCCGCGCCGAGTCCAGGGACAACGCGCCCAAGGCCACGTCGGCCCCCGGCGCGGCCACGGCAGCTGCCGCATCGGGATCCCGGCCGACGGGAGCCAGGCGACAGGCCGCCCGGAAGGCCGCAGGTGCCGCTCGACGAGGCGCAGGCGGAGGCGGCGGGGCCGGACGTGGCACGGCCCCCGCTGCCGCGCGCGGCGGTAGGGCGGGAGGTTCCGGCTCGGCCAAGGCCGGGAAGGCGACCCCGCCACCGGACGTCTCGAACGCAACCCCCGAGGCGGGGCTCGCGACGGCCGCCGGCCTCAAGCCGTACCAGATGCTGGAGACGCTCAAGGGAGTCGACGGCGCGGTGGGCCGCTCGGTCGACAAGGAGCGTACGGCCCTGCGCAAGGCGCCACCGAAGACGCAGCGCCCTTCCGGCTCGTCGCGGACGGTCCCGGGTGGCCCCACGGCGGCCGCACCGGGTGCGTACACCAACGCCAAGGTCGCCCGCACCGAGGCCACCCCGGGCAAGACGCCCGAGATCACCGGCGAGCAGAAGCCGGAAGGCAAGGTGCCGGGCGCCGATGTGCCGGAGCCGAGCTGGTGGGACATCGGTCTGACGATCGGCGCCCAGCTGTTCGGCAAGCTGCTGAAGGACCTTCTGCCGCTCGACGACCTGATCGACTCGATTCTGGGCCTCCCCACCAAGGACGAGGGCCTGAAGAACGCGCGCGTCGGCGACGCCCCCGGGCTGCCCCTCGAGAACGACTCCGACCCGCAGCGCACCGACGAGCAGGGCGGCAAGCTCGACGAGCGCAAGACCGAACTGCACCAGGCCGGCCGGGAGGATGCCGCCCGGAACATGGGCGAGGACCAGATCTACCCCGACGTGCCCAAGGAGACGCTGACCGGCAAGGTGCCCGGCGGCAAGAAGGCCGCGAAGGGTGGTGCTGCGCGGTCCGTGTCCGGCGGCGTGCCGATCGAGTCGGCCTCCGCCGTGGCCGAGCACGACCGCAGTCCGCAGATCCAGGCGGGCTTCGCCGACGGTCGGCAGAAGATGGGGCAGGAGCGCCAGGCCAAGGACAAGAAGGCGGGCGACGACCGCAAGCAGTACGACAGGGACCTCCAGCAGGAGGTCACCAACAACGGCAAGAAGCAGGCCGACGCACGCGACAAGGGCCGTTCCGACATCGCCGACTCCCGCGACAAGTGGCGCAAGGAGCAGGACGACAAGGTCGCGGAGATCGACGACAAGAAGGGCAAGAAGTACGACAAGGTCCGCAAGGACATCGGCGACAAGGAAGAGCAGACCGACAAGGACGTCGACAAGCGGACCGAGGACGACAACAAGAAGATCGAGGACCAGCAGACCAACGCCGAGCAGGACGCGGAGAAGAAGCAGAAGGACGGCAAGGACGACGCCGACAACTGGATCGAAGAGGCGATCGAGAAGCTCAAGTCGTTCTTCGAGGAACTCAAGAACGCCATCAAGAGCATTTTCGAGAAGGCCCGTCAGGCCGTCACCGACGTCATCGACCAGTTCAAGCAGCAGGTCTTCAAGCTCATCGACGACGCGCGCAACTGGGTCATCGACCAGATCAACAAGTTCGCCGACGAGCTCATCGCCCTCGGCGACGACCTCCTCGCCGACTACCCGGCGATGCGCGACAAGTGGCGCAACACCATCAACCACGCGCGCGACTGGGCCGTGCAGAAGGTCAACGAGGCGGCGGACGCGCTGAAGGAGGTCGCCGGGAAGCTGCTCGACGGCCTGTGCGACGCCCTTGTCGCCGGGCTCGACGTGCTGGAGTCCGGCCTGCTGTCGGCCGTTGACTCCGTCGAGTCCGTCGCCGTCGGCGCGCTGGAGTTCGGCGCCGCCGCCGTAGCGGCTCTCGGCGAGTGGGCGGCCATCTTCAGCGACATCGTCTCCGACCCCGGCGACTGGATCAGCAAGGCCGGAGCCGCCGCGGAGACGGGTGCCAAGGAACATCTCTTCAACGAGATCAAGGCCGCGGTCAAGGAGTGGTTCAACCAGAAGGTCCAGGAGATCATCGGCATCCCGATCGAGGACTTCCAGGCCCTGATCGAGGGCGGTGTGTCGATCGACGAGATGGCCAAGATGGCCTGGGACGACGCGGTGCCCCAACTGCCCGTCATCATCGGTGTCCTGGTCGTCGAGAAGGTCGTCGCCAAGCTCATCCCCGGTGCCGGCTGGGTCATGGCCGTCATCGACGCCCTGCAAACGGCATGGGGCACCCTGAGCGAGATCCTCGCCGCCTTCGGCCTGTTCATGGACTTCCTGAAGGCGGTCAAGAGCGGCAACGGCGCTCTGCCCTTCGCGAAGGCCGTCGCGGCGGGCGTGGTCGCCCTGCTGGAACTCGTCTATCAGTACCTGATCGACGGCATCGGCCGCTTCATGGGCAAGGTGGCCGAACGGCTCGCCGGCATGCTGAAGAACATCCTCGGAAAGAAGAGGCCGGGCGGTCGGGGCGCGCCGGACCACCCGGACTCGCCCAACAAGCCCAAGGCCGACAAGCCGAAGGACGAACACCCCAGAGACGACAAGGAGAAGCGGGACGACGACCGCGCTCCGGACTCCGACCGCACTCCCGCGCCGCGCAAGCCGTCTGCGGACCGGACGTCCCGCCCGCAGTCCAAGCCGCGCCCCGGCAAGCGTTCCTCCCCGGAGAAGAAGCCGCGTCCCTCGCACACGACCCGGCCCAAGAAGCGCCGACACGACGACGAACGTCGCGAGGAGGGCCGCGAGGTCAACGAGGCCAGGCGGCGGGCACGGGACGCCGAGCGCAGAATGCGTGACGACGACCGCGCCGACGCCCCCACCCGCCGCGGCCCGGCCCGCGACACGGCCAAGCCGGACCGCCACCGTCCCGACAGGGACCGGAAGGACGACCCCAAGGGCAACCGCCGGCACGACGACGACCGAAGTCCGGACCATCGCCGCGACAGGGACAAGGGCGACGACAGAACAAGGAAGACGGACGAGACCAAGGACCGGTCGCGGAACCGGGACAAGGACACCAAACGCCGCCGCGTCCAGCGAGCCCGCCAGACCATCAAGTCAGCCGTCAACCGGGCACGCCGAGCGGCTCGCAACCTGTTCGGCAAGGCCCGCCGCAAGGTCGGCGGCCGCCTCAACGACCGCTTGCGCAGGCTGCGGGATCAGTGGCGGCGCAGGCATGACCGGAACCGGCCACGAGACCGTGACAGGGATCGGGACAGGCCGGGACAGCAGGAGGGCAGGAAGGACTACGACCTTCCCTCGGTGCGCTTCCGCACAGTGGACGGTTCCCTGCATACGCTGCTCTTCGACGGCAAGGGAAAGAGCGCCAACCTGGCCATGCGGAGCACCCTGGAAACAATCAAGACGTACATCGCGGACTGGAAACGGGAGAACAATTCGTCCCCGATCTCCGAGGATCAGACGCTCCATTCCACCCAGGAAACGGCTCGGGAGCAGGCGGACACGTTGCGGGAGCAGGTGGAAAAGGCTCAGAACCTTCTCCTCGACCGGGAGACCGGAAGCGGCAGGTACACCCGGCGCACCGGACGGTCCTCGTACGGGGAGCCAGTCTTCCTGGGAGGCGACCAGGCCGGTATCGAGCGGCAGCTGCGTGCCTTGAGAGTGGCCATGGAGTACCTCGCGTCCGCCTTGGAAAAGCGTTCACGAGGAGCGGGCGAGCCTCCACTGCCGGACACGATTCTGCCGGCGTTCTCCGACGGGGACACAGCAGAGTCCTACAAGGCGCACTACATCAAGAAGAGCACTCCGCTGGGCACGGAGTCCGGGGAGCGTGAGAACGCCTGGCCTCTGGGTTGGGACCGCGTCGTCGCGGCGGGGCTCTCCAACAGGGGTGACTGGGTGCGTATGCATATGCTCACAGCGGTTCTGGGCGGGCACTCCTCCACGTCGAACCTGGCACCCGCGCGTCGCGCGGACAACATCGACGCACGAGAAAAGGCCGAGCATCCCGCCGCCCGTGCAATCGGAAAGAAACCCGGAGGAACCGGCCAACTTCAGAAAATGATCTGGTACGACGCCGACATCACCATGTGGGGAACCCATCCCGGATTCCCGAGCTCTGTGAACATGTACTGGGGAAGCTACGAGTACCCGAACGGTCACTGGCAGCGTAAGAATCATCCGGACGGGTCCTGGACCACCGGAAACTTTGCCCAACCGCCGTGGCCGGCAAGCGGAAACAGCCCGCTCAGAATCAACCTCAACCAGGCGGACCACAATCAAATCATCGCAGCCACGAGGAAGAGGCTGAACGCCGCCACTGCGAAGAGGATCGTGAACCTCAGGGATCAGCAACCAGGCAAGAGGTTCAATGGAATGACGGACCTTGAGGCCAAGCTGAAGGCGCATGCCTCGGGTCCGGCCGGACTGGCCGCGGCAGTGAGAGTGATCAATGCACTGAAAGACGCCGAGCAGCACCAGAGGCTGTACGTCTAGGCCATGGGAGAAGGAATGGAACTTGAGGAACCGAATGCGTACGAAGAGGGCTGGCTCGGGGTCCTCGATGAGTTGCGTGACAGTCCGGCCGTCGAGGTATTGCACGAGGTTCAGGACGACGTCGACCTGACTGCGGAGGACACGTGCTTCGATGACCTCGCCGAGTGGGAGGGCGTCGAACTCGGCGCGGAACTCCGTAATGCCTATGTTCGCTTCGCGCAACTGGGCAGTCAGTGGCGGACCGTGCATCCCTACCCTGACCTGGCAGGTGAGTTTCGGCTCAGTCCCTTGCCACTGGCGGTGCACGAAGATGCTCCTGACTTCCCGTCATCGCTCTATTCGGACGAGCAGCGCGAACTGGCCGGCGGGCTCCGTGTCATCGACTCCAGTCCTTTCACCGGCACGGGTTCCTTCGTCGCGGTGCGATTGCAACCCGGAGTCCAGAATCCCGAGATCTGGTTCTCCGACCACCGGACGAACACGCTGTGGAAGATGGATCTCGACTACGTGGGATATATGGAGACCTTGAAGCTGACCAAGGGCGTCTTCGACTGGCAGCACCTCTTCACGGAGGCACCGCTGGACGGCGAGGAATTCGTCGGCATGGACCGGGAACTGCAGGCGATGCTGGACATCCTCCTGAGCGTCTTCCCCAACCACGACTATGCGCCCTTGCGTGCACGGCTCGCCGAACGCCTCCGCTGAGCACACGGACAGGAACCCATGACCCGCTACGCCGACATCCCCAAACCCATCCGCTCCGGCATAGTCGTAGTGGACCCCGCCACCGGGACCCCGCAGCGCATCATCGTCCTGCAGTTCAACCCCGACACCCTGGAGCGCAGCATCGCGCCGCAGTCCGCCGGGGACGGTGGTGACGCGGGCGGGGGCGGAACCGGCAGCGGGGACCGCAACGAGGCGCTCAGGCTCAAGGGCCCCGCCCAGGAGACCTGGAAGTTCACCGCCGAGATCGACGCCACCGACCAGTTGGAGATCGCCGCGCCGGACGGGATCCACCCGCAGCTCGCCACCCTCGAGATGCTCGTGCAGCCGAGCACCGCACAGCTCCGCGCGGCGAGCAAGCTGACGGAGAAGGGGGCCATCGAGATCAGCCCGATCGAGATGCCGTTGACGCTGTTCACGTGGGGGAGTAAACGGGTCATGCCCGTCCGGCTGACCGAACTCTCCGTCAATGAGTCCGCCTTCGACGTCAACCTCAACCCGATCCGGGCCTCGCTCAGCATCGGGATGAAGATCCTGACCGTCAGCGACCTGCCCGCGGGGCATCGCGGTGCCGATCTGTACATGGCGCACCTCGCGCAGAAGGAACGGCTCGCCGCCATGGCCCGCGGCGGCAGCCTCGGCATGCTCGGGCTCGGCGGTGCCGACCTCGTGACCGGAAGGGGATGAGCACAGCCGCCATGTCCAACACCGAGCCTTATGAGAGTGCCCTGGACTCCATACCGGGGGCGCATCCCTACCCGCGCACCAGCCGGTACCACGACGCCGAGATCGGGGTGTACCGGAGGGACGACGGGACCGAAGTGCGGTACACCAAACGACGGTTGTTGCCGCCGCTCGACCAGAGTGGTGAGGAGACCGAGGCCCACGTCGTCGGTGCCGGCGACCGGCCCGACCTGCTCGGGCAACGGTTCTTCGGCGACCCCGGCCAGTGGTGGCGGATCGCCGACGTCAACCCCGTTCTCGATCCAAGGGAGCTGACCGACGAAACCGGCCGCGTGATCGACATACCTTCGGCCGGCGGATTCTCGCGCGGTGACCGGCGTGTCTGAACAGCGCGTGGGGCAGGGCCCCGTACACATCCAGGTCCTCATGGGGCCCACGCTGGCCCGCCCGGTCCCGGCCGAGGTCGCCGAAGCGCTGCTGTCCGCCCAGATCACCGCCACGGCGGGCGAACGCAGCGGCTTCCAGATCGCGTTCGACCTCACCAAGACCGGGATGATCAGCAAGCGACTGCTGCCGGAGGGGTTCTTCGACCCGAAGACCCGCGTCATCGTCAACGTCAGCGTCAGCGGTACGCCCGAGGTGCTGTTCGACGGGCTGATCGTGCGTCAGGAGGTCGGCGCCAGCAACATACCCGGCCATTCCACCCTCACCGTCACCGGCGAGGACCTGACCCTGCTCATGGACCTGGAGGAGCGCACCGCCCGCTACCCCAACCTGCCCCCGTCCGAGCGCGTCCTGGCCATCCTGCGCCGGTACTCGGACTACGGCATCCGGCCGGACGTCTACACCGAGAAGGTGGCCCAGCCCCCGCACCAGGACCTCCGTGTGCACTACCAGACGGGGACGGATCTGCAATACGTCACCGACCTGGCCCGCGCGAACGGATACACCTTCTATCTGGAGCCCGGTCCCAACCCGGGGCAGTCGTCCGCCCGTTGGGGGCCGGAGGTCCGGCTCGGCGCCCGCCAGCACGCCCTCAACGTCAACATGGACGCCAACTCCACGGTGGACCAGCTGACCTTCGCCTACGACGGCACCGCGCGTGAAGAGCCGCAGGCCCGCTGGCAGGACCCCGGCACCCGGCAGTCCACCCTGCTGCCCCAGCCGCCGATCAGCCCGCTGCGCCCGCCCCTCGGCAGGCGCCCCACCCCGGCCCTCAAGCGCAGGACGCTCTCGGGCACCGCCAAGCAGCAGCGCGAGCAGGCCGAAGCCGAACTCCTCGCCAGGGCCGCCGTGTCCGCCGACGTCGTCTCCGGCTCCGGTTCGCTCGACGTCAACCGGCACGGCTACCTCCTCCAGCCGCGCCGGCTCGTCGGCGTGCGCGGCGCGGGGCGGGCGTACGACGGCGACTACTACGTCAAGTCCGTGACCCACAACCTCCGCCCCGGCTCCTTCCAGCAGAACTTCACCCTCTCGCGGGAGGGGCTGGAGGCGCGCAGCAACCGCGTAGAACCGTGACCGTGCACGTGACCCGGCGCGGCCGGCTCGACAGAAGAGCCCCGAGCGGCCGAAGAGCGCCAACCGACCGAACCGACCAAGGCACCTGAACCACCCATCGACCAGGAGCAGTTCAGTATGGCGGCACCCAGCAATCGCTACCTCGGCAAGTTCCGCGGCCGGGTGGTCAGCAACGATGACCCGTTGCGCATCGGCCGGATCACGGCCGAGGTGCCGGACGTCCTCGGCGACGAGCCCTCCACCTGGGCGCTGCCCTGCCTGCCGTTCACCGGGCCGGAGTCGGGGCAGTTCGTGGTCCCGCCGCCGGGCGCGGGTGTGTGGGTGGAGTTCGAGCAGGGGGACCCCAGCTTCCCGGTGTGGACCGGGTGCTGGTACGGCGACGCCGGCGAGCTGCCGCCCGACGCGCGCCGCGAACTCCAGGGCAACGCGACGAACAAACCGGTCGTCGTGCAGACCCCGGGCAACCACAAGATCGTGCTCAACGACACCGCGGGCGCCGAGCAGGGGATCCTGCTGCAGGCCCAGGGCGGTGCCTACATCCGCATCACCAAGGAAGCCGTGGTCATCGCCACCGGCGCCGGCGCCGAGATCACGCTGCGCGGTCGCGAAGTGACCATCAACGAGGGCCAGTTGACCGTCCTCTCCAAGCGATAGACAACGGGGGAAGAACTTGTCCGGAAGCCTGTTGGACGCGGGCGCCGTGATCGGCTGCCCGCACGGCGGTCGCGTCCTGCCCGCCGCCACAACGACCGGTGGCGTGCGGATCGCGGGCGCCGCCGTCGCGACGGCGGCGCAGACGTATGTCGTCACCGGCTGCCCGCACGCCGTCGCCGGCGTGCCGTCGCCGTGCGTCTCGGTCCGCTGGACCGCCGTGGACAGCGGTGTGACGGTCGACGGCGCGGCCGTACTGCTCGACACCTCCGCCGCCGAGTGCTTCAGCGCGGCTCTCGTCCCGCAGGGACCGCCCCTCGTCCAGGCCGCGCAGCGAAAGGTCACCGTCCGATGAGTCCGACCGGCGGGCGAGCCCGCACCGACATCGCCTTCCCCTTCCACGCCGACCGCCGCGGCCGCACCGCGCACGCCGCCCGCGGCGAGCACGTCCACGACCTGATCGAGCAACTGCTGTTCACCAGCCCCGGCGAGCGCGTGATGCGCCCCGACTTCGGCTGCGGACTGCTCGACCTGGTCTTCGCACCGAACACGCCCGAACTGGTCAGCACCCTCGAACTCTCCGTCCAGGCCGCCCTGCAGCGCTGGCTCGGTGACCTGGTCGAGGTCGTGTCCCTCGACATCGAGAGTGGCGACGACGTCGTACGCGTCCATCTGTCGTACCTTGTGCGCGCCACCGGCGCCGTCCGCGAGGACGTCTTCGAGGGGAGGGCGGCATGAGCGCGGGCACCACCCGGCGCGCCAAGGTGCGCGCCGCCCAGCTGAACGGCGTCGACGCCGTCGAGGTGAGCGACGACGGGCTGCAGCTCACCGTCACCTTCCTGGGCAAGGCCCCGCACGGACTCGGTCCCGAGAACGTCCGTATCGACGGTGGCCGGCGCATCACCGGCATCACCGCCGTCGACGTCAGCGTGGAACGCGAGGAGGACCCGGAGCTGGACGACCGGCTCTACGTCACCCTCGACCGGGCCGGCGACACCTCCCGCTACACGCTGTCGCTCGTGGAGGCCGACCCGTACGGCCGGCCCGGCACCGCGCCCTACCGCGGCTTCGACCAGCGCTATGCCGGCGCGAGCTTCGCCTTCCGGCCCGACTGCCCGACCCCCTTCGACTGCGAGGACGACGAGGAGGTGACGCCGGACTTCCCGTCCGCGCCGGTCATCGACTACACGGCCCGCGACTACGACACCATCCGCAAGCTGCTCCTCGACCGGCTGGCGCTGACCACCCCCGACTGGGTGGAGCGCAACCCCGCCGACCTGGGCGTCACCCTCGTCGAACTGCTCGCGTACACCGGCGACCAGATCAGCTACCAGCAGGACGCGGTCGCCACCGAGGCCTACCTCGACACCGCGCGGCGCCGCGTCTCGGTGCGCCGGCACGTTCGGCTCATCGACTACGCGATGCACGACGGATGCAACGCCCGCGCCTACGTCACCGTCGAGACCGCCGGCGACCACACCCTGACCCCGGGCTCGTTCCGCTTCGCCTCGGTCGACGTCCGGTCGCTGGATCCGCACGACAGCCCCGAGCCCGGCACCGTCATCGACGAGAACGACCTCGGCGACCTGGACGAGCGCGGCTCCGTGGAGGTCTTCGAACCGGTCGTCGCCGCCGACCCGTTGCGGTTGCGCGTCGCGCACAACGCGATCCGGCTGTGGACCTGGGGCGGCGAGGTGTGCGCCCTGCCCAAGGGGGCCACCGCGGCGACCCTGCGCGACGAGTGGGCGGACCCGGAGACCTGCCAGGAGCGCCGGCTGGACCTGCGGCCGGGGGACGTCCTGGTCCTGGAGGAGGTCAAGGGCCCGCGCAGCGGAACCCCCGGCGACGCCGACCCCGCGCACCGCCAGGCCGTACGCCTGACCTCCGTCACGCCCGGTCTGGACCGCATCGAGGACCAGCCGGTCCTGGAGGTCACCTGGGCCGCGGAGGACGCCCTGCGCTTCCCGTTCTGCCTCGCCACCCGCGGCGGCCGTGACTGCCTGCCCGTCGAGGACGTCACCCTCGCCCGCGGCAACGCCGTCCTCGTCGACCACGGCCGCTCCGGACTCCACGAGACGGTCACCGTGCCGCCGGTGCCGGCTGTCGTCGCTCCCTGCGATCCTCCCGACTTCGGCTGCGACGACCGCAGGGACGGCAATGCGCCCGCACGGCTGATCAACTCCCTCACGGACCGCACCGAGAGCGGACAGGCGCTCGCCCCCGACGACGTCCGGGAACTGTTCGACGTCGTGGGGGAGCGGGCCACCGTACGCGCCGGGCTCGGCCTGGAGCGGGCCGGGCAGCGGCACGAGCATGTGGTGCCGGGCACCGCGTACGCGCAGGCCGCCGCCCTGCGCACGCTGCTCGCGCAGTCCGTCTACCCGGGCATCCGGCCCCGCTTCCGTCCCGTCCTCGGCCGGACCCCGGTCACGCAGTCCGTGCCGTTCCCCGACCCGGCCGCGATCGCCGCCGGGCAGGCCGAGCTGATCGCCGCCGTCCCCGAGCGGGCCCGGCAGCGGCTCGTGGAGCTGTGGCGCAGCGCCCGCGACCGGGACGGGCTCGGCGACGAGGAGATCGCCGAACTCGCCGTGGTCTTCGGCCTGAAGGTCCTGGAACGGCTGGAACTGCGCGTCCACCCGGTCCGCGCCTTGCGTGAACTCCTGCACCGAAGCGACGAGCTGCTGGACGCCAAGCTGCGCCGGGTGGAGATCCTCGCCGCGCGGGCCCGCGCCGGCACGGTCCTCGACGGGCACATCGCCTGGGAGATCGCACACAGTTGGGGCGCGGCGTACGCGACCGGACTCCACCCAGACGAGCCCGTCCTGCGCGGTCCGGCCGTCGCCGCTCTCGCCCAGGACCCGCGCAGCGCCCTGCCCGCCGTACGCCTCCACGACGGCGACCGGACCTGGGAGCCGCGCCGCGACCTGCTCGACAGCGCCGCCCGCGACCTGCACGTCGTCGGTGAACTGGAGGACGACGGTCGGCTCGCGCTGCGCTTCGGCGACGGACGCCACGGCGCGCGGCCGGCGCCCGGCAGCCGCCTCACGGTGCGCTACCGGCTCGGCGGCGGCGCCGCGGGCAACGTCGGCGCCGAGGCCATCAACCACCTCGTCGTCGAGGCGGGAGAGGCGGGAGAAGCGGGACTGCCAGGAGGGGCGGCTGGGCCCGGGGAGTCGGGTGGGTCCGGCGGGCCCGTACCGGCCGTCATCGTCCGCAACCCGCTGCCCGCCGTCGGCGGCACCCAGCCCGAACCGATCGACCAGGTACGCCAGTTGGCCCCGCTGGACCTGCGCCGCACCCGGCTGCGCGCCGTCACCGCCGAGGACTACGCGGCTCTCGCCTCCGCACTGCCCGGAGTGCAGCGGGCCGCCGCCGAGATCCGCTGGACCGGCAGCGTCCAGGAGGCGCACATCGCGATCGACGCCTACGGCAGCGGCACACCGACGCAGGCACTGCTCTCCTCGGCGACGCAGGCCCTGGAGGCGTACCGGCGCATCGGCCACGACCTGGTCGTCGGCCCCGCCCGCCTGGTGCCGCTCGACATCGCGCTCACCGTCTGCGCCCGGCCCGGCCACCAGCACGGGCAGATCCTGGCCGAGCTGTACCGCGTCCTTGGCACCGGCCGGCTGCCGGGCGGCGCACTCGGGTTCTTCCACCCGGACGCCCTGAGCTTCGGCGAACCGGTGCGGCTCAGCCGCCTGGTCGCCCTCGCGGCCGCCGTCCCCGGGGTGGAGAGCGTGGAGGTCACGCGGCTGCGGCGGCTGTTCGAACAGGAACGAGGAGAGAGGGAGGACGGCGTGCTGCGGCTCGGCCCGCTGGAGATCGCCACCTGCGACAACGACCCGGACCGGCCGGAGAACGGACGGCTGGAGATCGCCCTGGGAGGTGTCCGATGACCCGGTTGACTCCGCCCTGCTCCTGCGGAGGCGCGTGCGGCGGCCACGACGAGCGCCTCGCCCCGCCCCCGGTCCACAACCCTCCCGGCCGCACGGCCCTCGACTACCGCGTCGGCGAGTACGGCTCCTTCCTCGCCGCACTCCTCGACCGGCTGGCCTCGCCCGCCTACCCGGCCCTCGCCGGGCTGACCGTCCGTACCCCGGACGACCCGGCCGTCGGCCTGCTGGACGCCACCGCCGTCCTCGGCGACCTGCTCACCTTCCACTCCGAGCGGATCGCCGACGAGGCCTACCTCCGCACGGCCGACGACTACCGCTCGCTGGTGCTGCTCGGCCGACTGGTGGGACACCGGCCCCGCCCCGGCGTGGCGGCCGGCACCCACCTGGCGTACACCCTCGAACGCGACCCGCGCGCCGAGAACCTGCCGGTGACCATCCCGCGCGGTGCCCGCAACCACAGCGTGCCCGCCTCCGCCGACGAGCAGTCCCTCACCTTCGAGACCGCCCGGGACCTCACCGCACGCTGGGACTGGAACGAGCTGACGGTACGGCGCCGCCGGCCCTCCCTGCTCACTCCCGAGGACCTGGAGCGCCGCTCCGCCCTGTTCGTGGAGGGCACCGCGAACTCCCTGCAGACCGGCGACCAGCTCCTCTTCGTCTTCGGTGAACAGGCCGGCGGCCAGCGGAAGCTGCTGCCCGTCGCGGGCGTCCGGATCGACCGGGACGAGGAGATCACCTCGATCTCGCTGCCCGGGTCGGCCCCGCCCACGCTCAAGGAACTGGTGGACGAGGTACGCCGGTGGACCGCGGCGCCCGCCGCCCCCGGCGAGCCGGGCGAGGAGCCGCCCACGCCCGAGGTGCCCAACCCGCGCCCGATCAGCCGGCTGATCGAGGACTTCGACAAGCAGGTCCTCGCCCCGCTGCGGACGGACCTGGACGGCGTCAAGACACCGGAGAGCCTCGCGGCCCGCCTCCGCGAGCCCATCGGCCGGCTGCGCGAGGCCGAGGTGCTGGCCGAACCGTACGAGGACGTCGCGTCGTGGTTCGAGCAGTTGGAGGCGGTCCTCGCCGAACTGTCCGAAAAGGCCGACGAGTTGGCCCCGGCCCAGCCCGTCGACGAAGTCCCCGCCACGAAGGCGGAAGCCGTGGCGAGCACCAAGGCGCACGGCACTGAGGCACACGCCCTTCCCGACGCCCGCCAGGCCGCCCTCCAGGCGCTGAGCAACGTGCTCCCCGCGCTGCGCACCGCCGCCCCCGCACCCTCGGCGGGCACACGCAGCCGGCGCCCCGGCAGCGACACGGCCCGCCTCCTGTCCGCCCTCAACCCCGGTCTCGGCAGCCTCTACCCGGCCTGGCGCACGGCCACCGCTCCCGGCAGCCCGCAGCTGCTGCGCGAGCTGCTCGCGATGCGCGTGACGGCGGCCCCCTTCGGCGCCACCGCCCCGCTCAAGCCCGTCCAGGACGCGAACGGCCGGGTCATCCGCACCGCCGACTGGCCGCTGACCGGCGCGGTGCTGGCGAGCATGCGCGTGGTGTACGACCCCGCCGGGAAGGTGCCGGTGCGGGCGGAGTTCCAGTACGTCGAGGGCAGCAGCAGCGACCAGCGCGCCGAGAACCTGCCCGTCGCCCAGCAGCTCACCTTCACCCTCGGCCCCGGCCAGGTCGACCTGTCCACCCGCTCACCCCAGGACCGCGACCTGAACTGGCTCAGCCGGAGGCCGGCCACCGCGACCGAGGAACCTGGCGTCACCGCCCGCCTCCACGCAGGCCTGCCCGAACGCAGCCTGTTCGTGTCCCGCCCGGACGACGACGGCCAGGTGCACATCGGCGTCCACAACGGCGCCCCGCACGAGGTCTCCCTGCGGCCGGGTGCCAACGAGCAGTTCACCCACGGCGAGTACGAGGTGAGCGTCCGGTACACGGTGGGCACCACCGAACCCAATGTCGAGATCGTCATCGCCGCCAAGCCGGAACCCGTCAACCGCCGCGTTCTGCAACTGGACAGCGTGCACGACGGCATCACCGTCGGCAGCTGGGTCTCCGTGCAGCGCCCCGCGAAGGGCACGTCCGTACGCGGCGACGCCAAGCTGGCCTTCGTCACCACCCAGGTCGTGGCCGCCCGCACGGCGGTGTACTCCAACTACGGCATCACCGGACGCGGCACCGAACTCACCCTCGCCGACCCGTGGCTGGACGAGTTCGACGTCCTGCTCTCCCACATCCGCGACACCACCGTGCACGCGGCGGGCGAGCCGCTGCGCCCGGCCGACGAGCCGCTCGGCGAGGACGTCCACGGCAACGAGATCGAACTCGCCGAGCTGTACGACGGGTTGCGGCCCGGACGCACCCTCGTCGTCAGCGGCGAGCGCGCTGACGTCCCGGGCGCGGCCGGGGTCACGGCCACGGAGGTCGTCACCATCGCCGCCGCCGACCCGGCCGTCGATCCCCAAATCCCCGACGACCACGTCCACACCCGGCTCACCCTCACCGCCGACCTCGCCCACCGCTACCGGCGTTCGAGCGTCCGCATCCTCGGCAACGTCGTCGAGGCCACCCACGGCGAGAGCCGCGAGGAGGCCATCGGCAGCGGCGACTCCGACCGCGTCGACCAGACCTTCGCGCTCTGGCAGTCACCGCTGACCTGGCTCGCCGCGGACAACCCCCTGGGCGCCACACCCGTCCTGGAGATCCGCGTCGACGGCGTCCGGTGGCACGAGGTCGACAGCCTCGCCGGACGCGGCCCGACCGAGCGGGTGTACATCACCGGCACCGCCTCCGACGGCCGTACCACCGTCACCTTCGGCGACGGCATCCACGGCGCCCGGCTGCCCAGCGGTCACGAGAACGTGCGCGCCCGCTACCGCTTCGGCACCGGCAAGGCCGCCAACGTCCCCGCCGACCGCGTCACCCAGCCCCTCACCCGCCCGCTCGGCGTCACCGCGGTCACCAACCCGCGCCCGGCGACCGGCGGCGCGGACGCCGACGGGCCCGGCCTCACCCGCCGTACGATCCCGCTCGCCGTGTCCGCCCTGGACCGGCTGGTGTCCGAGCCCGACTACGAGGACTTCGCCCGCTCCCGCGCCGGCATCGGCCGGGCCGTCGCACGCGAACTCTTCGACGGACGGCGGCGGGTGCTGCACGTGACGGTCGCCGGGACCGACGACGTGCCGCTCGCCGAGGACAACCTGAGGCCGCTCAGCGCCGCACTGACCGAGTACGGCGACCCCAACCTGCCGGTCCGCGTGGACGCGCGCGAACTCGTCCTGCTGCTGATCGGGGCGAAGGTGAAGGTCGCCCCCGACCACGCCTGGGAGATCGTCGAACCCCGGGTGCGCCAAGCCCTGCTGGGCCGGCTCGGCTACGAGGGACGCGAGCTGGGGCGGCCCGCCCGCCTCTCCGAGGTCCTCGCCACCGCCCAGTCCGTGCCCGGCGTGGACTACGTGGACGTCGACGTCTTCACCGGCGTCCCCGCCTCCGCCACCCCGCAGCAGATCGCCGCACGCCTCGCCGACCCCGGCATACCCGGCGCGTCCGTCGCCGCGCACCCGGCTGCCTACGAGGAGAGGACCCACACGGTCGGCGGCGAGGCCGAGACCCTGACGTCCGTCTGTGCCTGCTACGGCCTCCCGCTCGCCGAACTCCTGCGCCTGAACCCCGACATCACCGACACCCGGCGCCTCGCCCCGGGCCGGACGGTGTTCGTCTTCCGCGGCATCCGCCCGGCCCAGCTCACCATGCTGTCGGCGCGGGCCGCGGACACCCTGATACTCACGGAGGTCAAGTGATGGCCGCGAAGCCGACGGATGTCGAGTTGGAGACGCCGGCTCCGGTACTGCCCCGGGAACCCGACGGGCTCGCCGAACTGCTGCCCCGCTGGCACCTGCTGCGCGACGCCGAGGAGGGCGAACCGCTGCGCGCACTGCTCGCCGTGATCGCCGAGCAGCTCGACCGGGTCCGCGACGGCGTCCAGCAGGGCTACGAGGACCTGTTCGTGGAGACGGCCGCGCCCTGGGTGCTGCCGTACCTCGGCGACCTGGTCGGCTACCGCACCCTGCCGGGCTACGAGCGGGTCCTCACCACCGGCCTGCACGGCGGCGGCCGCGAGGAGCTCGCCGAGGCCATCGCCCCGCGCGCCGACGTGGCGGCGACGGTCGCCCACCGCCGCCGCAAGGGCACGCTCCACCTCCTGGAGGAACTCTCCGAGCAGGTGGCGCAGTGGCCGGCGCGCGCCGTCGAGCTGTCCCGGCACGTGGCCCACACCCAGCCGGTGAAGCTGTACGGCAGCGGCGGCCGGCGCGGGGACCGCGGCCGCCTGCTCGACCTGCGGGACGGCTCGGCGCTCGCCGTCGCGGGCGGCCCCTTCGAGGAGACGGCCCGTACCGTCGACGTACACCGCGCCAACTCCCTTAGAAAGCAGGGGGGTTGGACTCCGGACGGAGTCGGCCTCTTCGTCTGGCGGCTGAAGCCGTACGCGCTCACGTCCTCCCCGGCCTACTGCATCGACCGCGCCCGCAACCTGTACACCTTCTCCATCCTGGGCAACGACACCCCCCTCGTCACCAAGCCCGTCCCGGAGCCCTCGCCCGCGCACATCGCGGCCGTGGACAACGTTCCGGCGTTCATCACCCGCCGCCTGCTGCACGACCGGCTCGCCGACTACTACGGCCCCGGAAAGAGCCTGGTCATCCGGCGCGACGGCGAGGACCAGCCCGTCCCGCCCGCCGACATCGTCGTCGCCGACCTGTCCGACTGGCGCTACCGGCCGAAGCGCGGGCAGGTCGCCGTCGACCCCGAGCTGGGCCGGATCGCGTTCGGCTCCCGCTCGGCGCCCCGGCAGGGCGTATGGGTGGACTACCACTACGCGTTCGGCGCCGACATGGGCGGCGGCGAGTACGAACGCCCCGACCGCGAACCGCGGCCGGACGCCGACTTCTACCGGGTCGGCCCCGGGCAGCCGTACCAGCGGATCATGGATGCCTACCGTGCCTGGCAGGGTGAGCGGAGCCCCGAGCGCACCGGCATCATCGAGATCACCCACAGCGGCGCCTACCAGGAGCAGCTGGACTTCGACCTCGACCCCGGCGACCGGCTCGAACTGCGCGCGGCCGAGGGCACCCGGCCGGTGATCCGGCTGCTGGACTGGTACAGCAACCGCCCGGACGCCCTCAACATCCGTGCGATGCAGGGGGATCGCGCCCCGCACGAGCGGCCCCGGGTGGTCCTGGACGGACTCCTCGTCGCCGGGCGCGGCATCAACGTCACGGGCCCGATGGGCGCGGTCGTCGTACGTCACTCGACGCTCGTGCCCGGCTGGTCGCTGGAGCCCGAGTGCGAGCCGCACTCTCCTGAAGAGCCCAGCATCGTCCTGGACCGCACCACCGCCTGCGTCCAGATCGAGCACAGCATCCTCGGCACCATCGAGGTCATCGGCGACGAAGTGAGCGAGGACCCCCTCGACATCCATCTGCGCGACAGCATCCTGGACGCCACCGGCCCCGACCGTGCGGCCCTCTCCGCCCCGGACTGCCGGCACGCCCACGCCGTCCTGCACCTGCACCGCACCACGGTCATCGGCGAAGTCCACACGCACGCGGTGCGGATCGCCGAGAACTCGGTCCTCACCGGCAGGCTCCACGTGGCCCGGCGCGGCATCGGCTGCCTGCGCTACTGCTACGTCCCGCCCGGCTCGCGCACCCCGCGCCGGCACCGCTGCCAGCCCGACCTCGTCGGCCGCGAACAGGCGGAGCGTGTACGGCCGTTGTTCGTCTCCGAGCGCTACGGCACGCCCTGGTACGGCCAGTTGGCCGACCGGTGTGCCGAGGAGATCCGGCGCGGCGCCGACGACGGAGCCGAACTCGGCGCCTTCCACGACCTGTACCGGCCGCAGCGGGAGGACGGCCTCAGGGCGCGGCTCGCCGAGTACACACCGGCGGGCGCGGACGCCGGGATCTTCTTCGTGACGTGAGCAGTGCCGCCGTACGACCCGCCCGCAGACTTCCGAACCAGGGGGACTCCCTTCATGCACGCTGATCTCTCCCGCTCCACCTTCCGCCCGGAGCGGCACTACTCCGCGGTCATCGCCCAGCAGGGCCGTGTCCAACTCGACGCGGACCTCAACGAGCAGACCGCGATCCAGCTCCACCAGGCCCGCACGCTCGCGACCGACCTGATCGGACAGCACGGCGGGCCGGCCGGCAGGACCGGCTTCTACATCGAGTACGTGGGCGAGCAGGACATCGACACCCTGTCCATCTCCCCCGGCCGCTACTACGTCGACGGCATCCTGTGCGACGCGTACCGCCCGGTGCCCGGCACACCGGTGCCGGACGGCGACGCCGAGGAGCAGCCGGCCCCCGAGAGCGCCGACTGGGACTACTGGAGCCAGCCGGACGGCTTCCGCGACCCGGAGCACCGTGAGGACCGGCTGCCCTCGCCCGCGCAGTCGCCGTTCGTCGTCTACCTCAGGGTGTGGGAGCGGGCGGTGTCCGCGGCCGAGGACCCGGCGCTGCGCGAGGTCGCCCTCGGTGCCGCGCTGCCCGACACCGCCGTCCGCTCCAAGGTCGTCTGGCAGGTGCTGCCACTGACCCTGTCCGAGCTGGACATCGAGGAGTCCGACCCGTCCGTGGACACGGTCCGCCGCAAGTTCGACACCTGGGCGGCCAAGCAGGCGCCCGCCGGGCGACTGGCCGCCCGCAGCGAGCGGCCCGAACACGCCGACGAGGACCCCTGCCTGGTCCGGCCCGACGCCCGCTACCGGGGCCCGGAGAACCAGCTGTACCGAGTCGAGGTCCACGCGGGCGGCGACGCGCAGGAGGCCACCTTCAAGTGGTCCCGGGAGAACGGCTCGGTGGTCTTCCCGGTCGACGAACTCGACGGCACCTGGGTGCAGTTGTCGACTCTCGGCCTCGACGACAAGCTCGACCTCGACGTCGGTGACCTCGTCGAGTTCACCGACACCGCGTACGCCTCCCGCCTCGAGCCGCTGCCCCTGCTGCGGGTGGAGGAACTGGACCTGCCCGGCCGCAGGGTCCGCCTGTCCGCCGAACCGAATCCGCGGGTCGGACGGCTGCCGCACCTGCACCCGTTCCTGCGCCGCTGGGACCACCACGAGGCGCCCCGCCGCAAGGGCCGTACCACCGCCCTGAAGGGCGGCGCGATCCCGCTCGCCGAGGGCGAGTGGCTGCCGCTGGAGGACGGCGTCGAGGTGTACTTCGCCAAGAACGGCACCTACCGCACCGGCGACCACTGGCTGATCCCCGCCCGCACGGCGACCGGCAGCGTCGAGTGGCCGACCGACGCGGCACGCCGCCCGCTGCTCGAGGCCCCGGCCGGCATCGTCCGGCACTTCGCGCCGCTGGCCCTGGTCAAGGGCGAGGGCACCTCCGTCGACCTGCGGTACGCCTTCGGCCCGTTCGGCAAGGACATCCCGCCCGCCGACCAGCAGGCCCTCGACGCGGAGGCGCTCGCCGCGCGCGAGGAGCAGGCGGCCGAAGCCGACCCCTCCGGGGGCCGCTCGCAGACCACGGCGGCGGCGGAGGCGGCCGCGG
Organism: Streptomyces sp. NPDC002520; assembly: GCF_053595235.1. Classification (NCBI taxonomy): domain Bacteria; kingdom Bacillati; phylum Actinomycetota; class Actinomycetes; order Kitasatosporales; family Streptomycetaceae; genus Streptomyces; species Streptomyces sp. NPDC002520. The sequence continues at coordinate 57,428 of NZ_JBSFXG010000040.1, read as the reverse complement.
AAGGAGACGAGTGATGGCACAGCCGATGACCGCGTCGCAGCTGCTGGAAGTGCTGCGCGCCGAGGGAGTGACCGTCCACGAGGTGCGCGACTGGCGCCACCACAACCGCAACACCAAGGGCCCCTGGGGTCCGGTCAACGGCGTGATGATCCACCACACCGTCACCTCGGGCACCGAGAACTCCGTGAACATCTGCTACAACGGCTACTCCGGCCTGCCCGGCCCCCTCTGCCACGGCGTCATCGACAAGCAGGGCCACGTCCACCTCGTCGGCAACGGCCGCGCCAACCACGCGGGCCTCGGCGACAGCGACGTCCTGCGCGCGGTGGTCAACGAGACGACGCTGCCGCACGACAACCAGGCCGACGTGGACGGCAACCGGCACTTCTACGGCTTCGAGTGCATCAATCTCGGCGACGGCAAGGACCCCTGGCCCGAGGCGCAGAAGGAGGCCATCGAGAAGGTCTCCGCCGCGATCTGCCGGCACCACGGCTGGTCGGAGCGCTCCGTCATCGGACACAAGGAGTGGCAGCCGGGCAAGCAGGACCCGCGCGGCTTCACCATGGACGGCATGCGGGGGCGCATCGCCGACCGGCTGGCCCGAAAGGGCGGCGGCACGGACCCGGGGAAGCCGACGGACCCCAAGCCCGTGCCCAAGCCGAAGTACGCGCCGTTCCCGGGCAGTGGCTTCTTCCACATCGGGCAGCGCTCGCCGGTCATCACCGCGATGGGCCGCCGGCTGGTCGCCGAGGGCTGCGGGCACTACGAGGAGGGGCCGAGCCCCGAGTGGGCCGACGCCGACCGCAAGTCCTACGCCGCCTGGCAGCACAAGCTGGGCTTCAAGGGCAAGGACGCGGACGGCATCCCCGGCCGGACGAGCTGGGACAGGCTGAAGGTGCCGTCGGACAGCTGAACCGGGGGAGGAGCGGGGGACGAGGCGTCAGGCGCGCCCGGCGTCCTTCTCCTGCTTCTCCTTCTTCATGTTCTTGATCCGTACGGATTCCTTGCGGACCTCGGCCTGAGTGGCGCGCTCCTTCTCCAGCCACTCGGGCCGCTCCTCCTTGAGCGCCTCGATCTGCTCGGTGGTCAGCGCCTCGGTGACCCCGCCACGGGCCAGGCCCGCGATGGACACACCCAGCTTGGCGGCGACCACCGGACGCGGGTGCGGGCCGTTCTGCCGCAGCTCGCGCAGCCACTCGGGCGGGTTGGCCGTCAGCTCGTTCAGCTCGGCGCGCGAGACGACACCCTCCTGGAAGGCGGCGGGGGTGGCGGGAAGGTACACACCCAGCTTCTTCGCCGCGGTCGCGGGCTTCATCGTCTGGCTGCTCTGCTGCGAACTCATGAGGTCAAGGGTATCGGCCGCGTGCCGGGCATCCGACCACGGCCGGTAACCTGGCCTGGTGACAGGCTCGGAGGAATCACCGTCGTTCCGGCTCGCGTACGTCCCCGGAGTGACGCCCGCCAAGTGGGTGCGGATCTGGAACGAACGCCTGCCCGACATCCCGCTCACCCTCGTCCAGGTACCGGCCGGCGAGGCGGCAGACGTCCTGCGCGCGCGGGAGGCCGACGCCGGACTCCTGCGTCTGCCGGTCGACCGTACGTTCTTCAGCGCGATCCCCCTCTACACCGAGACCACGGTGGTGGTCGTCCCGAAGGACCACGTGATCACGGCGGCGGAGGAGGTGAGCCTCGCCGACCTCGCCGACGAGGTGGTCTTCCACCCGCTGGACGACGTCTTCGACTGGGAAAGCCCGCCCGGCGAGCCCGCCTTCGAGCGCCCCGCCACGACCCCGGACGCCATCGACCTGGTCGCGGCGAACGTCGGTCTCCTGCTCGTCCCCCAGTCCCTGGCCCGCCTGTACCACCGCAAGGACCTCACCTACCGCCCCGTCACCGACGCCCCCCGGTCCGGCGTGGCCCTGTCCTGGCCCGAGGAGGCCACCACCGACCTGGTGGAGGACTTCATCGGCATCGTCCGGGGCCGCACGGTGAACAGCACACGCGGCCGTACGGCACAGAAGCCCGAGGCGGAGCAGCAGCGGGGGCGCCCGGAACAGGGGGCTGCCCGCCAGAAGAAGCCGGGCGCGGCCAAGGCGACGGGCGGAAAACCGACGGGGGCCAGGTCCGCCGGCGGTGGCGGCCGAGGCCGCACAGGATCGGCCGGCGGCAAGCCGGCCAAGCGGGGGAAGCCGCGCCGGAGGTCGTGAGCCGCAGGTCGTGAGGGGAGGGGCGGCCGACCGCCACGGGTCGCGCGGTGGCGACCGGCCGGGTGCGCGCCTCCGCTCAGGCCCCCCGTCCCACCGGCTCCCCGGAACCGCCCTCCCCCGAACCCTGCCGGACCGGGGCCGCGGTCTGCTCCGGCTCGGGGGCGCGGCGGCGTTCACGCAGGTCGGCGACCGCCAGGCACAGGGCGATCACGGTGATCCCGATGGCTGTGAGCAGTCCGAGCTGCAGGGCCGTGGTGGGGCTGCCGTGGTTGGCGAGATGGGCGAAGTACACGGCGCCCACGGCGGCGATGCCGGCCGCGGAGCCGATGCGCTGCGCCGTCACCATGACACCGCCGGCCGCTCCGGCCCGGTGCACGGGGACACGGGTGAGGGTCAGCGTCGTGTTCGGGGAGACCGTCACGCCGGAACCGACGCCCGCGACCAGCAACGGCAGCGCGGCGGCCACGGCCGCACCCTGACCCGGCACCGCCTGCACGGCCACGACGACCCCGAGCAGGCCCACCGCCACCCCGGCCAGACCGACGATCACCAGCCCGCGCCCGTGCCGGACGACCAGCCGTCCGCTCATGGCCGCGCCGACCGCCGAACCGATCGCGAAGGGCAGCGTGGAGAGTCCGGCCGCGAAAGCGCCGTAGCCCAGGCCGTTCTGCAGGAACAGCGTGTAGACGAAGAACACCGCGGTGAAGCCCGCGAAGTACACCAGGTTCAGCAGCACGCCGAGCGAGAAGGACCGCAGGGAGAACAGCTCCAGGTCGACCAGCGGGGCCCGCCCGCGCCGCCCCTGGTGCCGCTCCCACGCCCAGAACGCCATCAGCAGCACGGCCGCGACCGGCATCAGCGCCCACTTCTCCCGCCCGGTCCACTGCTGCTCCTGCACCAGCGGCAGCATCAGCGCCAGCACACCCGCGCCGAGCAGCAGGACACCGGGCAGGTCCATGCTCTCCCGCCTGCCGGGCGTCACCGGGGGGGTGCGTGGCAGCAGCCGCAGCGCCGCGCAGAACGCGGCCACGCCGATGGGCAGGTTGACGTAGAACACCCAGCGCCAGCCGTCCTCGACGCCGAACGCCTGGATCAGCAGGCCGCCGGCCGGCGGGCCGACCGCCGTGGAGATGCCGACGACGCTGCCCAGCATGCCGAACGCGCGGGCCCGCTCGGCGCCCTGGAACATCTGCTGGATCAGCCCGGTCGTCTGCGAGGCGACGACGCCCGACGCCGCGCCCTGGACCAGCCGGTACAGCACCAGCCACCCGGCACCTGCCGCCAGCCCGCACGCGGCGGACGACAGCGTGAACAGGGCGAGCCCGAACAGGAAGGCCGTGCGTCGCCCGCGCACGTCACCGAGCCGGCCCGCCGGGACGAGCGCGAGCCCGAAGGTGAGGGCGTACCCCGAGACCACCCACGACACGTCGGCGGCGTCGGCGCCCAGCCCGCGCTCCATCGAGGGCAGCGCCACGTTCACGATCGAACTGTCGAGGAGCGTCATGAAGCCGCCCGTCAGACAGACCGCGAGGGCCTTCCAGCGACGCGGGTCGGCAGTGGCTGCCGGACACGGCTCGACTGTAGTCATGAGGTCACGCTATGCAGCCGCCCGGTCCCGCGCATTCCGGGAAGTGCCCATGCCGGCGCGTGCGGCGCCCCGTCCGCGGGCCGGCGTCAGCCGCGCGCCGCCCGGCCCACCGACTCCACGAGCGGCAGCAGCCGGTGCGGGACCCGCTCGCGCAGCGCCACCTCTGTCCGGGTGCGCACCACGCCCGGCTGGCTGATCAGTTTCTGGATGACGTCCTCCAGATGGGCGTTGTCCCGCCCCACCACCCGGGCCAGCAGGTCGCCGCTCCCCGTGATCGAGAAGGCCTCGACGATCTCCGGTACGGCGGCCAGCGCGTCCCCGACGTCGTCGAGATGGCCCTGGGTGACCTCGATGTGCACGAACGCCAGCACCGGGTGGCCGAGCGCGGCGGGGGACAGCGAGGGGCCCGTACCGGTGATGACGCCGTCCCGCTCCATGCGGTCCAGGCGGGCCTGGAGCGTGCCGCGGGCGACGCCGAGGATGCGGGCGTACTCCCGCACGCTGGTGCGTGGCTGCTCCAGCAGCAGTCGCAGGATGCGGGTGTCGAGTTCGTCCACGGCCATGGTGCTCCGGCCTCCTCGTGCTGTTCGATCACCGCCGACTGTACCAATGGCTCAGCCTTCCGTCGGCCGCACATGCCCCGCGACCTGGTCCGTTGGCTCGTCATGGCCTCACGACCCTCCGAGCACCATGGGCCAATGGCTCAGCAAAACATGAGCCAGTTGAGCCACTCGGTCCTGTGATGCTGTCATGGGGAGGTCGATGGCGCTGCGGACCCCGCGGCGCCTTGCGGGATCGCCGCGGATCAGCCGACCCCGGGCCCACGCATGCTTGATCCTGGTGGGGCCGTAACGTCGCAAGGACATGCCACCCGCGACGCTCACAGAGCGTGACCGGTGCGGGGTTGCCCGTACAGGACGAAGCGACGCACATGCGTACGATCGGCGCATGCCCTGGAGTTCCCGAAAGCGTGGTCCAAGGACCGATCCGGATCGCTCCGCGCACCGTGTCTCTGATAGAGGGAGCCTTTCGACCGTAGATGAGGAATTGCTGCGCACGCTGTACGCGGAGCCGGAGCCCTGTTCCACTACGTGCTGCGACTGACCTCGGGAGACTGGCGATGGGCAGAGGACGTGGTGCAGGAGACACTGCTGCGAGCGTGGCAGCATCCCGCCGCGTTCGACCCCGCACGCGGCCCGGCCCGGGCATGGCTGTGTACGGTCGCCCGGCACCTGGTCATCGACGCCCACCGGGCCCGGCAGGCCAGACCTGCCGAGGCCGGCGGCGAGGCCCTTCAGCGGGCCGCCGGGCGAGGACCAGATCGAGCAGGCAATGCAGAGCTGGGCGGTTGCCGGCGCCGTCCGGTCGCTGTCCCCGGACCACCGCGCCGTCCTGCTGGAGACCTACTACCGGGGCCGGACCATGGCGGACGCCGCACAGGTGCTGGGTATCCCGCTGGGCACCGTGAAGTCGCGGACGTACTACGCCCTGCACGCCCTGCGGCTGGCGCTGCAGGAACGGGGCATCGAGCCATGACCGTGGCGGGCAGGAGGCGGCGACCATGAGTGCGGAGCACGACGCCCTCCAGCTGACGCTGGGAGGTTACGTCCTGGGCACGCTGCCCTCGGCGGACATAGAACAGGTGCGTGTCCACCTCGCGGCATGCGCCGAATGCCGGGCGCAACACGCCCAGCTGGCGGGACTGCCGGCGCTGCTGGCGACGGTGACCGAAGCCGAAGCCTCAGGCCAGACGATGCCGACGGCTGGCAGGGACCTGACCGGCCGGCTGGTGGCACGGGCAGCCGAAAGCGCGCAGGGTTCCCGGCCCGAACGGCCCGCCGCGCCCGCGGTGTCGCAGGCGCGGCGGGCGCGGCGCCCGCGGTGTCGCAGGCGCCAGAGGGGGGTGTGCTGGAGAGGCTGCTCCCGCAGGCCGCGGCCCGGCGCCGCAAGTCCTGGCGTCTGCAACTGGCCGGCGCGGCCGCCTGACGTTGATCGCGGCAGCGGCCGGTGGTACATGGCTGGCGGCCATCGGATCCGTGAGCAGTCAGGCGAAGCCACCCAGGCCGACCACCTGGCGCACCTTCTCCGGAAGCGATCCCACCACCGGCGTCTCCGCCTCGGTGAAGGTCTCACCCTCTGCCTGGGGCAGTCTCCTGCAGATCTCCGCCAGGGGGCACCCGCCGAAATCACCTGGGCTGCAGGCGGTCGGACCCGGCGGGGCCAGGACGGACGGCGCTACCTGGCGGGCAGGCGAGTACCCTGCCGGCACCACGATCCCAGGAGCGGTCGCCATGTCTCCGGGAGCCATCGAGCACTTTGAGATCCTCACCGGCAACGGTCAGAAGCTGGTCACCATCCGAGCGTGAGGCCAGGCCATGGCGGTCATGTCACTGGACGGCCCTGATGGGGATCTTTGAATCTGGCTCTGGCCGCAGTTCCGTGAACCCCCTGAGCCGTGGCTGCACGTAGGGTCTGCCCTACCTCGTGCCCGGGGGCTTGTCGGAGTGCCTGAGGCCAGCCGTGCATGATCCGCTGTTCGCACGTTAACCGTGCGGGAGAAGGTGGATAGTTGAAGGCTCGGATCGGATACGTCGCGTGGGTCGCAGGTGTGGTGCAGTTCTTCGTGGCCCACGTGATCGTCGAGTCGGCCTGGACCAGGCCATACAGTTGGGTTCGGAACAACATCAGTGACCTAGGTAATGCTCACTGCGCCATGCAGTCGGAACCTCAGTCACGCTACGTCTGCTCGCCCGAACACGGCCTGATGAACGCCTCGTTCGTCGCTTTGGGGACGCTTTTCGTCGTCGGTGTCGTCTTCGCTGGGGCTGTGTTCCGCAGAGGCGCGACCGCGATCATAGCCCGGTGCCTGCTGACCTGCGCCGGCGTGGGATTCGTGTTGGCCGGGCTGGCACCTGCGGACGTGCACGAGAACCAGCATGTCCTAGGTGCGCTGCTCATCATGGCCATAGGGAACATCGGTCTTGTTCTGGCGGGAGTTGGCCTGGCGGATGAAGTGTCGGGTCCGCTGCACTGGGCAACCAGCCTGCTGGGAGTGACGGCGATGACGGCCTTCGGGCTCTTTCTCTCCCACCGCTATCTCGGACTCGGGATGGGTGGCATGGAGCGGGTAGCGGTGTTTCCCCTCCTGGCGTGGGCGCTGTCAGCCGGTGTCGGCGGCCTGTTCCACCAGGCGATTCCCATGCAGGATGCGCGGCCGAGAAGGCATACGGCGCAGGCCACCCGCAGCTGATGAGGCTTTCTACGGTCGGCTTGTCCGGAGTTCCGTGAAGGTCATGGCTGGGTGAGGATCCGGTTCCGTAGAAGTCCGAACGAGGCCCGGCCATACATTGCTCTTTTGAGTGTTTTCACCCGGTTCACGTGGCCTTCGACGACGCCGGAACTCCAGGGGAGGGTAAGCCCGGCGGTGACGGCGTCGAGGTCCTGGCGGAGGAAGCCAGCGAAGCCGTTCATGGGCTTCGGCGTGTCCTGCTCGGCCTGGCGGATCCACTCCAGCAGCAGGTATCCGCGCTGGTGACGGACGAGATCGGCGAACGCGCGGGCGAGGACGGCGACGGCTTGGGCCAGGTCGCTGTCCTGGGGCAGGGGTCGGTGGGCGTGATGACGCGGCCGGCTACCGGATCCTGCTGGACTTGCTCGCCGAATACGGCGACACCGAGTCGGTCGTGCGGCTCTGGCCCGCTTCCGTCACGCGACCTCCGTAGTGGCTCCCGCGACGCGCCGACGGTTTCCGGGCCTGGTCACTCTCGCCCCGCTCCGGCGAACCGGCCCACTCCGCAGCTGACCTCATGCATGAGTGGGCCGACGGGGCGTACACAACTCTTCTTTTTCCCCGAAGTCCGTACAGCCCGGAGCCGAGGATCCAGCACGTCTGCACGCCGAGGACTGCGACCCAGCCGAGATGCGGGCAGGGATGCCGGTCCCGCTCTACGGTGCGACGTTCCCGCAGGGCCGTCCGGGAGACCACGGGCGAGGGTACCGAGCTGTCGGTGCCCGGTCCGGCCGAGTGCGGCAGCGGGCTCTGGGTAGCGGCGGCTGAGCCCAGACAGGCGCCGACATTGACATGACTCGCAAGAATCCGAACAAAAGAGGCGAATAGGTCGAACCGTCCGGCATGCGTCGTCCGTGGAACTGATTGGGCGCGCCCATGCAGGATCAGGATCCGGCTTACCGACCGCCTCCGAAATTGTTTGCGGTCGCCCCGTTCCAGTCTCCGCACATCCACAGAAGAGTCAGAAGACCATGTTTGTGACCGATTCCGCCAGCCCGACTTCGCTGCTCGGCCGACCCTGCCGCCGCCAGGCGCTGCTCACTCTGCCGGCGCAGGAGGCGCATGTCTCCGCCGCTCTCACTTCGCGGCCGATGTGCTGGAGACCTGGGGTGTGCCCGCGAGCGAGCGGGACTCCGCCGTTCTCATCGTCGACGAACTCGCCGCCAACGCTGTCCAGTACGGCCATGAGCGCATGGCCCTGCTGCTCGCCCTCGACCATGACGCTCTGCACATCGTGGTCACTGACTCCGGCGCGGCCGCGGAGCGCCATCGCTCCGAGGTCGACCCCGACGAACACGGCCGTGGCACCGGCATCGTCCAGTACCTCGCCCAGTCGACCGAGATTCAGCAGACACGCAGCGGCCGCGAAGTCCGCGCCTGCCTGAGGTGCTCGCCATGACGAGACCGTACGCTCCGCACGAGCTGCGGCCCCCTGCCGGGGCCGGCACCGCAGCACAGCGACGGGGCACTGGGGGTGGCCGCGGCGCCGGGTCACCCGACGCCCCCGCCGAGTGGGCCTTCGCGGCCCACAAGCCGTGCCCCGTCGACAACTGCCCGGGCCCGGCCCAGGTGCCCATGCGGTCCACGGCACACCCATCGGCCCTCGATCACGGCGGCCTGCCCCCACCACGACACGGTGCTGTGTCAACGCTGCGGAACCGACCCCTGTGTACCGGCGGAGGTGTGAGCGTGGACGTCACCCCGAACAGCGGCAAAGACATCAGCGTCCCGCCCCCGCACGAGGCATACACGAATGCGCCGGATCTGCGGCGCGAGATGCATCAAGTGCTCGGCCTCGGAGCCGAACGCGACGGCCGCCAGGCCCGGCCCCTCACCAGCCCCCCGATCGATGCGACGGCCGCCGAACGCGCCTGGCTGCTACGTCGGACCGCCCTCATGGACCGGATGGCCCTGGACGACCCCGGCCCCGGCCCGCTCGCAGCTGCCGCAGTAACCGCCGAACAACTCGTCCTCCACGACCGTCGCCATCCCCACCTGGCGGCCGGCCCGCACCACCCCGACACCATCACGCCCGCGTGGCCGGCCCAGATGAGCCACGTGCATGACCGCCAGTTGCCACAGCCCGCCACCAGAGACAAGGAGCCACAGAACATGCGTGGAAAGCAGAAGACACTCGCCATACTTGCCGGAACCGCGCTGGCAGCCGGACTCACCAGCCCGGCCTTCGGGTCCACCACCGCTCACTCGCCGGCCCCGCGCACCGCCGCGACGGGGTCGGGGAAGTCGGTCGTCGAGTGGAACCGCGAGCTCATCACCATCCTCGGCGATCCGAAGGCGCAGCCGTCCACCGTCCAACCCACGCGCAGCTTCGCGCTCCTCCAGGCCGCCGAATACGACGCCGTGGTATCGATCACCCGGGTCGGCCCCGCCTACGTGTTCTCGGTGTCGGCACCAGGAGGCGCTCGTGCGGATGCCGCAGCGGACCAGGCAGCCCACGATGTGCTGGTCGCCCTGTACCCGGCCAAGCGCGCAGGCGTGGACCAGCGCCTGAGCAGCCAATTGTCCGCGATTCCGGGCGGCCCGGGCAAGCAGGCGGGCATAAGTGTGGGAGCCGAGGTCGCCCGCCGACTGATCAGCCTGCGGTCCGACGACGGGTCCTCAGCCAAGCCGCCGCGGTTCGACCCCGGCAACAAGGCCGGTGACTACCGGCCCACCCCTCCAGGCTTCCCGACACCCGTGTTCACCAACTGGGGTTCGGTCAAGCCGTTCGTGCTGACCGACGGACACCAGTTCCGCCCGGCACCGCCGCCGGCCGTGAGCGGCGCCGCGTACGCCACCGCCTTGAACGAGGTCAAGAGCCTGGGGAGCAAGACCAGTACCACCCGCACCCCCGACCAGACGGCAGCCGCGAAGTTCTGGGCGGCGGCACCCGTCTGGAACGTCTGGAACCAGGTCGCCCAGGGCCTTGTCACCTCCCAGAACGCGAGCCTGGAGGAGGCGGTGAAGGTCTTCGCCCGGCTCGACCTGTCCCTCGCCGACACCGCGATCGCGATGTACGACGCCAAGTACGCCTACCACGTATGGCGGCCCGTGACCGCCATCCGGCTCGGCGGTACGCACTACAACTCGGGCATCGTCGGTGATCCCCACTGGACCCCCCTGCTGCCGACCGCACCGGATCCGTCCTATCCCGGCGCTCACGGCGCTCTCGGCCAGGCTGCGGCAACGACGCTCGCCGGGTTCTACGGTGCGCGGCATCGTCTCGCGGTGACGTCGAAGGGCGTCACCCGAACCTTCACCGGCTTCCAGGACGCCGCCACCGAAGCGTGGCTCAGCCGGATCTGGTCCGGCCAGCACACCTCCCTCGACAACCGCGCGGGCCAGCAACTCGGCACCCAAGTGGCCGATTTCGTGGCGCGTCATCTCTGACCGCCCCCACCGCGCGACAACCATGCGCAGCATGGCAGTGGCCAGGAGCCAGTGGTCCCGGCGCATCGGGTACCACTGGCTCGGACCACGCTCAGAGAGCGGCCCACCCGAGTACCCGGGGCCAACTGGGAGAAGAGGTCCGCTGGGGTCGTTTCCCGCGGCTGCCTGGATGCGCCGTCCAACACCATGGAGCGCTCATGAAAGGAATGGCCGCGGCGGCAGTGCCGGCGGTTTTCGCCGTGCCGCTTGCTGCTGCAAGCGGCTGTCCCAGCCGGACGATCACGTCCGCCTGTCCCAGGCCCACATCTGGAACGCTGTCAGTCGGCATCCCCGTATACATCGGCTCGGCCGCACCCGGCACCGCGGCCGCCGCCACTGGCACGGCTACGGTGCACTTCAGCAAGCGCGGCCCCATCCTGGATGACGCCAAGAGGCGGACGCTCTATCCCGAGGCCGCCCGGCCGACTGCGCCGACCGGCGGCGGAGCATACGCGTTTGCCTGGCCGCCGCCGCTCACCTCCGGCACGCTCAAGGCGGCCCCGCTTGCCAGGAGCAACCCGAATCGGTCATGTATCGCCATGTCTCCCGCGCCTGCCGCCGTCGAAGGAGCCAGACGGCAACGGCCCGCCGCACCTGCAGCGCATGATCGATGCCGGGCTGGACGTCGCGCCTGCCAACATGGACGCCGCGTACGCAGCCCGCACTCTGATCTGGGCGCGACAGACCTACGAGGGCCGCATGGACTACTCGGCGGTCACCACCAGCACAATCCAGGAGCTACTCGGCCGAGAGCCCATCCACCCCGGTTCGTGGGCCACGGCGCACCGGCAGGAACTGCTTGACCAGCTCTCCTGACAGTTGCCGCAGCGCGGGCCCGCTGAACCTGCGAGCGCTCGCGGTTGATCTTCAGGCGGCAACGATTGCCACGTGGGGCGTGCGCACCCCGAGCCGTTCGTCAAACCCGGGACGCAGGCCGCACCCATGTCGAGCGTTCTCCGCCGCTGCCATCGCTAGGCGCCCTGCGAAGCTGGCTACGCCAACCGGCGTGGATCAATCAACCACCCCGGGACGCGGTGCGCCTCACCTTGCTGATGGTGTGCGCTGGAAGCCTGAAGAACTGTTCCACTCATGCCCGGTCAACCGGGCGCGGAGTAGACCCTCGCGGCTGAACAGGTCAGTTGGTGGTGTGACCGCCGTCGACGTTGAGGACATGGCCGGTGATGTATGAAGCTTCGTCCGATGCGATGAAGACGATTGCATCGGCAAGCTCCTCCGGGAGGCCGAGGCGACCCAGAGGAACTTCCGACGCCAAGGCCGCCTTGTTCTCCGGCGTGCCCGTGAAGCGGGTGAGCATGCCGGTGTCCGTGGGGCCAGGGGCTACCGCGTTCACGCGGATTCCCGACGTGGCGACCTCCAGCGCTACCGACTTGGTGATGCCTTCGACGGCGTGCTTGCTGCCGACGTAGACGGAGGCCCCGGGCGGGAAGGGCCGCAGTTCGTGTCCGTTGACAGTGAAGTTAGTCCAGCGGAAGGCGCTGACCTGTGCGGACTAACTTCACTGTCAACGTGACCCCATGGCCCTGCCTGTGTTCCGAGTTCCTGGTCTGCGTCGACTGGAATGGATGACAAGGACGGCCGCAGGCTGGGTTCGGTTGTAGCGACTCACAGATCGTGGCCCACCCGGCAGCTTGTGACCGGCGGCGTCGCGAGGTTCGTGCGGGGCATCTCGTCGTCCGGTCTCACGATCGCCTCGTGATCCTCGGAGCAGTTGGTGAAGGCTGCGGTGCACGGTTGTCCTTACGGCTGCCTTGGGGAGCGGCACGCGCCCCGCAGCATGGCTGGGGCTCCGGCTCGATCGGGGGGGTGTGGAGAGGCGGTGCGGTGGTTCCTCCGCAGCGGGGAGAGAGGGGGGTATGGGTCCATCGGGCTACATTCGCGGGGCTCACTCCAGTCTCCTGTGCGAGACCGGGCAGGGTTCGGCGGCGGTGGACGTACCCCAACTGGCTCCGAAACTCCCGCAGTTACATTGGCTGTCGACGGGGTGAGAGTATCGGACGGAGTCGTGTAACCAATCCCCGGTTTCCATCGTGAGACCTACAACTGTGGGATACGGTCGGCGCTATTGATCATCAATGATCAGAGAGGCGAGGGCTGTACGAGATGTCAGACGCCGAAGCCGCGCGAACCTCGGAGGTAGAGATCCGAGTCGTCGTACGCGACGTGATCACAGCCCTCGCGCCGGAGGAGTCGCCTCTACTCGACGGCTTGGCCGTGCTCGATGATGCGACGGTCATGCGGCAGCTTACGCGCAGGACTCGAGGCGAGCCCTTGGGCTTCGGTCTGGGCGAGACTGCGGCGCTCGCAACCCCTGTCATATGGATTGCGATGGACCAGGCTGCCCGCCGATTCGGCGAGACTGTCACGGACGGTGCAACTCGAGTTATCGCGAAGCTGCTTCGCCGGAACCTGGACCGGCGGACAGCGGCGACGGTCATGCCGCCGCTGAGTCGGGAACAGCTTGGTGAGGTACGTCGGCTCGTCTTAGAGACCGCGGCGCGTCACCGGCTGAGCGAAGCGCGTGCGTCGGCGATCGCTGATGCGGTGGTGGCCAGGCTAGCTTTGCATGAGTCGGAGCAGGCTGGCAGGCAACCCGCTGCCCCACCCGGCCAGGGGCCCGCGTCGTCCCCGGAGACGCAGGAGCGCTAGATGGGCGCCGCAATGGCAGTGCCCGCGCCGCGGACCACCGAGAAGCCCCTTGTTGCCGGCACCACGCTGCGCTTCGCGGTGTTGATCGTCCTGTTGCTAGTCAGCAGCGGTTCGATGATGTGGATCGTGACAGCGTACGGTCTTACCCGGGTCCCGGACGCGTACGGTTGCCTACTGGCTGCGGGTGGAGACCCGGCCCAGGGAGACGCCGCCAACGCCGCTGTTGCTGCAGCCCATAATGCGGCCTATGACTCCTGCCAGGCTTCCCACAACCCCGTTCCCGCGTGGTGGGTAATTCTCGTCTGGCCGCTTCTCCTCTTGCTCTTCTCCAGTCTCGTGTTCCGGCTTCTTCCGCGGTGGAAGGCACGGCGGGCCCGCCTCGTCCCGCTCAGTATCGTCGATCGCGATGGCGAGATCGGAGGCGAACTCTCGGCGCTGGCGGCTCGCGTTGGCCTGTCGGCCACGCCGCGGGTCCTGGTTGCCCCGGCCAAGGCTTCCACGAGCGCCTTGGTCTTCGGTAGCAATAGGCGCCCTTGGGTATGCCTGCACGGGGGCTTGCTTGTACAGCGGGCCGAGGACCCCGAACGCTTCCAAGCGGTGGTACTGCACGAATTCGCCCATATTCGGGGCGGCGATGTCACCCTGACCTACGTCACCGTCGCTCTGTGGCGCGTCTTCCTGGCCGTCGTGCTCCTGCCGTTCGTGGCCTGGTACGCAGCAAACACTGCGGCCTCAGCCAGATCCCCGTACTGGCATGCCGAGGAACCCTTGATCGTCCGGCAGTTCGTCTTCGCGTTGGCCATGGTGGCGCTGGTCTATCTCGCACGCTCGGATGTGCTGCGCAGTAGGGAGATCTACGCCGACCTAGCCGCGGGCCGGTACGGCGCGAGCCGCCGATACTGGGAGCTCGCCGACCCCCAGGCGGCGCCCGGCAGGCTCGCTCGCGGCTGGAACTCCTTCACAGAGATATGGCGCGCCCATCCCCGCTGGGAGAAGCGCCGGGAGGCGTTTGACGATCCCAAAGCGCTGTTCACTGAAGGGACGCTGCCGACATTCCTTGCCGGCGCCGCCGCGCTGCTGATCACTTCGCAACTGGACTCCTATCTCGGGCCGAGCGTTGCCAACAGCCCCGGGGCGGACGACGCTATCGCTCTGGCGGGTGCCGTCGTCGTCGCGGGTATCGCCGGCCTCGTCCGCTGGCGCGCTGTGCTCTACGCGCTGCAGACCGACCGCCGTGTGACTTCGGGCACCCGCACGGGACTGGCGCTGGGCGCCGGTATGACGTTCGGTGCGCTGATCTCAAGCCAGGTGGTCAACCTTCAGTGGCTGCCGACCCAGCCCGAATACCTCCTCTTGGTCGTCCTTGCCGGGATGGCCTTCGCCTGGTGGACGACGCAATGTGCGCACCTGTGGCTCAGTGCCCGCCGTGGCCGCACGGTCCGCTGGACCATGGCCCCGGTCGTCGTGTCATCGGTTGTTGTGCTTTGGGGGTGGTTCGCCTGGTGGCAGACCAGCGGAGTCTCACTGGCGGTAAACGGCATGGGAGCCGATCGTTGGCGGCTCGTGTTGGAGCAGGAGTTCCCCGGGCCATCGACGGCTCACCAAGGCATCCTGTTCGTGATCGCCGTCGTCTGGCTCAATCTGATCTGGCTCAATGATCCGATCGCGATGGCAGCCCTGGTAGCCCTGTGCGCTGCACCGCTCTCGGCGTGGTTTGTGGCGCTGACCGCCGAAGCGTATCGAACGGTGCGCGAACAGTTCACCGGCAACCTCGTATGTGAGGCGCCCCGGCCGCCGTTGCGACGGCTGCTGATCGCGGCGGCGCTGGGCGGTGTTGTCGGTTGGATCGGCGCAGTGGACGCCATGGCGTTCATGCACACATGGCAGGCATCCAACGGAGCCCAAAGCCGCCTGTTCTCCCTGATCTACCTGGCCTGGGTCTTCGTCGGCCTGGCCGCCGGGATGATCGTGGCCTCCACGGTGTCCGTGGCACTCGGAGACCACCGGTTCAGCCTGGTCACGGCAGTCATCGTGGCTGAAGCCGCGGCATTGCTCGGCTTCGCAGGCTGGTACGTCCTGGCAGCGGCCGACGGCTGCCTTGGTCCATTGAACACGATGGCGACGCAGTGCGAGTGGAGACCAGGCGCCGCGTCGGGCCTGGCCCGTCAACTGGTGGGTCCCATCCAACTGACGGCTCCCGGCATGGCGCTCGCAAGCGTCACGATAGCCATCGCCTTTCACAGAGCTACGAGTCTCGGCCGCGGCCCGGTCACGTATTCCAGCATGCGCGTCACCCCTGACATGACCCTCGTGCGTCGGATCTGGGCAGGCGTGGTGGTCTTGGCGGTACTGGGCGCCGTAGCCGCGAATGGATTGATCCTGGCTCAGGATGGAACGTCCGGCAGCAAGATGACCGCTGCGGAGCTCAGCCAGGTCCTCCAGCCGGGAAGCCCTTCACCTCGATTGAGAACGCGACAGATCGGCTACTGGTACAACTACGGGGGCCTCGACATCATGACCCGGTGGAACAAAGACTTTCGTCGGCTCTCCTCAGCGTTAACCAAGGCCGCCGATACCGGCACCGGGCAGATCAGCGACACCGTCTTCCCACCTCTGTGTACCGCGCTCCTTCATGACGCCCAGTCTGCCAAACGCTACTTCCCCGTTCCAGAACCCGGGATCGAATCCCAGTGGGCGACGTTCATCGCCAAGGCTCAAGAAGCGGGGAGAGGTTGCCTCAACTCATTCTCCAAGGAGGACGGAGACCTCTTCCTTGCGTCAATGAAGCAGTTCGATAAGGCCGCAGGTACTCTCGGATCGGTTGAGCACAGAATCAATGCGGTTATCCATCCTGGCAAGCATTGAAACGCCTCTGTCTGCGCTGACCTGGGCCGACTAGGTTGGATGTCAATGAGCTATTTCAGCGTTGCCGCTCCAGGGTGAGGACGGCAGCGGCGATTGACGACATTCGATTCGGGCTACAGCGCGCGTGGTGGAAGATCCGCCAGGACTTCAGGCGGGCCACGCCTCGTTCGACCGGTGCCCGTACTGCCGGGAGCGCGCGGTTGACGGTGCGCTGGGTTGGTGACAGGTCGCGACCGGGTGGGCGTCTGACCGGTGTGGTGACCCACGGTCCGGCGCCGATGTAGGCGCGGTCGGCAAGGATCGGGACGCCTTGGCGTTCACAGAACCGGATGATCCGGTGGGCGCGGGCCGCGGTCAGGTCATGGGTCCGGCCCGGCAGGGCGGGCGAGATCCACAGCAGGCGTCCTGTCAGATCGGTGACCATCTGGACGTTCACGCCGTGGCGGCGGTGCTTGGCGGAGTAGTCCGCCCGGCCGTCGCCGAGGCGGTCGCATGCGGCAAGGGTGCCGTCGCGCAGGACGAAGTCCGGGTCGGCTTCACGCAGGACTTTGAGCAGGCCAGGTGCCCGCACCGCGAGCAGGTCGACCACGGTGTGGGTGTAGGCGTGGGCGGTGTGGGCGATGCCCACCGAGATGCCGAAGCCGGCGGCGATCTGCGCGAGGGTGTCGTGCTTGCGCAGGTACACCAAAGGCGACCAGCGCGCGCTGGTGCGGTGGGAGCTTGCAGCGGCGGTCACCCTCACGGGTGACGATGAGCATGGTGACCCACTCAACCAGCGCGTGCGGCAGGTCGAGTGCGGCAGGATGAGAAACCAACGAGGCTCCTGTGCCGACGGGTTGAGACTTCGAACACCTCCTCCAACGGCACAGGAACGCAAAACGCTCGGCTGGGATATCCCAGCCGAGCGCCTGCATAGACTGGTCACTGCCTGACCAACCAACCATGTGTTGCGACGATCTCTCGAATTCGCCGACGGCCTTGCGGATGCGGGCGTTGACGCTCTCGATGCTGTTGGTCGTGCACACAATCCGGCGTATCTCCGCATCGAACTGCAGGAAAGGCGTGAACTCCGCCCAGCTGGTCTCCCAGAGACGGACGATCGCCGGATACTTCTTCCCCCAGACCTCGGCGAATTCCAGGAACCTGGTCGTGGCCGCGTCCTCGGTCGGCGCGGTGTAGACGGGCTTGAGCGCCTTCGCGATCTTGTCCCAGTCCTGCCGGGCTGCGTAACGGAACGACGCCCGCAGCAGGTGAACTACGCACGTTTGCACCACGGTTCGCGGCCAGACCTCGCCGACCGCGTCGGGCAGCCCCTTCAACCCGTCGCAGACCAGCATGAGGACGTCGTCGACGCCCCTGTTCTTGAGCTCGGAGAGCACCCGCAGCCAGTGTTTCGCGCCCTCGCCGCCGTCACCAGCCCACAGTCCGAGAATGTCGCGGTGTCCCTCGGCGGTGACCGCCAGGGCCACGTAGATCGGCCTGTTGGCTACTTGGCCATCGCGAATCTTGACGTTGGCAGCGTCAATGAAGACGACCGGATAGACGCGGTCGAGTGGCCGGTTCTGCCATTCCGCCATGCCGTCCATCACCTTGTCGGTGATCGTGCTGATCGTCGTCTTGGACACGTTCGCGCCGTAGACCTCGGCCAGGTGCGCGGAGATCTCGCCGTGCGTGAGGCCCTTCGCGGACAGCGAGAGAACCATCTCGTCCACGCCGGTCAGCCGGCGCTGTCGCTTCTTGACGATGGTCGGCTCGAAGGAACCCTCGCGGATGCGGGGCACGTCGATCTCGACCGGGCCGATGTCGGTCAGCACGGTCTTGGAACGGGTGCCGCTGCGGCTGTTGCCGCCGTCCTTGCCTGCCGGATCGTGCTTGTCATAGCCGAGATGATCGGTGATCTCGCCATCGAGGGCGGACTCCAGAACCGTCTTGGTCAGCCGCTGCAGGAGCCCGCCCTCGCCGGTCAGCTGCAGCCCCTTGCTGCGGGCCTGCTCGACGAGCTGGCCGATGAGCTTCTGCTCGACCGCCGCGGCCTCCAGGACGGTTCCGCCTGGTCATCGGCGGTCATGAACTCGGTCACGGTGTCAGTCACTTGATGTCGCTTCCATGATCATCAATTACACCGGTGAGCGTAGAGACCCCGGCCTGTCGCCGCACCCATCGGATCGGCTCACCCCTGGTCATGTCGCCACCCGCACCGGGCGGTCGGGCGAGCCAGGTGCCGGATAACAGTTTGCCAAGCGTTTCAACCTCAGCCTTTTTCCGGACGTATCTATGCGCGTAGCTTGAGCGCGTGCCAGACCCCGGCCGTCGACAGCGGATCCGGGTCGGTCGGTGCTCCCCCACGCGCCCTCATGTTTTCCCGGCTCCCAAGGAGACCCTTCCTGTGTCGAACTCCAGCGCTGAAACGTCCCGCCGTGCAAGACACCGCGCGACTTCTCTGCGCAAGCGGCTGATCCCGATGGCGATCACCGGTTCGGTGGTGCTGGCCGGAGTGGGCGTCCACTCCGCCTTCGCCACCCCGTCGGCCGACGCTGTCATATCCGAGGTCTACGGAGGCGGCGGCAACTCCGGGGCCACCCTCACCAACGACTTCATCGAGCTCGCCAACGCCGGCTCCGGCTCGCTGGACCTCTCCGGCTACACCGTCCAGTACCTGTCGGGCAACCCCGGCCCGACCAGCAAGTGGCAGGCCACCCGTCTCACCGGCTCCCTTGCCGGCAACGGCCGTTACCTGATCCAGGAGGCCGCGGGCACCGGCGGCACCACCGCCCTGCCGGCCCCGGACGCCACCGGCAACATCAACATGTCGGGCACCACCGGCACCGTCGCGCTGGTCCAGGGCACCGACCTGCTGACCTGCGTCGCCAAGGCCGACTGCGCCGCCGACCCCCGCATCAAGGATCTGGTCGGCTTCGGCACCGCCGTCGTCCACGAGGGCTCCGGCCCGGCCGCCGGCGCGAGCAACACCGCCTCGGTCGCCCGCAAGACCC
The DNA here is from genome assembly GCF_053595235.1 of Streptomyces sp. NPDC002520. Taxonomy (NCBI): domain Bacteria; kingdom Bacillati; phylum Actinomycetota; class Actinomycetes; order Kitasatosporales; family Streptomycetaceae; genus Streptomyces; species Streptomyces sp. NPDC002520. The sequence continues at coordinate 38,390 of NZ_JBSFXG010000040.1, read as the reverse complement.
TGGTCGACACCGACGACAACGCGGCCGACTTCGCCGCGGGTGACCCCACCCCGGAGAACTCCGGTGGCGAGGCCGGCGGCCCCGGCGGTGGCGACCCCTCCCCGTCGCCGACCCCGACGCCCCCCGCCGACGCGATCTCGGCGAAGATCCACGACATCCAGGGCACCACCCGGCGCTCCCCGCTCGCCACCAAGAACGTCACGGACGTCACCGGCATCGTCACCGGTGTCCGCACCACCAGCACGTCCTCGACGTCCAAGGGCTTCTGGATGCAGGACCCGAACCCGGACAACGACCCCCGCACCAGCGAGGGCATCTTCGTCTACACGAGCTCCACCCCCACGGTGAAGGTCGGCGACAGCGTCACCGTCTCCGGTGTGGTCTCCGAGTACTACCCGGGCGGCTACGACGGCGGCATCCAGTCGATCACCGAGATCATCAAGCCGACGGTCACCGTGCTGTCCAGCGGCAACCCGCTGCCGGCTCCGGTCGTCCTCGACAAGGACAGCATCCCTGCCGCGTGGTCCTCCAAGGGTGACAGCAACGGCAGCATCGAGTACCTCGACCTCGAGCCGACCAAGTACGCCCTGGACTTCTACGAGTCCCTCGAGGGCATGAACGTCCAGATCTCCGACGCCCGCGTCGTCGGCGCCACGGACGCCTACCACGAGATGTGGGTCACGGCCGACCCCACCCACAACAAGACCAAGCGCGGCGGCGTCTACTACCCGGGCTACGACGACCCGAACGTGGCGCGTCTCCAGGTCCAGGCCATCAACACCACGGACCCGTTCCCGATGGCCAACGTGGGCGATGAGCTCACCGGCGTCACCGAGGGCCCGCTGGACTACAGCCAGTTCGCCGGCACCTACATCGTCGAGGCGCGCAAGCTCGGCACCCACAAGGACAACGGCCTCAAGCCCGAGGTCGTCAGCCAGGCGAAGTCCAACGAGGTCACCATCGGCACGTACAACGTGCAGAACCTCGCGCCGAGCGACCCGCAGGCCAAGTTCGACCGGCTCGCCAAGGGCCTGGTCACCAACCTCCGCGCGCCCGCCATCGTCGGTCTCGAGGAGATCCAGGACAACTCGGGCGCCGTCGACGACGGCACCGTGGACCCCGACAAGACGATGGCCAAGCTCACTGACGCCATCGTCGCCGCGGGCGGCCCGCGCTATGAGTACCGTCAGATCAACCCGGTGAACAACAAGGACGGCGGCCAGCCGGGTGGCAACATCCGCACCGTCTTCATGTTCGACCCGAGCCGGGTCGGCTTCGTCGACCGGCCGGGTGGCGACTCCCTCACCGCCGTCGACGTCGCCGGCAAGGGCAAGGACGCCCACCTGACCGTCTCGCCCGGGCGGATCGACCCCACCAACGAGGCGTGGAACAGCAGCCGTAAGCCGCTGGTCGGCGAGTTCCTCTCGAAGAATGGCAAGAAGATCTTCGTGATCGCCAACCACTTCAACAGCAAGGGCGGCGACCAGAACATCGCCGGCCGCATCCAGGAGCCCGTCCGCAGTTCCGAGATCCAGCGGAACAAGCAGGCCACGCTGGAGAACGCCTTCGTCAAGAAGCTCGAGGCCGCCGACCCCAAGGCCCTCATCGTCTCGCTGGGCGACTTCAACGACTACCAGTTCTCCTCCGCGATGAAGACCCTGACCGGTGACGGCAAGCAGCTCACCGACATGATGAACACCCTGCCGGTGGACGAGCGCTACTCCTACGTCTTCCAGGGCAACTCGCAGGTGCTGGACCACATGATGGTCAACCCCAGCATGCTGACCAGCGTCACCTACGACGTGGTGCACATCAACTCCGAGTTCGCCGACCAGGCCAGCGACCACGACCCGCAGGTTCTGCGTGTGAAGCCGTAAGGCTGGTGCAGGCCCGCCCGCTCCCGCGCCCAGTGCAGCGGGGCGGGCGGGCTTGTCTGTATATGTCCTGACGTGCGAGCGCCTGCAGTGCCGGACAGGTCCCAGGCGTGACTCCCACTGCCCGCGGCCCCACGGCCGCCGAATGGTGCGGCAGGTGACCGAGACAGACGCAGCCCTGCGCACGCTCGCGCACAACGTCAGGCAGGCCCGCACCCGCGCAGGCCTGACCCTGGACGAGCTCGGCCGACGGGCCAAGGTCGGCAAAGGCGCACTGGTCGGTCTGGAGAAGGCCCGGGGCAACCCGAACTTCGCCACTCTGGTCAGACTGTCCGACACGCGCGGCGTTTCGGTCTCCGCGCTGCTGGACGGGCCTGCCGAGGGGCGGGTTCGCGTGGTGTCCGCCGATGCCGTGATGCCTCTGTGGGCCGGTGAGCAAGGCAGTGAGGCCAGACTGATGCTGACCACCTCGGGTCCCGCCCCGGTCGAGGTGTGGCGCTGGCGTCTGAAACCGGGCGAGGAGTACCCGAGCCATCCCCACCAGGTCGGCGTCGTCGAGACCGTCAGCGTCACCGAGGGGCACATGATCCTCCTCGTCGACGCTGAGCAACCGGTCGAGGCGGGGCAGACCGCCACCTTCGACGGCGACGTCCCCCACACCTACCGCGCGGCCGGCGACACCACCTGCCACCTGATCATGACCGTCCATCCGCCACCCGGGCCCTCTGCCTGAGAACCGAGCGTGATGGTTGGCGATCGGTGCCAACTACCGCACTCAGTCACATCATCTGGCGCTCCTGTGGGCTGCGGCAGGCCCGTACGCGCTCGATCAACGGCACCAGAGCGAACAGGGAGCTCGAACGCGAGCTGGCCCAGCTCCGGCCACTCGCAGATCACGTCCAAGAACTCCAGCAGGACCTGGCCGCGGCTTGCACAAGCCTGCGTCAGATGATCCGGGGCGGCAATCAGCGCGACTCCACCTGAAAGAAACCGCTTGCCTCTGTTCACGATGTTGAGGCTCTTTGGAAACGGCTCTGACCGGAAGTCCGCGAAAGGCCAGGTCAGCCCCGTGAACGCGTTTGCTGGCCGAACCCGGTCTCCGCAGGAGCGCAGCTGCGTTAGAACGCGACAGCCGACAGGTCGGTAACGACTTGGACGGCCTGGTACCCGTAGGTATCCGCCGCATCGACTCGCAGCATGAGACAGAATCGATTGAGGGACTCGATCTCCTTGGAGAGATGCTTGTAGTCGCGCTTGAGCAGGTGCACTGCCGCGCGGTTGGCGATCGCCGACTGCCCCATGATCATGAGGACCGGCTGTGCGGACTGAGGAGGGGTGAACTTCGCGACCAGGGCATGGTCCGTTCGTCCCTGCTTGTGGAGGAAGCGCTGACCACCGACGGTGAAGTCACCGCGTTGATTGACCTTCACCCCGGGCAGGTGCCTCGCCAAATACTCGACGTTGCGCCGGTTCGATCCAAGGCCACCGATGCTGAGTTCGGTGCGATCCCCATTCAGCTCAGGTGCTTCTGCGGCAACGAGGGAGAACGCACACCCTGACTCCTCGGCGAGCATCGCAAGTTCGATGATCGCGTAGACATCACCGTGCTCGGTGACGCTGGGCATCTGCCAGTGGCTGTTCAGGATGATGACGCACGGTGCACCGGGCCGTAGACCAAGGAGTGCCTGCTTTTGGTGCAGTATGCGAGTGGTGCTCACGCGCTTCCAGGCCCAGACGGACCCGCCGCTGACTACGCTCGTGATCAGCCCGATCACGACATTCAGCACTGCATCCGACACGAAGCCCCCCGCCCTCGTCGTGGTGACATGATCTGATAGTCGGTGCGCCAGCCTACTGATCAACGACCCATGTGGCGTGGTGCTTCAGTGGTTCTGAACTCGCTGACCGCCGCCTGTGCATCGTCCAACCTGAGCGCCTCCGCTGACATTCAGAGCCCTGAAAGTGGCTCTGAAAGATCACGGATGGGTGAGGGTGCGGATCCGGAGGAGCCGGAACGAGGTTCGACTGAACATGGCGCGCTTGAGCGCGGAACCTGTCGGGTGGACGCGTGGGCTGCCCTGAGGCGTGGCTCCTGCTGGACGAACACATCGTCCAGCTCTGGACCCCGCAGATCAAAGCCCTGGACAACCGGTACAAGGCCGCGACCATCGACGACGACGGCCAAGCACTCGACCAGTTCCACAGGCTGCCCGGCCCCGACCTGTGGTGGTGGCGGCGACATCCCCGCATCCTCACCGGAGACCTCGGGCGTTCGCTCCGCTCGGCCGGTGCCATCAGCGCCGCCCCGGACACAGCATGATCCTCAGCCTCGGGGGATTACGGGACAACTCTTAGGCCGAGCGCGGAGGATACCCACCCTGCGGAACAGGAGCGCCTTGGCGAGTAATTGTCAATACCTGTGGATCAGCGGTTTCTCAACTTCGAGTTGATCGGAGCCGGGTGAGTCCTTCGACCGCCGAGAGCTCGCGGTTAAGGGGCTCGGCGGAATCCGGTGATGTGACGAGGAGGAGTACAGACACCTCGAGATACTCACCCTCGTAGAGGTCGTCTTCGCCGTCGTCTCCAGGAATGGCGTTCGGCTGGACGTGGATGCGGGTGGTGTCGGCGAGCGTGGCGAGGAAGTAGACGCCGAGGTAGTCGCTATCGCGTTCGGTAAAGGTCACCGTGAGTCGGCCGGCGAGCAGGTCGGACAACTCCTGGGCCGTGTGGGTGTTCGTGCCGTAGGTGTCGAAGGCGGTCATCACATTCTCCTCAGGCCGCGAGGGTCTCGGTGCGTTCGACCAGATGGCCATTCTCGAAGTGGGTGCCCGCCGGGGCCGTGACTTCGATGGGACCTGCGGCGGTGGTCACGGTGAGGGGTCGGTGGTGACCGTTGCGGACCACCAGGCGGCGTCCGGCTTCGTATCCTGAGCATTGCTCCCGCACCGGCCCGGGCGCGGCTCTTCCACCCTGACGCGAGGTGCCGGCCACGACGACCGTTAAGCCGTCTGGCCGTCGTGGTCGATCTCGGCTGTGGATGTGGTTGAGAGTCCCAATCCTCAGTGGATCTTCTGCTGCTCAAGCCACTTAAGGACCTCGGTCCTTTTGTACAGAACCTTGGCATTTCGACCTTTACCGAGTTTGTAGCCCTTTAGTCCCAATTTTGCCGCTTCCCGGTAGACCCAGCTTGCCGACATGTTCAGCATCGCTGCGAGCTCATTGGTATCCATGAGGACGGCCTCCACTCGGTGGGCCCTTCGAGGAGGGTTGGGCGAAGGCTGGATGCCATCAGGAGGGGTATTCGCGGCGTCGAGCATCGGAGTCCTTCAGACGGGTATCGGTCAACATCTTCCGCAATGCGCTACTGCCACGTATCGCACACGGGCGACCCCTATGTTCCGGAGCATCCCCGGTTTCCATAACCGGGGATTCACTGCTATATACGGTCGGTCCGCCGGCAGGTTTGGTGTCCATGGCGGTCGGTTCACGGGCGCTGGGCGGACTGGCTCGCTGTGAGCCGGAATCGGGTACGTCTTCACAATTCGTCGGGGAGCCGGCCAAGTGAGATGCGCGGAAGTCGCCGTGAGATCGCAGATGGGCGTGGCGCGTGGCTACCAGAGTCCGGTAGGGGAGGTCAGATGTTGCCCAGGGCCTGGGTGAAGTCTGATCCGTTGGCCTCCCAGCGGTCGACATCGAGACGGATCAGCTGTGCCATTGGTGCAGTCAATGGTGCGACAGTTGAGCCAATGGGTAGGGCGGTGGTTACCTTTGTCCTATCCATGTACTTGTGGCGCCGCGTAGCGCCGGACGGCGACGAAGCCGGTTCCGGACCGCGGTGCCTTCGTCGTGCCTGCTTGTTGTCCGCCACCCGGGACGACCGTCGGCAGGACGCGTACCACCATGAGGGGGGCGGCGCACCGCCGTGAAAAGGATGTTCGTGGCTCCGGACCCGGGGCGCTTGAGGCTGCGGAACGCGATCCGTGCTGTCATCGGTGTCGCCGCCGCCGTCGCCGTTTCCGAACTCTGCGGGCTGTCGCTCACCGCATCGATCGCCGGAGGGCTCGCGGCACTTCTCACCCTCTTCACGGTCACCGATGCGACCGTCCGTGGCCAACGGCTCACCACCGCCCTGCTTCCTATCGCCGGATTCCCCGTGCTGGCGCTTGCCACCACGCTGCACGGCATCGCCCCGGCCCGTGACGCCGCGTTCCTGGCCGTCGTCTTCTGTGGGGTCTACGCCCGCCGCTGGGGCCCGCGGGGCCACGCGCTCGGGATCTTCGCGTTCATGAACTTCTTCATCCCGCAGTTCCTGCACGCGGTTCCCGTTCAGCTGCCCGAGCTGTACGCCGCCATAAGCCTTGCCCTCTTCTCGGCCGGTGCCATGCGCTTCGTGCTCTGGCCCATAGAGCGTTACACCCCACCCGCGGCAGCCCCGCCGGCCCTGCCCGGCAGCGGATTGGCGCGGCCCACCACCCGGCAAGCCTTCCAGGCCACTGCTGCCTCGACTCTCGCGCTTCTGGTCGGGCAGCTGCTCTCCGAAGAGCGCTGGTACTGGGCCGTCGGTACTGTCTGGTGGATCTTCGTCAACACGGCTTCTCGCGGCGAAACCCTGGTCCGCGGTTTCCGCCGGGTCTTCGGAACTGTGATCGGTATCGCCGTCGGCCTGCTGGTCGCCATCCCGCTGCATGGCGCGCCCGCGCCGACGGCCGCCCTCGTTGCCGTCTGTGTCTTCGGCATCTTCTACACCGCCGCCGTCTCGTATTCCTGGATGATGCTGGCAGTGACGGTTATGGCCAGCCTGCTCTACGGCCTGCTGGGCGTGCTGGACCTCAGCCTGCTCGGGCTCCGGCTTGAAGAGACCGGTGTGGGCGCGCTGTGTGCCGCGCTGGCCGTGGCCCTCGTCCTGCCGGTCACCACGCACGCCACGAACGATGCCTGGATCCAGCGGGCACTGCACCGCGTCCACGCGGCCACCGCCGAAGCGACCGCTCGCCTCGCTGGAGACCCGAAGGGCGACCCTGCCCCGCACGCCGCCGAACTGGAACTGCTGCTCGGCCGGGTACGAATGGCGCTCGCTCCGTTGATGCACCCTTTGACTCCCTTCCGTGCTCGGAAATCCCGTGCCCGCCAGGTCATTGAGCTGCTCGACGACTGCGCCCGCGAGATCCGGGGCCTGGTCGCCGTCGCCGCCGACCCCGAGGCCTCGAACGACGTCCGGCTGGCCGCCGCCTGCTGGCGTGTGGAGGCCGCGGTGGAGGCGCTCACCGAGGGCGGCTCCGAGCACGTCCACCGGCCCGCCGAGGCCCCGGCCGAGCCTGCCCTGGCCCACCTGCACGGCCTGGAGCGCGCCCTCGCCGACCTGGCCGAACCGCTGCGGGCCCCGACCGGATCGCCGCTGGTCGGCGCCTGAGGACCGCCGCCACCGGCGGCGGAACACCCGCGCGTCCTCCATATGGTCTAGACCGAAGGTGATCGACTGCTACCGTCGGCACTGGCTCGGACCGAGAGGGGACAGCGGTGGCAGAAGGCGGCAGGCGGCACAAGGCGTTCATCGGCTCGTTCACGGCGGCGGGCGGCCCCGGACTGGTGACCGCGGAGGTCCGTCCGGGCACCGGCGCGCTGGTCCTCACCGGCAGTCTCGGCACGGTGCCCGATCCGTCCTACCTGGCCCTGTCGGCGGACGGGACCATGCTCTACGCGGTCAGCGAGACGGCCGAGGGCGCCCTGGCCGCCTACCGGGTACGCGGCGACAAGCTGGAGCCCGCCGGGCCGCCCGTCCCGGTCGACGCCGGCGGCCCCACCCACCTCGGCCTGTACGCCGGACACGTCCTGACCGCCAACTACGTCTCCGGCAGCGTCACCGCCGTACCGGTGCGCCCGGACGGCACCCTCGCCGCAGCGCCTTCCGGAGTGCTCCAGCACACCGGTTCCGGGCCGCACGACCGGCGCCAGCGCGGTCCGCACGCCCACCAGGTGCAGGCCGACCCCAGCGGCCGCTGGGCCGTCAGTGTGGACCTCGGCACGGACTCGGTCCGCGTGTGCACCCTGGAGGGCGGCGCCCCCGTCCTGCACCGCGAGATCGCCCTGCGCCCCGGCTCCGGCCCCCGCCACCTGGCCTTCCACCCGGACGGCGAGCACGCCTACGTCGTCAACGAACTCACCCCGACCGTCACCGTCTGCCGCTGGGACGCCGCCGGCGGCTCCCTGAAGCCGCTGAGCGAGGTCATGGTCCTGCCCGGCGCCCCGGCCGGCGACGCGTACCCCTCCGGGATCGTCGTGTCCCCCGACGGCCGCTTCGTGTGGACCGCGACCCGCGGTGAGGACGTCCTGTCCGTGTTCCGCGTGGCGGGAGACGCCCTGCGCCTGATCGGCACAGTGCCGAGCGGCGGCCACTGGCCGCGCGCCCTTGCCGAGCACGGCGGCTACCTCTACGCGGCCAACGAACGCTCCGGCGACGTGACCTGGTTCGCGATCGACGAGCCGACCGGGCTGCCACGCTACGACGGCTCCGTGGAGGTCGCCGCGGCGTCCTGCGTGATCTTCGACTGACGCCCGGCACGGTTCACGGGGAAGACGGCCGAGCCCGGCCCGAACCCGACGACGAAGGGCCCGCTCCGGGAATCGGAGCGGGCCCTTCGACGTGCGTATGCCGGGTCGTGCCGGGTCAGCGGACCGGCGTGCCCTGCGCGGCTTGCGGGGCGATGCCCAGCGCGTTCGTGTACTTGGCGAGCGCGAGCTTGCCGATCGCTGGGTAGGCGCCGAGCGGCTCGGCCATGGCGCAGTCCGCCTCCTGGGCGGCGGCGGCCAGCAGCGCGGCGTCGATCTCCGGGCCGATCAGATACGGCGCGAGGGCCAGCTGCTGCGAGCCCGAGGAGCGCAGCTGCTCGGCGACGGACGCGATCGAGCCCTCCTGGTCCAGGGCCGCCGCCATCACCGGCACGGCCAGGCGCGCGGCGAGCAGCATGCCGGTGATCCCGGCCGCCTGCACGGCCTCGTCGCCGCCCACGGAGGCCAGGATGATGCCGTCCGCGGCGGTGGCCACGGTGAACAGACGGGCGCGGTCGGCGCGGGCCAGACCGGCCTCGGACAGACGTACGTGCAGGGCCTCGGCGAGCAGCGGGTGCGGGCCGAGGACATCGGTCAGCTCGGCGGCGACCCGGCTGTCCATCACGGACTGGCGGATCTGGCGCAGCAGGCTGCTGTCCGGGCCGGCCAGCAGCGGGACGACCACGGCCACCAGGCCGTCCGGCTCCTTGGCGTCGACACCGGCGGCGCGGGCCTGCTCGTAGCGGGCGGTGCGCTCCTCGGCGGTGTGCGCCAACACGGAGCGGAGGGTCGGGAACTCGGTGTCGTCCCCGTCCAGGTAGCCGATCCGGGCGTCCAGGCCGGGCAGCTCCGAGCGGGCGATGCTCACGACCTCCTCGGCGAGGCTGCGAGTGGCGGCGCTGGGCGTGCCGGGCACGGCGAGGACGAACGCGGGGGCGTCCTCGGGAGCCACCAGCGGTTCCGGCCGGCGGTGCCGTCCAGGCTGGCGGGGTCGCGGCATTCGTACTGGCAGGCCGGACGCGGGCCCAGTGGGGGAGCTCATGGCGCCGCATGTTACTGGCTTCGTGGGCTCCTCTGTTCGGGGAGGGTGCAGGTGAGCGGTATCCGTCCCCTTTTGTCTGATGAGTTGTGCATGGATGGCACATGTTCGGGTCACATGCCGGATATATGGGCTGCCGTCGGTGTCAACCCCCTTTTACGGTGACCGTGTACGGCATGGTCCGTTCACCCCGCAGAGTGAGCCGCCCGGCTGCGGCTCCGTCGCGATCCGGACGCGGCCGTGCAGCCGGTCGCCGCTCGCACGATGCCGGCCGCGACGGTGTCGTGCGCGGGCGGAGCAGACGGGGAAGCTCCCGCACGGGTCGGAACGGCTCCTTGGCGCAGGCCGGTTGTGCGGAGGAGCTGCCGTCCGGGACACCGCCGGCGACCCGCGAGGCGGAGCCCCCGCGGTCGGCCGACATGGGCGAGGGGTGCGCGGACTCCACGGCCGGCAGGTTGCCGGGCAACGGCCGCAGGTTACGGGCGTCACGACCCCGCAGGACGGACACCAGCGGCTTGCCACGCGCGGCCGGCGCGCGGATCGCCTGCTGTGTGACCTCTTCCCAGCCCTTTCCGCGATGGGCGGCGGGACTGCGCGGCGCCGTGGTCAGCGCCCTGTTGAGCAGCAGCACGCCCTGCTGGGTCCACGGCGTGAGGTCGCCGTTCGAGGGCTGGGGCAGCTGGTGCATCTGTGCGGATCCCCGGTTCGTGCCAGTAGGGTGACGCGCTGTGGCACCACGACCCTTGCATGAACTTGTTGAGGCAGGCTGGGCGAAAGCTCTTGAACCTGCGGCTGAACGTATCGCGGCGATGGGGGACTTCCTCCGGGAGGAGATAGCGGCGGGCCGGACCTACCTTCCGTCCGGGGCGAATGTCCTGCGGGCCTTCCAGCAGCCCTTCGATGACGTTCGCGTCCTGATCGTCGGCCAGGACCCCTATCCCACGCCGGGGATGGCGATCGGGTTGAGCTTCGCGGTGGCGCCCGAGGTGCGTTCGTTGCCGGGGAGCCTGGAGAACATCTTCCGGGAGATGCACACCGATTTGGGGCTGCCCCGGCCGTCCAACGGAGATCTGACGCCATGGACGCAGCAGGGGGTGCTGCTGCTCAACAGGGCACTCACGACGGCCCCCCGCAAGCCTGCCGCGCACCGGGGCAAGGGGTGGGAGGAGGTCACCGAGCAGGCGATCCGGGCCCTGACGGCACGTGGCAAGCCGCTGGTGTCCATCCTGTGGGGGCGGGACGCGCGTAATCTGCGGCCGTTGCTCGGGGATCTTCCGGCGATTGAGTCCGCGCACCCGTCGCCGATGTCGGCGGACCGCGGGTTCTTCGGTTCGCGTCCGTTCAGCCGGGCCAACGACCTGCTCGTCAAGCAGGATGCCCAGCCGGTGGACTGGCGCCTGCCGTAAGCCGTGGTGCGTGTGACGGCTCGCGGACGGGCGGCCCGACTCGGCGTGTGCTCCGACGTTTTCGGCACGAAGCATGATCGCGACTGATCCCGGACGGCGGCAGGCCCCGTCAGATCTGATGGAGCTTGCCGCCGTGCGGGCCGCGCCAAGGCGCGGACGTCGGCTGTCCCCATGAAGGGAGCACGGGGACAGCCGACGGCCTTCACAGAACCCCGACGCTACGAGGTGATGCCCTCACCCCTGAACAGCGCCGTGAAATTGATCGTCCCGCTTTGCAGCTGCGCGTGGTGCGGCGCGGCGCCGCCGCCGTCGGTGACGAAGAGCTGATTGCCGCGCACCGCGGTGTCGGTCGGCGAGTCCAGCCCGTCGGCGGCGGTCAGTACCACCTTCGACGTCCCGTCCGGGAACACCGCCGCGACCTCGTTCACCCCATTGAGGGCGACGAACGCCACGTCGGAGCGGTTGGACAGGAACTTGAAATCGTCGACCCCCGGCAGGTTTCCGGCGACGACCGCGACGGCCCCGGGTCCGCCGTCGGCCGTGACCGGTATCCGGAGCAGCGTCCCCCGGTCGGTGTTGGACGCCCACACCGCGCCATTGTGGTACGTCACGCCGTTGAGCCCGAAGTGTCCCGGAGACGGGTCGGCGGGGGCGAGCGCAGGGTCGACCAGCCAGGCCCGGACCGGCCCGCCCGACGTCGGAACGGTCCAGATGGTCCCGGCCAGGCTGTCGGCCGAGTAGAGGTTCCGACCCGCCGCGTCGATCGTCAGCCCGTTGAGGAACTGGCCGGCCGGCAGCGCGCCGAAGCGCTCGGGGGTGCCGCCCGGGGGCAGCCGCCAGATGCCCGAGCGTGCCGGGTCCCCGGACAGCACGCTGTGACCAGCACCGTGCGCTGCCCCGATGCGCTGATCGAGATCAGCTGCGGCGGCTGGCCGGTGAGGAAGCCGAGCAGCGAGACGGTCAGCGAGCCGTCCGGGTTGACGCTGACGTTCTCCGGCTGCCCGCCGGCCGCATAGTCGAACGTCGCCACCGTGTGCACGTTCGTGATGACGGCGCCGGTGCCGCCGTCATGGGCGGCCGCGCCGAACGCGCTCGGCGTACCGAGGGCGACGGCGACGACCGGCACGGCGAGCATCGCCGCCGCAGCTCGGACACCGAGGAATCTCCATGTCCTGGACACCTTCACAGACATAGCCCTTTCGTCAGTCCCATTCATCCGGCGGCCGGTCACTGCGCACCGAACGCATAGAACTTGTTGTTGTTGAGCGGCTGAGTAGGCGTGCCGAAGCACAGGGTGCCGCAGTATCCCGAGCCCCAGAACACCGATCCGTTGGAGATCGCCGCCCCGCCGTTCACCGAGCCGCCGCTGGCGAACTTCCACACCTGGCTCACCCGCGGTCCTGTACCCGCGTTCGGTACAGCCACAGGGCGACGCCTACTGCCAGCACCCCGAGCGCGACGGCCAGTTCGGTGAGTCCGCCGTAGCCGCTCACCGAGAAGCCGGTGGCGCCGACGACGAGGATCACGCTCAGCATCGCGGCCAGGACCCAGGCGATGGGGACGAAGACCGGGGGCAGCCGGATCGGTCGTGCGGCGTCCGGGCGGTCCCGGCGCAGCAGCGCGAAGGCCGACAGCGCCAGGACGTGGGTGAGGATGTATCCGAGGTTGCCCGCCACGATGATCGCCAGGGGACTCTTCAGCACCGTCAGCGTGAGGATGTTGAGGACCAGCGCGACGACCAGCGCCCGTACCGGCACGCCCCGCTTGTTCAGCACGCCGAACTGACGGATCGTGGTTCCTTCGACGCCCATCGTGTAGAGCACCCGTGAGCCGTCCGCGAGGCCGGTGACCATGATGAGGAGGAGCGAGCCGATCAGGAACACCACCATCAGATCGGCCCCGCCGCCGATGAGGTCCCGGAAGGCCGCGACGTAGAACGTCGTCGGGTCGTGCGCGATCGGCCCTTCGCCCACGTATCCCGCCAGGGCGAGCGGCATGAGCACGAACACGCCGAGGCCGAACAGCGCGCCGGCCCGCAGTGCCCGTGAGGTGTCCCGGACGGTGTCCCGGTACTCCGGCGCGAAGGTGGCGCACACTTCCACGCAGAAGCACGTCCACGCCATGATGTACAGCCAGACCAGAGCCTCGTGCAGACCTGCCGCGCCGTGGAGGTTCCAGTGGAGCCGTGAGGCGTCCCACTTCCCGCTGAGGAAGGGGCCGGCCATGAACACCAACAGCGGCACGAGCAGCATGCCGCCCGTGAGGTAGACGACCCACATCGCTGCGTGGAGCCCGACCATCGCCGCGGCGAACAGGAGCACGATCACCCCGAGCCCGATGAGGATCGGGAAGCTGATCTCGACCGGCCCGAGAGACAGGTTCCATTGCTGCTCCGGGAACCACTGGGCCTGGACCAGTGAGCCGACGATCCCCGCGTAGACGGAGAGCGCCGTTGTCCAGGGGAACCAGTATCCGAAGGAGGCCAGGGGCCCGACGACGGGGGCGCGCCGCTTCCAGCCTTCGGTCGCGTAGTGGGCGATGCCCCCGGACGACTCGGGGAACATGGCGGCCAGTTCGGTGTAGATCCAGTTGGTGACTGCGGCGAGCACCATGGCGATCGACCACAGTGCCACGGCGCCCCAGGCGCCGAGGCCGCTGATGGAGCCGCCGAGCGAGGCGACCAGTGCTGCCGGCATCGTCAGGGACAGGGCGAAACCGTCGTACCAGCGCATCCTCTTCGGCAGCGCGGGTGTGATGTCTTCTCCTGGCGCACGTGGCTCGGTGGGCGGAGCATCGGACATGGGTGTCCCCTTCAGGGGTGCGGAGGCGGGGCTTACAGGTCGAGGACGAGGCGGGCGTCCGCGCTGCGTGAGACGCAGAGCATCATGGAATCGCCCGTGGCCCGCTCGTCGGGGGTGAGCAGGTCGTCGCGGTGGTCCGGGGTCCCGGAGAGGACTTTTGTTTCGCAGGTGCCGCAGATGCCCATCTCGCAGGAGGACGGCGCCGGTACCCCGGCGTCGCGCACCGCGTCGAGCACGCTACGCCCCGGGGGGACGACGACCTCGGTGCCGGACCGGGCGAGCACGACGGTGAAGGCGTCCCCGTCGGCCGTCGCCGGAGCGGCGGTGAACCGTTCGGTGTGCACCGGCCCGGGGTGCAGGTCGCGGACGGCGTCGAGCAGGCCGCCGGGACCGCAGGCGTACACCGTCGCCGCCGGGTGCGGTGCGAGGTAGCGGGCAAGATCGGGACGGCCCGCCTCGTCCTCGGGAACGAGGGTGACGTTCCGCGTGGGCAGTTCCCGGAGGAACGCCATCGTGGTGCGTGAGCGGCCGGCGTAGAGCATCCGCCAGGGACGGCCGAGCGCGGTGAGCCTGCGGACCATGGGCAGCAGCGGTGTGATGCCAATGCCGCCCGCGACCAGGATGTACTCGTCGGCGTCCTCGACCAGGGCGAACTGGTTGCGGGGCGGGGAGACCGCCAGCAGTGTCCCTGGGTGCAGTTCGTCGTGGACGCGCCGTGAGCCGCCCCGACCGTCCGGGACGCGCAGCACACCGATGCGGTACCGGGACAGGTCCGCGGGATCGGAGCACAGGGAGTACTGGCGTACGGTCCCCCCGGCGAGGTGGAGGTCGACGTGGGCGCCGGGCGTCCAGGCCGGCAGCGGGCCGCCGGCCGGGTCGACCAGGGTGAGGGCGACGACGCCCTCGGCGGCGTACTCCCTGGTGTGGACGCGCAACTCGCGCGGGGTGTCAGCGGATCGGGGCATGGTGGCGTTCCCCCGCGTCGTGCCGCGCCCCCGCCTCCACCAGGTCGGCGGTCCTGCGCATGAGCTCGTGGAAGGCGCGCCGGTAGTTGAGCGTGAACAGGTCCGCGGGAGCGGAGAACTCGGGCACCTCGGCGTCCCAGGGCACCTCGCGCGGTTCGATGTTCGCGGTGATCGGCAGGTCTTCGAGGTACACCATCTCCTCGACCCGCAGGCACTCCTCCAGGGACGCGCCCTTGAAGTCCCGCTCGTTGGCGACGCCCCAGAAGATCCGTACCTCCTCGTAGGAGATCGGGGAGGGGAAGCCTGCCACCACGCGCAGGCCGGCTGTGGCGTAGTGGTAGCTGATGGATGCGAAGCCCGGTGCGGTGCAGTGGTAGGCCATGAGGCAGTCGCCCTGTGCCGCCCAGTCGCCGGAGCCTGCGTCCAGCTGGTGGTTCATATGGACGTCGATGCCGTCGCGGCGCACCTGGAGCGGTTCGACGACCTCGGGCGTCGGCCCCATGGAGACCTGGTGCACGAAGGGGAAGTGGGCCACGTCCCGGAAGTTCTCGATCGCGACGGCGACCCCCGTACGGGACGGGAGAGGTTCGGCGGCGAGCCAGACCAGGTCCTGGTCGCGCCACTCTTCGGGGTCGTACAGCTCGGTGACCGGGTCTTCGAGGACCGTCCAGACGTGTCCGAACCGTTCGACGGCCGGGTAGGTGCGGATCGATGCCTTCGGGGGGATGCCTGACTGGTCGGCGAGCGAGGGGACGTAGGCGCAGTGGCCTTCGGCGCCGTCGAAGCGCCAGCCGTGGTAGGGACAGCCGATGGACCCGTCGGTGACGACGCCCTGGGACAGGTCGGCGCCCCGGTGGGGACAGCGCCGGGCGCTGACACGTGCCGTTCCGTCGGAGGAGCGCCAGACGACGAGCTTCTCGCCGAGGAGGGTCGCGGCCTGCGGTGTGGCGAGGTCGGTGGAGCGGGCGACGGGGAACCATGAGTGACGCATGGCCCGCTCGGCCTGGTCACGTTTGGTGGGGTTGGATGACACGGGAGTCCTCCTGGGGGTCAGATACCGACGACGAGCGCGCCGCCGTTGACGGGAATGGTCTGGCCGGTGATGAAACCGCCGGTGTCGGCGGCGAGGAAGGCCACCACCTCGGAGATCTCCGAGGGCTGGGCGAGCCGTCCGATGGGCACAGCCGCGACCTCGGCCTCGTAGTTGGAGTCAGGCACCATCCGGGTGGCCACGGCGCCCGGTGCCACGGCGTTGACCAAGATCCGCTCGCTCGCGAACTCCTGGGCGAGGGTCTTCATCAGGCCGAGCTGCGCGGCCTTGGAGACCATGTAGCCGTAGGAGTGGCCATCGGGGACCTGGCCCCATTGCGAGGAGACGAAGATGACGCGGGCGGCCTTACTGGTGCGCAAGTACGGCAGCGCGGCCCGGGTCAGATACAGCGGGGCGCGGACGTTCACCGCGAGGAGCCGCTCGAAGTCGGCGTCGTCGGTCTCGGCGAGGCCGGTCATGGAGAACATCAGCCCGGCGTTGTGCACCAGGATGTCCAGGCCGTCCAGCGCGTCGGCGGCGCGGGTGATCAGCTCCTCGGCCCGCTCACGGGAGGTGATGTCCGCGACGAAGGGCTCGGCCTTACCTCCGGCCTGCCGGACCTCGGCGACCGTTCGATGCAGTTCCTCCGCGTCGAGGTCGGCCAGGGCGACGGCCGCGCCGCGTGCGGCAAGGGCGAGGGCGTGGGTGCGACCCATGCCGCGCGCGGCACCGGTGATCAGGGCTCTGCGGCCGGCGAGGGAGCCGGTGGCGAGAGCGCTCATGCCTCGGCCCCGTGCTGCCCGGCCGCACCGGCGCGGTGCGGCTCCGTGACGTAGAGCATGTTGCCGTCGGGGTCGTAGAACGGCCGGTAGCGGTACCAGACGCCCGAGGGGTGCTTCCAGACGATCTCCTCATCGGTGACCCACTCGACGCGGCCGTCCAGTTCCGCGTACGCGATGTCGAGGTCGTCCACCTCGAACGCGAACGAGTCGAGTCCGGGCGCATTCTGCGCGTTGACCTCGGTGCGCCGCGGTGCGTGCTCGCCGGTCTCGGACTTGAACAGGTAGAGCGTCACGTTGCCCAGGTCGATCGCGGCCCACTCCTCCTCGGGCGCGTACGGCAGGTGGAAGCCGAGTCCCAGTACGCCGTGGTAGAAGTCCACGAGCCGTCCGACGTCGCGTGTGAGGATGTCCATGTTGTCGATGCGCTTCAGTTGAAGCATGTCTCGCTCCCAGGTTGTGCTGTCGTGCTCGGTCGGTCGCCGCGGGTGCGGCAGGGCGGGCCGGGGTGGATGTCCAGCCCGCGGGTGGTGAAGTCGATGCGGACGGCGGCCAGGGTCTGGAAGACGTCGCCGCGTCCGTGAGGGGCGTGCACGCACACGCCCCCGCTGTGATCGGCCAGCGTTGCCAGAGCCTCGCCCGCCGTGAGGTCCCGGCCGCGACCGTGCAGGGTCCGGCGGAGCACCTCGTAGCGCACGAGGGTGTCGGGGTCGGTGCGGGGCTCGGTGTCACCGTCCGCGCCGGGCCGGCTCAGGAAGTGATTGGTGTGCAGGAGCAGCCCGTCAGGATCGGGCAGAACGTGCCCGGGGCCCTCGGGCCAGAGCTCGGCGGCCACGGCGCTTCGTCCGGCCCGTCGCCCGCCGACCACGGTGATCGTGGTGGAGGCGGAGACCGGTGCCCCGCCGATGACGCGCAGAGCGTCGGTGACGGTGTCGGACTCGTCGAGCAGCCGGCGGGCGACCACGTGCACGGGTACGCCGTGCGCCCCGGTGTCGGCGCGGTGGTGGAGGATGTTGAACAGGCAGCCCACACCGCGATCGTTGACGCCGATCTTGCCCACGATCCCGTACTCGGTGAGGGTCGTGGTGCGCCGCCCGTCGGGGTGCCAGATCTCCCACTCCAGCCAACTCGCCGCGTGGCCCGCGTACCAGTCCCAGTTCTGCACGGCCACCGGCTCCTCGTCGCCGTCGCGCAGCGCGACGATCGTCGAGCACTCGCCCCCCGTGCGGGTGCTCGCGAGGATCTCGGTTCGGGCGTTGATCGCCGCGATCTCCTCGACGGGCAGGCCGGCGCCCTGGGCGATGCCCCGGATCTCGGCGGCGAGGTACGGGGCCCAGGTCTCGACGGCCAGCAGGGCACGGGTCCCCGCGGCGTGGCGATCCCGCACGCCTGCGCGTGCGAAGAGTTCCCGGTAGCCGTCGACGGTGCCGGCGACACGGTCGCGCCACGTCTCGCCGAACTCGATACCCCGCTCACGGGGGCCGGCCACGGCCGAGACGAACCGGGTGTGGCCGGCGCTGTTCACGGGCCCACCGCCGGAGCGGGGATGTCTGCCGTCGCGTCCGGTGGGGGCATCAGCGGGCGAACGTGCGCAGCGACCTCGGCAAGAGGCGCGGTCCAGGCATGGCCGTCATCGGCCACGGTCTCGACGAGCCGGGCGAATTCGGCGAAACGCTGCGGACGGCCGATCACCTCGGGGTGCATGGTGTAGCAGACGTGCCGCCGCTCGGCCCTGGCCCACTCGAACTCGGTGCTCCAGGAGGAGTACAGCTCTCCGGGGGCGGCCGTGTTGCCGCCGGTGTCGATGTTCCAGCCGTAACGCGGCCAGTCGTCCAGCGACCAGTGCACGGGCAGCTCAAGGACGGAACGGCCCTCATGCGTCTCGTAGTAGGGGCGGTCGTCGCCCATGCACGAGGAGTCGTAGCCGAAGCCGTACTCGATGAGCAGGCCGAACGTCTCCGGGGTCAGTTCCCACGACGTCGACCGGTACCCGGTCGGCACAGGCGCCCCGACCGCGGCGAGCGAGGTCAGGCCCTTCTCGATCTCTGCCCGCTGCTCCCCGGCGGACACCCTGTCGCTGCGCAGGTGCAGGTGGCCGTGATGGGCGACCTCGTGCCCGGCTGCCAGGATGTCCTCCACCAGCCGCGGATACAGCTCGGCAGTATGACCGGGCACGAAGAACGTGCCCCGCATGCCGTACTCGGCCAGCAGACGCAGGATGCGCGGCATGCCGCGGACGACTCCGTAGCGTCCTTCCGACAACGTGGTCAGCCGGCGTGCGTACGCCTCGCCCTCACCGAGCCAGCCGGCCTCGGCGTCGACGTCGAAGGTCAAGGAGACGGCTGCCTCGGCGCCGTCGGGCCAGGCGAGATCGAGCTCCGCAGGCGACGCCGCGGATAGGGCAGAGCGCGGAAGGGGCATGCTGACTCCTTGCGTATCCATACACGTCCTTCGCTACGCATTCGATCAGCAAACAAGGTGCTGTGATGCGCATTGCGTGATGATGAGACGGTAGGGCTCGCTACGCGTGAACGCAAGAGGTCTGCACTACGCAATGCGCAGATTCGCGGAGGCTCTGTGCGCAATGCAGTCGCAGGTGCCGCCGCGGGTCACGCAAAGCGTGACCGCGAGCGCGTTCGACCTCTAAGATCAGGCCATGACCGCCGAACTCGACGACCTGGACCGCGCGATCATCGCGGAGCTGGAGCAGGACGGGCGCCGGGCGTTCCGGGAAATCGCCCGGTCGCTCGACGTGTCAGAAGGCACGGTTCGCAGCCGGTACCGCCGCCTCGAGGACGCGGGCGTACTGAAGATCACCGCCTTCGCCGACCCCGGCCGCTTCGGCTCCGCCCGCCTGGCCCTGCTCTTCCTCAAGGTGGCACCCGAGCACCACAACAGTGTCGTTGACTTGCTGACTGCTTGCCCCGAGGTCAGCTACGTCTCGACGACCCTCGGCAGGGCCGATGTCTTCGCCCAGGTCCTGACCGCCGACGACGCCGAACTGTGGCGGTTCCTCCAAGAGCGGGTCCGGCCCTTGGAAGGTGTGATGGAAACGGAGTGCACCCTCGAAATCGCCGTACACAAACTGTGGTTCGACAAAAACGGTGTCCGCGGTAACGCCACTGCTGCGGATTGCGGCTGAGTGCCGCCCCGCCTTCACGTACGGAGCGCGGACTTCGGCGGCGATGCGTTCGGTGTCGGCCAGGGGCGCTGGGCCGGGGGCATGTCGGCGCCGTGGTCCTTCTCGAAGGCGCCCGCGCCCGGCAGGACGCGACGTGGAACAAGCAACAGTGCGCCAACCAGCTCTGGTCCTCGCCCTCGTGGAGCAGCTCCGACAGGGCGGGCCGCGCCAGGACGCCTGACCGCCGGAGCACGGTCGAGGGCAAGGCATGGAGGGGCACTGCGATAGGCACGAGCCCCCCAACCCTGGTCCACTGTGGTCAGATCCGTGTAAGGGGATTCCAGTACTTCTGCAACTCTCGCATGCCCCGGGGTCGGGTACGGATCCTGACCGACGATCAGGACCCGTACCCCGTTGAAGGGTTGCTGGAAGACGCGCAGGACGTTCTGCCCCGCCGGCCTCAGGCGATCACCGCCGCCCGCACGCACAGCACGTCCGGCAGGTGTGCGGACAACTGCTGCCAGCTGTCGCCGTCGTCGGCCGAGGCGAACACCTCGCCGTTGCGGTTGCCGAAGTAGACCCCGGCCGGATCCGCGTCGTCCGTGCACAGCGCGTCGCGCAGCACGGTGCCGTAATGGTCGTCCTCCGGCAGCCCCTTGGACAGAGGCTCCCAGTGCGCGCCCGCGTCGGTCGTGCGGTAGACCCGGCAGCGGTGGCCGGCGGGAACCCGGTCGCTGTCCGCGTTGATCGGGAAGACGTAGGCCGTGTCGCCCCGGTGCGGATGCGCGGCCACCGCGAAGCCGAACGTGGACGGCAGGCCCTCGCCGATGTCGGTCCAGTGCGCGCCCGCGTCGTCGCTGCGGTACACGCCCCAGTGGTTCTGCAGGTACAGCCGGTCCGGGTTCACCGCGTCCCGCGTCACCTTGTGCACGCACTGGCCGAACTCGGGGTTCGGTTCCGGCAGGAACACCGCGGAGACGCCGGAGTTGGACGGGGTCCAGCTCACCCCGCCGTCCGCGGTGCGGAACACCCCGGCCGTGGAGACGGCCACGGTCACCGCCCGCGGGTCGCGTGCGTCGGTGAGCACCGTGTGCATGCCCTCACCGCCGCCGCCCGGCACCCACCGGGAGCGGGTCGGGTGCTCCCACAGCGGACGCACCAGCTCGAAGCTCTCCCCGCGGTCCTCCGAGCGGTACAGCGCGGCCGGTTCCGTGCCCGCGTACACCACGTCCGGCTCGGCGGCGGCCGGGTGCAGCTGCCAGACCCGCTCCAGCGAAGCGCCGGTGTCCTTGGGGAACTTGACGGCGGGCCGGGCCGGCTCGGTCCAGGTGCGGCCCAGGTCGTCGGAGTGGAACACCGACGGGCCCCAGTGCGCGCTGTCGCCGCCCGCCAGCAGGCGCGGTGTGCCGCTCCGGGTGTCGATCGCGACCGAATAGACGGCCTGCGCGTTGAAGTGGGGAGCCTCGTCGAACTCCCAGATCCCACCGCGCCGTCGCGCGAGAAAAAGGCCCTTGCGGGTGCCTACCGCCAGCAGAACCTCGGTCATGCCGATCACCTCCGGGACGTCGTCGTCCAGGTAGTCGTCAGATATCGGCCAGTCTGCACCCCACCACTGACAGTCACCCCGAGAGCCGGTGTCGTCGCAGGTCACAGAGGTGTCCTCGGCCTGTCGCGGAGATCGGCCGGGTCCGTTCCCGGATGCGCCTGCGCGCAAGGGGTCTCTCGTGCGACCGTCGGACGGAGGCTCGGCGTGAGCAGCGGGGCGGACTCGCCCGTACGGAAGGGCGGTCCGGCTCGTCGGTGCGCTCGTGAGGAGGATGCCTTTGAAGGCGTTCCGTGGTCCGAAGGTGTGGCTGTGGCGCTGGCGGCGCAACCCGCTCAAGCGCCGGGCCGATGTGGTGGAGGCCTGGGTCGTGCTCGCCGCCTGGCTGTTGGCCGCCCTGGTCGGCCTGGCCGCCGGCCTCGGGGCGGCCCGGTCGGTGGAGCGCGGACTGGCCACGGAACGCGCCACCTGGCGTCCCACCGTCGCCCGCGTCGTCGGCCACGCACCCGGCGGACCCGCCGCGAGGATCTCGGTCGCCGAGCGGGTGTGGGCCAAGGTCCGCTGGACCCTGCCCGACGGCTCGGCCCGCACCGGTGAGGCGCGCGTCCCGCTGGGCAGCAGAGCCGGCACCCCGGTCACCGTGTGGACCGACCCCCAAGGCCACCTTGTCACCCGCCCCGCCGCCGCCTCCGAGGCCGGCTTCCGTGCCGCCCTCATCGGCGGCCTGGTCGGCGTCAGCGCGGGCGTCGTCCCCTTCATCGGCGGGCTCGTTGTGCGCGGACGCCTGGAACGACGGCGCCTGGACCACTGGGACGCGGAATGGGCCCGGTTCGGGCCGCAGTGGGGCAGCACGATCGGCTGAGGACAGGACCGCGGCAACCGGGCTCGGGGTCGTGGCCTCCGGGTTCTGGTCTGCGGGTGCCGGTCTCTGAGTTCTGGCCTCCGGACTCCGGGTTCTCGCCTCCGGCCGCCGGTCTCTGGGTTCCGGACTCCCGGTTCTCGCCTCCGGGTTCCGGCCTCGGGGCCTCCGGGGTCCGTACGGCTCTGTCCGTACGGACCCGCGCGCCCCGCACAGCGGGCCGGCCGCACGGGGCGCCGGCCGCCGAGGGATCAGCTCCGGTCGGGCAGGGCCCGCTCCAGGATCGCGTCCAGGTCGGTTCCGGCGGGCAGCGTGCCGAACGCGTGCCCCCAGTCGCCGCCCAGCCGGGTCGCGCAGAAGGCGTCCGCGACCGCGTGCGGGGCGTGCCGGACCAGGAGTGAGGCCTGCAGGGCGAGCGCCATCCGCTCGACCAGCCGGCGGGCACCCACCTGGTCGGTCTCGGCCAGCTGAACCTTCAACCCGGCCACGGCCGTGTCCAGCCGCGCGTCGGCCCCGCGCGCGAGCGCGAGTTCCGCGAACAGGGCGTCGGCGGTCTCCGCGTCACGACCCAGCGCGCGCAGCACGTCGAGCGCGTTGACGTTCCCCGAGCCCTCCCAGATCGACAGCAGCGGAGCCTCCCGGTAGTGGCGGGGCATCCCGGACTCCTCCACGTACCCGTTGCCGCCCAGACACTCCAGGGCCTCGGCGGTGAACGCCGGGCCCCGCTTGGTCACCCAGTACTTGCCGACGGCGGTGGCGATGCGCCGGAAGGCCCGCTCCCCGGCGTCCCCGCGCACCGCCCGGTCCGCGGCCCCGGCCAGCCGGAGCGTCAGCGTCGTCGCCGCCTCCGACTCCAGGGCCAGGTCGGCCAGGACGTTGCGCATGAGCGGCTGGTCGAACAGCCGGGCGCCGAACGCGCTGCGGTGGCGCGCGTGGTGGCCCGCCTCGACCAGCGTCTTGCGCATCAGGGTCGCCGAGGACATCACGCAGTCCAGCCGGGTGCAGTTGACCATCTCGATGATCGTCTTCACGCCCCGCCCCTCGGGGCCGACGAGCCAGGCCACCGTCTGGTCGAACTCCGGCTCGGAGGAGGCGTTGGAGCGGTTGCCGAGCTTGTCCTTGAGCCGCTGGATACGGAAGGTGTTGCGGCTGCCGTCCGGAAGAACGCGCGGCACCAGGAAGCACGAGAGGCCGCCCGGCGCCTGGGCCAGCACCAGGAAGACGTCGCACATGGGCGCCGAGGTGAACCACTTGTGCCCGCGCAGGGTGTACACGCCGGGCTCGCCGGTCGGCGTGGCCACGGTGGTGTTCGTCCGTACGTCGGAGCCGCCCTGCTTCTCGGTCATGCCCATCCCGGCGAGCAGGCCGGGCTTCTCGGTGGGGACGCGCAGCTCGGGGTCGTACACGCGGCTGGTGAGCAGCGGTTCGTAGACCTTGGCGAGGTCCGGCGTGGCGCGCAGGGCGGGTACGGCGGCGTACGTCATCGACGTCGGACAGCCGTGTCCGGCCTCCGTGTGCCCCCATACCAGCCCGCCCGCGGTACGGACCACGTGCGCGCCGGGCCGGTCGTCCGCCCACGGGGCGCCGGCCAGGCCCTCGGCGACCGCGGTCCGCATCAGGTGGTGCCAGCTGGGATGGAACTCGACCTCGTCGACACGGTGGCCGTAGCGGTCGTGGGTGCGCAGCTCCGGCTCGTGCCGGTTGGCCAGCTCACCCCACTCCTGGGCCTCCTCCCCGCCCGCGCGGAGCCCGAGCCGCCGGATGTCGTCCTCGGCCCGGCCGGCGCCCTCCCGGCGCAGCCCCTCCAGCAGGGCCCGGTCGTCGGAGGCGTCGTAGGGGGCCAGGGGCGGGGGCTGGTTGGTGACGTCGTGGGTGGCGTGCCGCGGCTGCGCCGACTGTGCGGGTATCGAGACCATACGGCCATGTTGCAC
This sequence comes from Streptomyces sp. NPDC002520, assembly GCF_053595235.1. Classification (NCBI taxonomy): domain Bacteria; kingdom Bacillati; phylum Actinomycetota; class Actinomycetes; order Kitasatosporales; family Streptomycetaceae; genus Streptomyces; species Streptomyces sp. NPDC002520. The sequence continues at coordinate 14,496 of NZ_JBSFXG010000040.1, read as the reverse complement.
TGTCCGTGCGACTGTAGCAATGATGCAACAAGGAGGCGCACGTACAGTACGTGCCCATGCACATGAACCACTCGGCCGAACCCGACGAGGCCGCGGCCGGACTGCGCCCGCTGTCCGCGCGGTCGGTCGTCCTGAGCCTGCTGCTCGGCGCGCATCCGCCGCAGCTGCCGGTCAAGGACCTGGTCCGGCTGGTGGAGCCCTTCGGCGTGGGCGGCTCCACACTGCGGGCCGCGCTGAGCCGGATGGTGGCGGCCGGCGACCTCCGGCGCACGGACGCCGTCTACGGACTCAGCGACCGGCTGCTGGCCCGCCAGCACCGCCAGGACGAGGCCGTGCACCCGAGTACGCGCGCGTGGGACGGCGACTGGGAGATGGTCGTGATCACGGTGACGGGCCGCGGCCCCGCCGAACGCGCCGACCTGCGCAACCGATTGACCGGCCTGCGCCTCGCCGAACTCCGCGAGGGCGTGTGGCTGCGCCCGGCCAACCTCGGCCGGCCACTGCCGGACGAACTGCGGTGCGTGGCCCAGTCGTACACCGCCCGCCCCGACGGCTCCCCGCGCGACCTCGTCGCCCGCCTGTGGCCGCTGGACGCCTGGGCGGCCACCGCCCGGACCCTGCTCACCCGCGCGGCCGGCTCCCACCACCCCGCCGACCGCCTCACCTCCTTCGCCGCGGCCGTCCGTCACCTCCTCACCGACCCGGTCCTGCCCGCCGTCCTCCTGCCCCCCGACTGGCCCGGCGAGGCGCTGCGGACGGAGTACGCCGACTACCAGGCGGAGCTGGCCGCATCCGTGGGGTTGCGGGTAAGCGAGGGCTGACCGCGCACCGCGCCAACGTCGTCACGTCGGCCGCACGACGCCGACCGAGCCACGTCGGCCGCACGACGCCGACCGAGCCACGTCGGCCGCACGACGCCGACCGAGCCACGTCGAGCGCACGACACCTACCGTGCCAAGCGGACCCCGCTACGCCGACCGCGCCGCTCCCAGCAGGGCGTCCCAGTTCGCCAGCTTGACCACGTTGCGTCCCAGTCGGGCGCCCAACTCGGCCTCGGCGCGCTCGATCGCCAGCCACCCCTGCCACGGCACCGGCTCGCTCCCGGCCGCCCGCAGGGCCGGGAGCGGGTCCTCCGGTACCTGTTGGGACACGAGCACGGGCGCGTCCGCGAGCAGTGAGGTCACCGTCTCCTTGGCGCACGGCCGGTTGGTGCCGATGACGCCGGTCGGGCCGCGCTTGATCCAGCCGGCGACGTACTCGCCGGGGGAGGCCGCGCCGTCACGCACGATCCGGCCCTCCAGGTGCGGCACCGTGCCGCGCGTCGCGTCGAACGGCAGCCCCTCCAGCGGCACTCCGCGATAGCCCACCGAGCGCAGCACCAACTGCGCCGGCACGTCCTCGAACCGGCCGGTGCCCGTCACACCGCCGTGCCCGTCCGGTGCCGTCCGCTCGAAGCGCACACCGGCCACCCGCCCGTCCTGCTCCAGCACTTCCACCGGACGAAGGAAGAACCGCATATGGATCCGACGGTCCGTGTCCCGGCGGGGCGCGGCCGCCCAGTCGCGCAGCACCTCCGCGTTGCGGCGCTGCACCGCGGGCAGCGCGGACAGGTCGGCGAAGTCCGGATCGAGCGCCAACTCCCTTGGATCGACGGTGACTTCGGTGCCGGGAAGGCCGCCCAGCTCGCGCAGCTCCTTGGTGGTGAAGCGGGCCTGCGTGGGGCCGCGCCGGCCCACCATGTGGACGTCGGTGACCCCGCTGGCCGCCAGCGCGTCCAGGGCGCCCTGAGGCATGTCCGTCGGGCGCAGCTCGCCAACGCCGCGGACCAGCATCCGCGTGACGTCGACGGCCACATTGCCCAGCCCTATGACCACCGCGGACCGCACTCCGCGCAGGAAACCCTCGTCGACCGCGTCCGGATGCGCGCTGTACCAGGACACGAACTCCGTCGCCGACCAGCTGCCCGTCAGGTGCTCGCCGGGGATGCCGAGCCGGCGGTCGGTGGCGGCGCCCACGCAGTACACGACCGCGTGGTACAGCTCCCGGAGCCGCTTCACGGGAATCCCGCGTGGCCCGCCCACCGCGAGCCCGCCCAGGAAGCGCACCCGGTCGTGCTCCAGCACGGTCCGCAGGTTGTTCTGCAGGGACTTGATCTTCTCGTGGTCCGGGGCCACGCCGTAGCGCACCAGGCCGTACGGGCAGGGCAGCCGGTCCAGGACGTCGACCTGCACGTCGGGATCCCGCTGGACCAGGTTCTGCGCGGTGTAGCACCCGCTCGGCCCGGAGCCGACGACGGCGACACGCAGCACGGCGGTACTCCTCACCCCGGGGCCATCCGGAGAATGTGCCTGACGGCTCCAGCATGGCACCGGCCGGCCCGCCGCGGCAGTGACCGGCCGCCGACACGGGCGCGTGTCCGCCCTGATGGGGGGTGATCGCGCGGTTACGCCGCGGATCGAGGAGCCGCTGTTCGAGAGGTGCCCGGCGCGGTCACCTTGTCCGCCCGCCGGTCCGCCCGCCGGTCCGCTCCTGGGCCTGCGCCTCGGTCCGCTCCTGGACCCGCTCCTCGGTGGCGAAGAACCGCGACAGATCCTGGTCCCGCTGCTGCGCCTCGGCGTCCGTGTCGTTCTTCGGCGGCATGCCCATGTCCCGGTCGAGCCCGTACCGCTCGAACAGCTCCGAGCGCAGTACCGGGACGGGCATCGGAATTCCCGGCATCAGCGCCGCGTACACCGCTCCCATCAGGAGTGACCGCAGCATCGGATAGTCGCCCGTCACGTTCTGGGAGCCGTAACGGGCGACGGTGTCACCGAGCAGTTCCGCGAGCCGTCGCTGTTCCGGGCACTGCACGAAGCCCTCGGCCTGGAGCAGCCCCGCCATGTGCTGCCGCATCAGCACCGGCTGGTCCCTGGCAAGGCCCAGGATCGCGTCGATGGCCCGCGCGAGCCGCTCCCGGCCGTCCTCGGTGTGCGGCTCCCGCTCCAGTGCCTCCTCCAGCGTGCGGTGCATCAGCCGGTGCACGGCGGACTGCACCAATTGGCGCTTGCCGGGGAAGTAGTACGACACCAGCCCGCGCGCAGAACCGGCGCGGTCCGCGATGGCGCCCAGTGTGGTGGCCTCGAATCCGCGCTCCCCGACGAGTTCGAGCGCCGCCTGCAGCAGCCGCTCCCGGGAACGTCGTCGCAACTCTTCATTGACCGAGGCGCTCCGCGGGGACATTCTTGAACTCCTGCGTTGACTGGCTGTCAGCCAACTATACTCAGCGCGTCAGGCACCGCTGTGCGCGGGGGCCTGCTCAGGGCTGCCGTCCGTCTGGGGCGACGCGGGGGATCGTCTCAGGCGGGCGGCTTGGGGAAACCCGCGAGGGAGAGCCGTTTCGCGGGCATGCGCGCCCGACCACGGCGACCGGGACGGCGCGCGCCCGACCACGGCGACCGGGACGGTCGGTGCCCCGAGGGGGCGGCCGCCGTCGCGCCCCCGAGAGTCATCGGCAGGACGCGGCACAGCAGCACGCAGGCCGCGCCTGGGCCTCGCCGGGGCGTTCCGGCATCACATCGTCAGGAGCATCGCGACCATCCCGATCCCCATCGAGAGCCGGCACGCCCGTGCCAGTTCCGGACGGTCGCCCCAGCGCGGTGCGCCCGTGCCGCCCGCCGCCCCCGTGGTCCCGGCCGTCCCCGTGGTACCCGTCGCCGCCACGCCGCCCGTCGCCGCGGCGGGCACCAGGCGGGCGCCGGACAGCAGTACGTAGCCGGTGAAGTAGACCAGCAGAGCGCCGGTCACCAGCGGTACACCGGTCCCGGAGTGCGCGTGATGGTGCGAGGCGGGGGAGACGGCCATGGCGAGGGCCATGTAGACCATCGCCGAGGTCCCGATCAGATGGTGCAGATGATGGCCGCCGGCCCGCGCCGTCCACAGCGCGCGCAGCGCCGCGGCGCCGAACACGGCGGCGTACACGGGCCACGCCCAGCGCGGCGGCGCGAACACCGCGGGGGGTACGGCCATCGCGGCCATGCCGAAGCCCATGAGCGCCTCGCCGCCCGCGGCGCGGCGCTGCTCCTCGACACCACTGCGCATCCGCAGCAGACAGTAGGCGCCAGTCGCTGCGCACAGCGCGACCAGCAGCCATGCCGCCGCAACCGGTCCGTGCACGCTCACCACCCCCCGCTCAACGGTCGGTCGACAGATGCGATGCCCACGGCACGCGGCGCGCACGCGAGCGCAAGGATGTACACGGGGAGCATTCGCCGGAGCGCAGTCGGTGAGCAGGGAGGGTACCGACACGTCCAGAGTGTTTTACGAGTAAAACACATGCTAAATTGATGGGTATGAGTAGGACGACCCCCCATCGGCTTCCCCTCGTCGGGGTGCTCCGCCTCGGCCGGCCCTCCGACATCTGGTTCAAGCCCGCGCTCAGCGCCGTCGTCGCGGCCGCCCCGCCCAACCTGATGCTGCTGGCCCTCGGACGCCTCGATCTGGTCATGTACACGATGGCGGGGTCCCTGTGCGCGCTCTACGCCCACAACCGGCCCTACGCCGCACGGGCCCGCACCCTCGCCAGGGTGGTGCTCGGCATGGTCGGCGGCCTGGCCGTCGCCCTGGTCACGGCGTCGCTCACCTCCGACACCGTCGTGCTGGTCACCGTCGGCGCCCTCATGGCGGCGGTGCAGAAGGCCGTGTGCGACGCCACCCGCATCGGCCCGCCCGCACACGTGGTGCTCGCCTTCATCAGTTCCGCCTCGCTGTTCGCGCCGCAGACCCTGGGCCAGGTGCCCGGTCATGTCGGTCTGGCCCTGGCGGCGGGTGCCTGGGCGTGGCTGGTCGGGATGGCGCCCGGACTGCTGCGTCCGCACGGTCCCGAGCGCCGCGCCACCGCCCAGGCCCTGAACGCGGCCGCCGCGTACGCGGAGACGCGCGGGACCGGCGACGGCCATGACCGGGCCCGCGCCGCCACGGCCGCCGCCGTGCACACCGCCTGGCAGTACCTGCTCGCCGCCGGCACCCGTCCCGGCAGCCCTCGTCCCGGCGGTTCACGACCTGAGCGCACCGGTCCCGACAGCGACCGCCCCCGCCACTCTCGTCCCGGTCGTGCTCGTCCCGGTCGTCCTCGGCCGGACCGCGGCCGCCCCGATCACACCCGGCGCGCCCTTGAACGGCTCCTCGTCCGCGCCGAGGTCGCCCTCGCCGCCCCCGCCGACACCGATCCCGGGCGACTGCGCGCCTGGGCCCGCGCACTGCGCGGCACCGGCCCCGTCCCGGAGGCCGGCTCCCCGCGGGACACGTCCGACGAACTGCTCGGCGTGGACGTGGAACTCGCTCTCCCGCGCCGCCCGTCGCGCAGCCGTCTCGCCCCACTGGTCCCCATCGCCGTCCGCACCGCGATCGGCTGCGCCCTCGCCGGATACGTCTCCCTGGCCCTCGGCGTCGGCCGCCCCTACTGGGCCCTCGTCACGGCGGCCTCCCTGTACCAGGCCAACGTCACCCTCACCTGGAGCCGGGGCGTCCAGCGCGTCGTCGGCAACCTTCTCGGTGTCCTCGTCTTCGCCGCGGCCGTCCCGCTGGCCCATCTGCATCCGGCCGCCTTGGTGCTGTGCTGCCTCGCCTTCAACTTCGGCGCCGAGGCGCTGATCGGCCGCAACTACTGGCTGGGCAGCGTCTGCGTCACGCCGATGGCCCTGCTCATCACCGAGTTCGCCCGCACCCAGGACCCCGGCCGGCTGATCACCGAGCGGGTCGCGGACGCCCTGATCGGCGCGCTGGTCGGCTTCGTCGCGGCCGTCGTCGTCACCAACCGGCGCGCCGGCGACCGTATCGGACACGCCCTGACCGCGGTCGAGCGTGCCCGCGAACACGCCGCACGACTCCTTGCCGAGCCCCGTCCGGCACCCCGCGCCCTGGACACCGCCCGCCGTGCCCTCGCCGCCGCTCTGGTCGACCTGCGGGCCACGGCCGACGCCGCGTCCGGCGAGTGGTGGCAGCGCGCCCTGCCCACGGAGCGGGTCGTCCTCGCCGAACAGGCCGGACACCGTACGCTCACCGCGACGGTACGACGCCAGGGCCTCGCACCCCTGGCGCAGGACACGGGCAGGACGACGGAGGACACACGGCCATGACGGCGACGAACGGGCGGCCGGGAGCCGGGGCCGGGGGCGACGCGGCGGAGGGCGCAACGGGGGAACGGCCGGGGGACGGGGGCGTCGAACCCGCCGACGGGTTGACGGCCGGACAGGCCGCCGGTGCCGGGGCCGAGAACGCCGAGAACGCCGAGAACAAGGAGCCGACGGCGGCCGGGCAGTCCGGCGCGCACGGCGACACCGTCGCCGCCGTGGTCCGGCAATGGCGGGCCGTGCACCCTGGTCTTGACACCGGACCCATGGAGGTCATCGGGCGCATCAACCGCTGCGCCGCCCTCCTCCAGCAGGCCGAGGACGCCCCGCTGCGCCGGGCCGGCCTCAGCCGCCCGGAGTTCGACCTGCTCGGCGCGCTGCGCCGGACCGGCCACGAGCTGACCCCGGGGGAGCTGGCCCGGGAGACCTTCTCCTCCGGAGCCGCCGTCACCAAGCGGCTCAAGCATTTGACCGAACGCGGACTGGTCGAGCGACGCGGGGACGCCCGCGACCGCCGCGTCGCCCACCTGCGCCTCACCGACGCGGGTCGCGACCTCGTGGACGGCATCCTCCCGGAGCAGCTCGCCTACGAGACCGCGGTGCTGTCCACGCTCGAACCCGAGGGCCAGGGCGAACTGGCCGCCCTGCTCGGGGGCCTGCTCAGTGGGCTGGAAGGCCGGATGAGCACCCTGCGCGCGTGAGGTCAGCCCTCCTCGTTCTCCTGGTAGACGCCGAACGCCGCACCCTGCGGGTCCCGCAGCACGGCGATGCGCCGGACGTCCCCCACCGGCGTGGCGGCCACCACGACGGCGCCACCCGCTCGCTCGGCGGCCTCCGCCGTCGCGTCCAGGTCCTCCACCGCGAAGTACGGCATCCAGTGCGCAGGCACCTCGGGCGGGAACCGGTCGCCCATGTCGGCCATCCCGCCGAAGTCCTCCCCGTTCAGGCCCCACTGCGTGTACCACTTCGAGGCGTTGACGCTCCAGCCGAAGACCGTGGGGTAGAAGTCCCGGGCCCGGTCGGTGTCCCGGGTCGCCAGCTCCACCCAGCCGAGCGTGCCGGGCGCGTTGAACAGCCCCGCACCCGGGAAGGCGCGCGCCTGCCACAGCTGGAAGGCGGCGCCGGTCGGATCCAGGGCCACCACGAAGCGGCCCACGTCGAAGACGTCCATCGGGCCGAGGAGCACCGTGCCGCCGGCCTCCGTCACCCGCCGTGCCGCGTCGTCGGCGTCCGCCACCGCGAACGACACGTTCCAGGCGACCGGTTGGGACTCCTGGTACAGCGGGCTGAGGGCGGCGACCGCCGCGTCCCCGACGTGCGCCATCGTGTAGCCGCCCGCTTCCGGCCGCGGGTCCGTCTCCGGCCGCCAGCCGAACAGGTCGGCGTAGAACCGCTTGGCCCCCTCCAGGTCGCTGGTGCCCAGCTCGGTCCAGCACGGTCCGCCGAGCACGGGCTTGTCGAACTTCATAACGGTTCCTTCCGGATGCGGCGACGCGGGCAGGGGGCCTCCGCGCGGGAGGCGGAACCCTCTGCGCACGCTAGTCGCGCCCACTGACAGCGGCCATCCGGAAGGCCCGTCAGATGCCGGGCCGGTAGCGCAGCGGATGGTCGTCCGGGACCTCCACCAGCACGATCGGGATGCCGTCCGGGTCGGAGATCCACATCTCGACGAGTCCCCACGGCTCCTTGACCGGCTCCCGCACGATCTCGACACCCCTGCCCCGCAGCTCCTCGTGCGCGGCGGCCACGTCCTCGACCTGCAGCCACAGCCGCACCGCGGGCGACGGCGGGGCGTCGGACCGGCCGGAGACCTCCAGGAAGCCGCCGCCGAGGAAGTAGACGGTCCCGCGCTCCGGGCCCGTACCGAACTCGCGGTAGACGGCGAGGCCCAGCCGCTCCCCGTAGAAGGCGCGGGAGCGCTCGGGGTCCGTGGGGCGCAGCAGTGTCCGGCTGCCGAGTACGTGCACCATGCGTCCGGAGCCTAGTGGCACAGTTACCCTCGACCCTGGCTCAGCCGCGCCCGAGATCGGAGATCAGCCCCATGGACAGCACCGCCACCGGCACGACCTTCCGGGACGCCACCGACGCCGACGTGGACGCCCTCGTCGCGCTGGTCGAGTCCGCGTACCGGGGAGACTCCAGCCGGGCCGGGTGGACCACCGAGGCGGACATCCTGGAGGGGCAGCGCACCGACCCGGAGGGCGTGCTCGCGGTCATCAAGTCGCCGGACAGCAGGCTGCTGACCGTCGAGCAGGACGGCCGGATCGTCGCCTGCTGTCAGCTCGAACACCGCGGCGACCACGCCTACTTCGGCATGTTCGCGGTCAGCCCCGCCCTCCAGGGCGCCGGCCTCGGCAAGACGGTGATGGCGGAGGCGGAGCGGCAGGCCAGGGAAGCCTGGGGGGTCACCGAGATGCACATGACGGTGATCTCGGTCCGCGACGACCTGATCGCCTGGTACGAGCGCCGCGGCTATCGCCGTACGGGCAGGATGACGCCGTTCCCGTACGGCGACGAGCGCTTCGGTGTCCCGCAGCGCGACGACCTGCAGTTCGAGCTGCTGGTCAAGCCGCTGGTGTGAGTTTCGCGGCCTGATGCCCTGCGCGCGGGCCCGCGCGCAGGGGCAGGCACGTACTCACGCGGTGAAGCGGCCGGTGCGTTTGATCTCCGGGTAGTCGGTCGTCGCGCCGTCCAGCTGGAGGGCGCGGACCAGTCGCAGATGGTCCTGCGTGTTGACCACCCAGCCGATGATCTTGAGATCGGCGGCGCGCGCGTGCTCGACGACCTCGACGGTCACCCGGCGGATGTTGAGACAGAGGGTCGTGGCGCCCACCGCGGTGGCGCGCTCCACCACGTCGGTGCCGGTGGGGGTCCCCCCGCTTGAGCCCGTCCGGAAGTGGGGGAGGCTCGCGATCAGGGCCGTGCGCACGCCCGGCACCAGCCGGGCGATCTCGGCGAGCGCCTCGTCGTGGAACGAGGACACCTCCACCCGCGAGACCAGGTCCCGGCGGTGCATGACCTCGGCGAGCGCCCGCGCCGCCGCCACATCCTTGATCTCCGCCTGCAGCGGGGCGCGCACCGCGTCCAGGACCTCTTCGAACACCGGCACCCGCTCCCCGCGACCCGCGTCCAGGGTGCGCAGCTCGGCGAGGGTCTTCTCGGCGATCGGCCCGGTGCCGTCGGTCGTGCGGTCCACCTCCGCGTCGTGCATGACGACCAGGGCGCCGTCCTTGCTCAGGTGCAGATCGAGTTCGATCAGGTCGAGGCCGGCCTGCTGCGCGGCGGCGAAGGAACGAAGGGTGTTCTCGGGTTCGACACCCATGACCCCGCGGTGACCGATGGTAAGGAAGTTCAAGGTTCAACTCGCTTCCGTCGACGGCGGCTCGGCGCACGCGGACCCGACGGGCGTCGTCGTCCGCGCGGCAGGGTCGCAGCCTAATGGCCGCGTCCCGGGATGAACCCGCACCTGCGCCGGGGATCGCCGCGCGGCGCGCCCGGCACCTGGCTCCTGCCCGCCCCGCCGTCACCCTGGCGTGGGCGAGTCCTGCCGTCATTGACCGGCCGGATCTGATCGCTGCGTTCTCTGCGGGCGTGACCCCCATGTCCGCGACGGAAGTGAGCGCCATCACGGTTTGCCGCAGGAAAAATGTCGGTGACCATGCGGCGCGACAGAATAATTTCCCGACCCCCCTCTTGCTGCGTGAAACGGGGTATGCATACGGTGTCCTTACGCGAGGTTCTCCCGTGGAGGATGGGACATGACGGAAATTCTTGTGCAGGCGGCTATGGAGGAGAAGGTTCCTTCGCTGACCAGGGTGGTTGAGCACCCGGCCTGGCCGGTGCTCAAGAGTGCCGTGGAACAGATTCGGCCATGGCAGTCCAAGGACGGATCGATCGACTTCACGGCCGAGGGTGCCCCGGAGCGGTCCGAGGCCGAGGACGCGGTTCGCCGTGTCGTCGACTCGGTCGAGCGGCTCTCCCCGCTGCTGCCGCACGACGCCGCCTACCACGAGGCTCTCGCGCAGGACCTGCGCCGCTGGGCCGAGGGCGGCTTCGAGGTGCCGGACTTCCTGGACTCCCTGCTGGCCTTCCAGCCCGCGGCGGGCCGCGCGGACGGCCTGCAGCATCTGGTCGTCTTCGCCATGTACACGCAGAACGGCAACCCGGACCGCAACCTCGAGGCGGTCGTGCTGCGCATGGTGTGGCCGGAGTGGCTGGCCGAGCTGGAGCGCACCCGCTACGACAACCCGCTGTTCTGCGGCATCACCTTCGAGGACTTCACGGCCGGCTACGACACCAACTCGGCCGTCCTCTTCCCGGAGACCATTGCCGTGCGCGAGGCGCCGGAACGCTTCTCGTGGGGCGGCATCTTCTGCGACCGCGAGGCCGCCCGCTTCCGCCGGGTCACCGACGCGGCCGTCGAGATCCTGGGCCTTCAGCTGCCCGAGGACATCGCCGCGATGGTCGACGACCAGAAGCGCTGCGAAGAGGCCTTCGTGCTCTGGGACATGGTCCACGACCGCACCCACAGCCACGGCGACCTGCCGTTCGACCCGTTCATGATCAAGCAGCGCCAGCCGTTCTGGATGTACGGCCTGGAGGAGCTGCGCTGCGACCTCACCGCCTTCAAGGAGGCCGTGAAGCTCCAGGCGGACGGCGTCCCGCAGGCCCGTGACGTCCAGTACGCGGTGCTCTTCGACCGCATGTTCCGCTTCCCGCTCACCGGTGACCGCGTGCGCAACTACGACGGCGTCGGCGGCCAGCTGCTCTTCGCCTACCTGCACAAGCACGACGTCATCCGCTGGACGGACAACAAGCTCTCCATCGACTGGGAGCGCGCCCCGCAGGTCACCAACCAGCTGTGCGCCGAGATCGAGAAGCTGTACCGGGACGGCATCGACCGCCCCAAGCTGGTGCACTGGTTCGCGGGCTACGAGCTGGTCTCCACCTACCTCGCCCCGCACCCGGGCTCCAAGTGGGCCAAGGGTCCCGACGCCCTGGACCTGACCCAGCCGCCGCGCAAGCTCGTGGACGACGTGCTTCCGGACGAGTTTCCGCTCAGCATGTTCTTTGAGGCCCTGTCCAAAAGGCTGAAGAATGTGATCGCCTCCACCAAGGGCATCACGGCGGACGGCGCCGAGCGGCTCGCCGCGTGAGCGACCGCGTCCAGAACACTGCTGATCAAGAGGGGAACAACATGGGGAACGGGGTTCTCAGTGGTGCGGTCGTCGCGGTCGCCGGAGCGGGCGGACCCGCCGGACGCGCGACCCTGATCCGGCTCGCCGAGGCGGGCGCGACCGTCGTCGGCGCGGACAACGACCCCGGCCGCCTCGCGGAGGCCGTGGACGCGGCCCGCTACGCCAACGGTGGCGCCACGGTCACGGGCGAGACGGTGGACCTGCTCGACCTCGGTTCGACCCGCGCCTGGGCCGAGCACATCGAGAAGGAGCACGGCCGCGTCGACGGTCTGATCCACCTGGTCGGCGGCTGGCGCGGCAGCGCGCACTTCGGCGAGACCGACCTCGCCGACTGGGACCTGCTGGAGAAGCTGCTCATCCGCACCGTCCAGCACACCTCGCTGGCCTTCTACGACGGCCTGCAGCGCAGCGGCAACGGCCGCTTCCTGCTGATCAGCGCCGCCGGTGCGACCAAGCCCACCGCGGGCAACGCCGCGTACTCCGCGGCCAAGGCCGCCGCCGAGGCCTGGACGCTGGCCATGGCCGACGGCCTGCGCAAGGAGGGGGGCGAGGAGGGGCCGCGCGCGGCTGCTGCCATCCTGGTGGTGAAGGCGCTGGTGCACGACGCGATGCGCGCCGAACGCCCCAACGCGAAGTTCGCGGGCTTCACGGACGTCAAGGACCTGGCCGAGGCCGTCGTAGGCGTCTGGAGCGAGCCCGCCGCCGAAGTGAACGGAAACCGTCTGTGGCTGACCGAGAAGCCGTGAACCCTCCCAAGACCGACGCGCGTCGCCACCACGACCCGCAGGTCCGCGGTTTCGCCAGCGACAACTACGCCGGGGCGCATCCAGAGGTGATGGCCGCCCTGGCCCTGGCCAACGGCGGCCATCAGGTGGCGTACGGCGAGGACGACTACACCGAGAACCTCCAGGGGATCATCCGCGGCCACTTCGGATCGACCGCGGAGGCCTTCCCGGTCTTCAACGGCACCGGCGCGAACGTCGTCGCGCTCCAGGCGGTCACCGACCGCTGGGGCGCGGTGATCTGTGCCGAGAGCGCCCACATCAACGTGGACGAGGGCGGCGCCCCCGAGCGGATGGGCGGCCTCAAGCTGCTCACCGTGCCCACGCCCGACGGCAAGCTCACGCCCGAGCTGATCGACCGGCAGGCCTGGGGCTTCGACGACGAGCACCGTGCCATGCCCCAGGTCGTGTCGATCACCCAGTCCACGGAACTGGGCACGCTCTACACGCCCGAGGAGATCCGCGCGATCTGCGAGCACGCCCACGCGCACGGCATGAGGGTGCACCTGGACGGCTCCCGGATCGCCAACGCCGCCGCCTCCCTGAACGTCCCCATGCGGACGTTCACCAACGCGGTCGGCGTCGACATCCTCTCGCTGGGCGGGACGAAGAACGGCGCGATCTTCGGCGAGGCCGTCGTGGTCATCAACCAGGACGCGGTGCGGCAGATGAAGCACCTGCGCAAGATGTCCATGCAGCTTGCCTCCAAGATGCGCTTCGTCTCCGTGCAGTTGGAGGCGCTGCTCGCCAAGGACCTGTGGCTGCGTAACGCCCGGCACGCCAACGAGATGGCGCAGCGGCTGGCCGAGGGCGTCCGCGCCGTGCACGGCGTGGAGATCCTCTACCCGGTGCAGGCGAACGGCGTCTTCGCCAAGCTCCCCCACGAGGTGAGCGAGCGGCTGCAGAAGAAGTTCCGGTTCTACTTCTGGGACGAGGCGGCCGGCGTCGTGCGCTGGATGTGCGCCTTCGACACCACCGAGGACGACGTCGACTCGTTCGTGGCGGCGGTCAAGGAGGAGATGGCCCGCTAGCCTCCGGTTGCGCATAGGTATGCGGCTATTCGAAAAATCATTGACGCTCGGGTGGCCGCATTCCTATGCTCTGCGGACATGGAGCTGATCCAGGAAAACGCCGACCTGTCCGCCTACTTGGCCGCTGACGAGGTCATCGACCATCACCATCCCACGGTCCGCGAAACGGCCGCCCGCCTGACGGAGAGGGCGGCCGACTCGTATGAATATGCACGTGTCGCGTACGAGTTCGTGCGCGACACCGTCCCGCACTCGCAGGACTCCGGCGATCTCCGCGTCACCTGGCGCGCCTCCGACGTCCTCACGCTGCGCACCGGCATCTGCTACGCCAAGGCCCACGCCCTCGCCGCACTGCTGCGCGCCGAGGACATCCCCACCGCCCTGTGCTACCAGCGTCTGTCCGACGACGAGGGCGGCCTCGTCGTCCACGGCCTGGTCGCCGTGCGCTTCGACGGCGCCTGGCACCGGCAGGATCCGCGCGGCAACAAACCGGGCGTCGACGCCCGGTTCTCCCTCGACGGAGAGCGACTGGCCTGGATTCCCGACCCCGCGTCCGGTGAGCTGGACCATCCGATCCTGTACGCCGCACCGCATCCGCTCGTCCTCGACGCCCTGAAGGCGGCACCGGACCGCCCGTACCTCTGGAAGACCCTCCCCACCGCACTCTGAACCGGGACCGCGCCCCCTCCCGGCGCCCACCCCGCCTGGCCGTCGCTCCGTCGCACTCGCTAATCTCCCGGCCATGAGCGACGGGGGAGCAGTGGACGACGGGACGATCGCGCGCGACGAGGCGGCTGGGGAACGGGGACCGGCGATGCCGAAGCTGTCGGTGAACCCAGGCAGGCCCTCGGCCAGCGGCAGTTGGCGGGCGAACCCGGTCTGCGGGAAGGTGTACCAGAACTCGGTGTCCTGGTCGTCCCGCCGGGTGTAGGAGTTCATGCGGACCACCAGCATGTGATCGCCGTGGCCCTCGAAGCGCAGACCGGACCTACCCGGCGCCGCACTCCACGTCCCGCGCCCAGGCGACGCAGGGCACCCTCCCCCACCAGACCCACGGGTCCGGCGGGCAAGCGTCCGGAGGGACACGCACCAACGGGCCGGACCCAGCTGCCCCGCGCAGCCCACCGGCACCAGGGCGTGACGACGATCAGCACCCCCACCACCCGCCGACACCGGCCACGCGGAGCGGCACTGGGCGCAGGATTCCACCTCCACGCCCACGCCACCCCACCCAGGTGGGAAACGATCCAACCGATCCCGTATCCTGCGGACTACACAGGATCACTTAGAGCGTGCGCGGATAGGCGGGTGTGAGGGGCTGGATGCAGGTGCAGGCACGGGCCTGCGCGATCATGTGAGTTCCTACGCTCCGTGACCG
>NZ_JBSFXG010000039.1:0-84283 GCF_053595235.1 Streptomyces sp. NPDC002520 | reverse complement strand
TCTTGCATCCAGGGGCCAGTCCCACCTGCACATCACGCAACGTGACGAACAGTCAGCGTGCTTGACGAGACGCACCGCTCAAGTTCGAAGACCCGCCATGCTGGGGCACGCGCATGAGAGCGGGCCGAGGGAAACGTGGGAACGGGCTGTGGGCCGGGGCGGGGCGGACGGCGGCCGGGGTGGGGCGGGGCGGACGGCGGCCGGGGTGGGCGCTCGGATGGGGGTGCGCCGCGGCCGGGCGGGCGCTCGGAGTCGGCGGGCCAGGTGGGAAGTCGGAGATGTGGTGCCCCATCCGTCTTTTCCCGCATGCGAGTTGACGGATCCACGGCCTCTCGGGCCCGTATTCTCCTGTGGATACCACCGGTAACCACCGTTCAATTCCCCGAATATGAGCCGGGGTCAGGGGAACTTCTTGTTTCCTGTGAGGCGTGTGTGCCAGGGTGAGCCACCCATGAGAAGGGCAAAGGCCGAGATCGAACGGCATGGCCGGCCCTTCAGGTGTGTGCACCGATCAGGCGCCGCTTTCCGACAGGACGCCCTTTCGTACGCCGTCCTGCGGCTGGAAAGGAAATGGTTCCGTGCAGTCCTCCTACCCCCCACGCCCCCCGTTCCCCCCACGCCCCGGTTCGAGTCCCGGGGAGTCCGACCGTGATCTCGTCGCCCAACTGGGCGGACCCCACGCGGGCCGGCACCGTGCCGTCGCCCTGTTGCTGGGCCGGCACTGGCGGGCCACCCGTGACTACGCGGCCGTCTGCCTGGGCGCCACCGGGCCCTCGGCCCACCTGGTGTCCACCGCCGCCTTCCACGACGTGCTCGGCCGCCTGGCCGGCGGGGCGGTCGGCGGCGCCCTGCGGCCCCAACTGCTGGTGGCCGTCCGGGAGATCGTCCGCACCTGGGCCGGCGACGACGCGGCCTGCGTCGTCATGCCGGAATTGCGCAAACCCGCCGGTGGCCGCGGTCTACGCGCGACCATGCCCGGCACGCCCGAAAGGCGACAACTCGCCGAGCGCGCATTCCGGGCCCTTCCCGCCGCCTCCCAATGTCTTCTGTGGCATACCGAGGTGGAAGCCGAACCCATAAACATACCCGCTGGTCTGTCGGGGGTGGACGCGGCGACCGCGACGACCGCGCTGGAACAGGCGCGCGAACAATTCCGGACGGCCTGTGTGCGCGCCCACCGGGAACTCGCGCCCTCCCAGGAATGCCGCTTCCACAACCGTCTCCTGGACGTCCCCATGCGCCGCGGCGGCGCCCTGCTCCCCGATGTGCGCCACCATCTGGCGGACTGCGCCCACTGCCGGTACGCCGCCGAGCAGTTGAGCCGGATCGAGGGCGGTCTGGACGTCCTGCTCGCCGAGACCGTGCTCGGCTGGGGCGCCCGCCGCTATCTCGACTCCCGCCCCGGCCGCGGCGCCTCGCCGAAGGGGCCGGACGACGCCTGCCTGCCCGCACCGGAGGCGGCGCGTCCTGCGGCCACCGGCCGTCACCGGACCCTGCCCGAGGGACGGCGCCACAAGGCGATGGTTCTCGGCGTCGGCCTCGCCTCGCTCGCGCTGCTCGCCACCGTGCTCGTGACCAAGGGCTGGTCCGATGGCAGCGGTGTCCCCGACCCCGGTGCCACCTGGGGCGCCCCGGTGGGCGGCCCGGCCCGGCCCGGCGCCACCGGGACGCGGTCCTCCGCCGGCACCGGAGGGCGGTCCGGCGCCTCCCCGTCCGCCGCCTCGGCCGGCGCGTCCATCGAGGTCGCCCACGGCCGGCTGCGCAGCCTCGGCTCCGGCCGCTGTCTGGACGTGCGCGGCGGCGAGGTCACGGCGGGCGCCGCGGCACGGCTGGCCGCATGCTCGTCCGCCGCGTCCCAGCAGTGGTCGTACGGGGACGACGGCCTGCTGCGCAGCGCCGCCGATCCCGCCCTCTGCCTCGTCGCCGACCCCGGGACGAGGAACGTGGTCGTGTCCGGCTGCGTCGTGCACGCGGGAGAGGTGTCGTACGACCTCACGGTCCGGGGCGAACTGCTGCTCCGCTGGCACCAGGGCCTGGCCCTGGCCCCGGACGGCGGGCGCCCGGCGGTGGCCGCCCGCGACGGCTCGCCCGGACAGCGGTGGGCCCTGGAGCCGGGGGCGGCCGGCCCGCCGGGGAACACCGGCGGACCTCACGGGCCGGACGCCGGCGCGCGGGAACCCGCGAACGCAGGCGCCGAGTCTCCGGCCGCGGGTTCGGGCTCGCGCTCGGGCGCGGGCGCGGGGGCCCCGAATGGGAAGGGGGGTCAGGGGGACGGCTCGTCCCCGCCGGAGTACGACCTCCGGATCGCCCAGGCCGGCGCCCACCACGACCCCGACCCCGGTCCGGCCGCACCGGCGGGCGCCGGCCACACGGTGAGCGCGGTCGTCTCCTCGGTGAGGGGCGTGGTCGCGTCTCCGGTCACCGGAGCAGTGGCATCCGTGCGCACGGCGATGGTGCCGTCGCCGAACTGACGGGCGCCGGCGGCGGGGCTGGGAACGCCCCGCCGCCGGCCGCTCACAGCGCCTTCGCGCGGAGCAGCGCCGACAGCACCAGGGCGCCGGGCAGCAGCGGCAGCCAGTCGGTCAGGACCCGGTAGCCGATGACGGTCGCCGTGGCCACGGCGGGCGCGGAGCCGAACGCGACGAGTGTCCACACCAGCGCCGCGTCCACCGCGAGGCCGCCGGGCGACGGCACGGCCCCCACGGCGGTGCCCGCCGCCAGGTAGGCGAGGATCACGTGTTCCCAGGGCAGGCCCAGCCCGAGCGCCGACCCGACACAGACCAGGGCGCCTCCCTGTACCAGCGGCATCGCCGCCGCCCCGCCCCACAGGGCCAGCACTCGGGAGGGGCGTGAGTGCACCACCCGTACATCGGCGAGCGCGGTGCGCACCAGGTCCGCCAGCGGGCGCCGCAACGGCCGTACGGCGATCATCAGCACCCCGGCCACGGCGACGACGGCGCCGGCCACGACGAGGACCGGCAGCAGCGGGCGCCCGTCCGGCACCAGCTCGCCGAGCCGCCGCCAGGCCGGGGACGCCGCCAGGAACACCAGCAGCACCAGCGTCTTCGAGACGGACTTCGCCACCGAGTACAGGGCGATGGAGGCGGTGGCCCGGGCCGGCGGCACACCCTGGGTGCGCAGGAAGCGCAGTGTGACGGCGTGCGCGCCGAGCCCGCCGGGCAGCACGTGGTTGGCGGCGCCCGCGGCGACCTGTGAGGCGAGCAGCAGGCCGGATGGCAGCCGGTCGGGCACCGCGCCCTGCCGGGTACAGGAGGCGGCCACCCAGGTCAGGCAGGTGAATCCGGCCCCGGCCAGCAGCCACCAGGGGTCGGCCGCGGCCAGCCGGGCTGCCCCCTCGTACGCCATGGAACGGTTGGTCATCGCCCAGCCGGCGACCAGCAGGAGCGGGGACAGGCACAGGGCGAGGCGGACGGGACGGGACGCCAGGAGAGAGGCGCGGCGCACCGGGACCTCGGGCGCGGGACGCGGGGGCGCGGCGAGCGCCGAGAGCGAGGCGGCAGGAGGCGTCGAAGACAGGGAGGACAGGGAGGACAGGGAGGACAGGGAGGACTGGGGGGACAGGGGGGACAGGGAGGGAAGCGGGGACGGCGAGGAGAGCGGGGACACTGAGGACACGGGGACGTGGTCCTTCCGCATCGGGCCCCGCGGCGGGGACCTGGGGGAGGCGGATCGGCGAAACCGCGGAGAGCCTTCCCCTCCCGCATGACACCGGGATGTCCGGCAACCGAAGGAGCAGGGGCGGGACGGTGCCGCCGCGGGCACGGTTAGGCGCCGTTCATCCCTGACCAGGTAGCCTTCCCTAGGGGCGTACCGCGTATGCGAAGCGCCGGCAGGCCGCGTGAGCGATACGGGAGGAACCCACGGTGCACGTCCAGGAGTGGCTCGACTCGGTGCCCGCCGCCGCTGTCTACGCCGTGGTCGCGCTGGTGATCGGTCTGGAGAGCCTGGGTATCCCGCTGCCGGGTGAGATCGTCCTGGTCTCGGCGGCGCTCATGTCCTCCCAGCACTCCGGCATCAACCCGATCGTCCTCGGCGCCTGCGCGACCGCCGGTGCCGTGATCGGTGACTCCGTCGGCTACGCGATCGGCCGCAAGGGCGGACGGCCGCTGCTGACCTGGCTCGGCAAGAAACTCCCGAGACACTTCAGCGAGGCCCACGTCGCCACCGCCGAGCGGTCCTTCGAGAAGTGGGGCATGTGGGCGGTCTTCTTCGGCCGCTTCGTCGCCCTCCTGCGCATCTTCGCCGGCCCCCTCGCGGGCGTTCTCCACATGCCGTACTGGAAGTTCCTGATCGCCAACGTCCTCGGCGGCATCTGCTGGGCGGGCGGCACCACGGCCGTCATCTACTACGTGGGCGTCGTCGCCGAGGACTGGCTGAAGCGCTTCTCGTACCTGGGCCTGGTGGCCGCGGTCCTGATCGGCCTGACGTCGATGCTGGTCCTGAAGCGCCGGGCCAAGAAGGTGCAGGCCCGGCATGACGAACGAGAGGCGGAAGCTGTGATCGCCGGGGATTAGCGCTCCCTACCGGTGCACATCCTTGTGCGCCTTCGCCAACTCCGCGTACATCGTGCCGTTGAGGGTGACCCCGGCCCGTTCCTCCTCGGACAGCTCCCGCCGCACCTTCGCCGGCACTCCCGCCACCATCGACCCGGGCGGCACCACCATTCCCTGCGGCACCAGCGCCTGAGCGGCGACGAGCGACCCGGCCCCGATCACGGCACCGTTCAGCACGGTCGCCCCCATCCCGATGAGGCAGTCGTCCTCCACGGTCGCCCCGTGCACCACCGCGTTGTGCCCGATGGAGACCCGCTCACCGATGCTGACCGGGAAGCCGGGATCCGCGTGCAGCGTGACGTTGTCCTGCACGTTCGCGTCCACCCCGACCGTGATCCGCTCGACGTCCCCCCGCACCACCGCGCCGTACCAGACGCTCGCCCCCGCGCGCAGCGTGACGTCTCCGATCACCGAGGCCGTGGGCGCCACGAACGCCTCCGCGTCGACCCGGGGTTCCTTGCCGCCTATGCCCATGATCAGCGCCTTCTGCGTCATCACCGTCTCCTAGGGTCCGTAGATACGACGCACGGTACGTCAGGACTGGGGCAAAGATCACAGCAGCCCGCGTCTCCGCCGGAGGCGACCGGTGAGTAACGTGAGCCCGTGCCGAAGCGCAAGAACACGTTCTCGTCCTGGAGGCGGAGCCTCGCCCAGCGCGCCGTCCACGCGGCCTGGTCCTGGGTCCAGAACAAGGGCTCCGTCACGGCCGAGCACCCCGCGGGCTTCCGCTTCGGCGCGATGGGAGCACATACCCGGCTGGCCTTCCCGCTCGGCACGATCTTCGGCGAGCCCTGGATCCACATCGGCTCCCACTGCATCGTCGGCGAGCAGGTCACCCTCACCGCCGGGCTGATGCCGGACCTGGACCTCGGCCCCGAGCCGATCCTGCGCATCGGCGACGGAGTCGTCCTCGGCCGCGGCAGCCATGTCATCGCCGACACCGGCGTCACCATCGGCGGCGACTGCTACTTCGGGCCGTACGTCTACGTCACCTCCACCAACCACTCCTACGACGACCCGCACGAGCCCATCGGCAAGCAGTGGCCGCGGATGGAGCCGGTGGAGATCGGGCCGGGCTGCTGGATCGGCACCGGCGCGGTGATCCTGCCGGGGGCGCGGATCGGCCGGAACGTGGTCGTCGCGGCCGGTGCGGTGGTGCGGGGCACGGTCCCCGACCACGCCGTGGTGGCGGGCGCGCCCGCCCGGGTCGTCCGGCGGTGGACGCCCGACGAGGGCTGGCAGCCGCCGCTGAGGACACCGGCGCCGGTGCCCCTCCCGGACGGGATCACCCCGGAGCAGCTGCGGGCGCTGGCCGATCTCGACGAGGAGGCGGTCGAGCGGCTGGCCCGGCTGGAGGCCGACGGCTGACTCAGCCGGTCGCCAGCAGCAGCGTGCCCAGCAGGGCGAGCCCCGCGCCGGCCGCCTGGATGCCGCGCAGCCGCTCGCTGAGGAAGCCGCGCGCGGCGAGCGCGGTCACCACCGGGTAGAGCGAGGCGAGGACCGCCGCCACGGTGACCGGGCCGTGCTGGGCGGCGACCGCGTAGGTGCCGTTGGCCGCCACGTCCGCGAGGCCGACGAAGGCCAGCGCCGGCAGCGCCTTCCCGCGCAGGCCCTGTGCCGGCAGCGCGGGAGCGCCCCGCCGGACGGACGCGTACAGCGCCGCGCCGCCCACGGCGACACTCGTCACGCGCTGTGCGAACAGCGACAGGAACAGGCCGGTGACATTGGTCGAGGCCTCCGCGATGAGCGCGAAGACCGTGCCGAAGCCGAGCGCCGCGACGAGCGTGAGCAGGATCGCCTGCCGCTGCACGGGAGCGCCCCGCAGCTGGGGGCCGCCCGCCAGGACGACACCGATGACGGCGACCGCGATGCCCGCGAACTGGAGCACCCCGGGCCGCTCCCCGAGGATCAGCCCCACGCCCACGGGCACGGCCACGCCGAGCGTGCCGAGCGGGGAGACGACGCCCATGGGGCCGAGGGCGAGGGCCTTGTAGAAGGAGAACACGGCCACCGGACCGGCCACGCCCGCCGCGACCGCGAACCACAGGCGCGGGCCGGCCTCGCTCCAGGCGCCGGTGGCGACCACGATCACCCCCAGCACGGCCGCCGCGATCGCCTGCGAGACGACCACCACGGTCAGTGCGGGTGTGCGCCGTGTCAGCAGCCCGCCGCCGAAGTCGGCCAAGCCCCACAGGAAGCTGGTGATCAGGGCGAAGAGGGCTGTCACTGGTGCCTCGCAGTACAGTTTGATGAACGAACCGGTGCACCCCACCGTAGTTCGAGCAATTGAACTCTGTCATCCAGAATATTGCACTCTGACTTCACGGATATTGGACGGAACGTGTCGGACCTCGAAACCCTGACCCTGTCCCTGGCGCGCAACGTCAAGCACTGGCGCGCGGTGCGCGGCTTCACCCTGGACGTGCTCGCCGCCCGGTCCGGCGTCAGCCGCGGCATGCTCATCCAGATCGAGCAGGCCCGCACCAATCCGAGCATCGGCACCGTCGTCAAGATCGGCGACGCGCTCGGTGTCAGCGTCACCACCCTCCTCGACTACGAGCAGGGCCCGAAGGTCCGTATCGTCCCCGCCGATCGGGCGGTACGGCTGTGGCACACCGACGCCGGCAGCTACAACCGGCTCCTGGCCGGCACCGAGGCGCCCGGACCCCTGGAGATGTGGGACTGGCGGCTGATGCCGGGCGACAGCAGCCCCGCCGAACCCCACCCGGGCGGCACCGTCGAACTGCTCCACGTCACCGCGGGCGAGCTGACCCTCACCGTGGACGGGGAGGACCACCACGTCCCGGCCGGCGCGAGCGTCTCCTTCGAGGCCAACGTCCCGCACGTGTACGGCAACACCGGCGACGTACCCATGGAGATGGTGATGGCCGTCTCGGTGCCGCCCGTGCATTGAGACGCCCGCACGGCCCGCGGTCGGGTCTTGTTAGCGTGCGGACATGCGCGCACCCATCGGACACTTCGACACCGCCATCGCCGCCCCGGACTGCCTCGACGAGCTGACTGCCCCGGTCGCCGACGCCGTACGCCACTGGCAGGGCAGTGTCCCCGCAGACCGGATCGTCTACGTCGACACCGACCCGGAGTGGGCCGACACGGCCGTCTTCGTCGAGCACTACGGCCGCGAGCTGCTGGAGCAGTCGGCGAACTGCGTGGTGGTGGCGGGCAAGCGGGGTGGTGAGACCACCCTCGCGGCGTGCGTGGTGCTCTCCACCACGCGGGTCGACGTCAACGGGGTCGTGCGCCGCCAACTCGGCGCCCGCAAGGCCTCGTTCGCCGCGATGGACACCGCCACCGGCGAGACCGGCATGGAGTACGGCGGCATCACCCCGGTCGGACTGCCCGCCGACTGGCCGGTGCTGGTGGACGCGGCCGTGGTCGACCTGCCCTACGTCCTGGTCGGCAGCGGCCGCCGGCGGGGCAAGCTGCTGGTGCCGGGCAAGGCGTTCGCGGAACTGCCCGGCGCTGTGGTGCTGGAGGGGCTCGGGGTCGCCTGAGGGGACTTCGCGGGGCCTGCGAGGGGCGGGCGCACGGGGGTCAGACCGGCAGATGGTGGGCCAGTGCCAGGTGCGGATCCGCCTCGCCGGGGACGGGGGCCGGATCGGCGTGCACCAGGGCGGCCGTGAGCCGCGGTACGGCGTGCAGCAAGGCGTGTTCGGCCTCCACGGCGATCGCGTGGGCCTGGCGGACCGTCGCCTCGCCGTCCACCACGACCGCCAGCTCCGCCCGCAGCCGGTGCCCGATCCACCGCAGCCGCAGCTCACCCACCTCGCGCACACCCGGCACCGCACGCACCGCACGCTCGGCCCGGTCCACCAGCGCCGGGTCGACGGCGTCCATCACCCGCCGGAACACCTCCCGCGCCGCGTCCCGCAGCACCAGCACGATCGCCGCGGTGATCGCCAACGCGACGACGGGGTCGGCGAGTTGCCAGCCGAGGGCAGCGCCACCGGCACCCAACAGCACGGCCAGTGAGGTGAATCCGTCGGTCCGGGCGTGCAGCCCGTCCGCGACCAGCGCGGCCGAGCCGATCTCCCGGCCCACCCGGATCCGGTACCGGGCCACCCACTCGTTGCCCACGAACCCCACCATCGCGGCCACCGCCACCGCCGGCACGTGCTCGACGGGGCGCGGGGCGAGCAGCCGGTCGACGGCGGTCCAGGCCGCGAAGGCGGCGGACGCGGCAATGGTCAGGACGATCGCCAGCCCGGCCAGGTCCTCGGCGCGCCCGTAGCCGTAGGTGAACCGCCGGGTCGCCGCACGCCGGCCCAGCACGAAGGCGATGCCCAACGGTACGGCCGTCAGCGCGTCCGCCGCGTTGTGCACCGTGTCCCCGAGCAGCGCCACCGACCCGGAGACGACCACCACGGCCGCCTGCGCCAGCGCGGTCACCCCGAGCACGGCCAACGACACCCACAGCGCCCGCATGCCCCGCGCCGAGGACTCCAGGGCGGCGTCGAGCTTGTCCGCGCTCTCGTGGGAGTGGGGCGTCAGGACGTGGGCCAGGCGGTGGCGCGGGCCGGGGGAGGAGCGTGAGTGCGCGTGGGGGTGCGGATGCGGATGCGGATACGGATGGGCGTGCGGGTGCCCCGGGCCCTCACCGGAGCGGTGGGCGGGGCCGTGGGGCTGCTCGCCGCCGTGGCGATGCGGGTGCTCGTCGCCCGGGTGGTGCGTGTGCTCGTGCCCCTGGTGCCCGTGTGTGTGCCGGTCGCTCACGGGGATCCCCTTCCGGTGCGCGGGAGTGGACGCATGGTGCCCACGACGCCATTATGTGCGTATGAGCGCACGCATGCATCTGTCACCTGCGCACCATGCGCAGCGGCGCACCCCGGGCGACGAGCAGTTCGCGGTCGCCGCCGAACTCCTCGCGCTGCTCGGCGACCGCACCCGCCTCACCCTGCTGCACGCGCTGACGGCGGACGAGGCCGACGTCACCACGCTCACCCGGGCATGCGGCGCCGCCCGTCCCGCCGTCAGCCAGCATCTGGCCCGGCTCCGCCTCGCCGGTCTGGTGGGCACGCGCAAGGAGGGGCGCCGAGTGGTCTACTCGCTCGGCGACGGCCATGTGCGCCGGCTGGTCGAGGAGGTGCTGAAGGTGGCTGACCACCGGCTCGCCGAGAAGGGAGCAAGGGAGGGCGCCGAGAAGACTGCCGACGAGAGCGCCGGCGCGAACACCCCGACGGAGAGCCGGGCATGACGGTGTCCCGCCGGCGGACCGACGGGACACCAGGAAGAAGAGGAAGGCTCAGTGCGCCGGGGCGCCGGTGACCACGACTTCGCGCAGGTCAGACGTCATATTCGAATGTCAATATTCAACGGCAAATTGCGATGAAGAAGGAGAAACATCAAGGCAAGCGGGGAATTTCGATCGCCGGGCACCGGTCCATGACCATGTCGAGTCCCGCCTCCCGGGTCCGTTCGTAGGCGGCCTCGTCGACGACTCCGAGCTGGAACCACACGGCCTTGGCGCCCTTGGCCACCGCCTCGTCGGCGACCGCGCCGGCCTGCCCGCCGTTGACGAACACGTCGACCACGTCGACGTCGAAGGGGATGTCCGCGAGGGAGGCGTAACCCTGCTCGCCGTGCACCGTCTCCGCCTTGGGATGCACCGGAACGATCCGCTTGCCGAACCGCTGGAGCACCTCGGCCACGCGGTACGCGGCCCGGTTCGGGTTCGAGGACAGGCCGACCACCGCCCAGGTGTCGCCCAGCTCGGTCAGGATCCTGCGGATCGTCGCTTCGTCGCCGTACACGGCTGCCTCCTCGGGGCTGCGGGGAACTTTCGTGAGCGGCAACATCGCCCGCCGCACGCCGATTCCCGAGCAGGTCGGCGGCCCGTCCGGGACTCCGCCACGGTGTCCGGAATCGGCGCACGATGCCTGCGTACGGGCGTCCGCGCGCCTACGCTCGCCCCGTGCTGCGCATCCACGACGCCCGAACCGGTGAACCCGTCCCCGCCGCCCCCGCCCGCCGCGGTCCGACCCGCATCGAGGCCCACGCCTTTGCCCCCGACCCGACCGCCTTGCGGGTCCTGCTCACCGCAGACCTCCTCGCCCGCGCCCTGGAACTGGGCGGCACCCCCGTCTGGACGGTCCTCACGGCGCCGGAGGGGACCGCGCAACTCCGCGCCGCCGTGAAGGCCCTCGCCATCCGCCCCTTCGAGGAGGGTCGCGACCTCGCGTCGGGACCGGGCCGGACGCAGACCGTCCACGTGGTGAAGGAGGGGGAGCCGGCCCCTGACGGCGGAGTGGTGGTGACCGTGGCACCGGTGGCGTGGACCGGAGAAGAGGAACGGACCGAGGCACCCGGACTCACCGCCCTCCTGGAGGACCCCACCGCGCTGCGCCTCGCTCTCCTTTCAGTCCCCCGGAACGCACCGGCGCGGCTGGGCGCCTCCGCACTGGAAGACGCCGCACGGACGCTCGCCCACTGGCGTTCCGCGGTCGCACGCTGGGCGCGGCAGCCCTCGCGGCCGGTGCCGGACGAGGTGCGGGCGCGATTGCGGGAGGCCTGGGAGGAAGATCTGGATCTGCCCGCGGTGTTGGACGTACTGAGGGACGTCGAGAGCGCCCCGGGATCGGCCGACGGCGCCCGCTTCGAGACGTACGTGTACGCCGACCGCCTGCTCGCTCTCGATCTCGCCCGAGACCTGGGGAGCGCTGCATGACCGAGCGGGCGGGCGTGGGACCGCTGCGCAGACTGATCGTGCTGCGGCACGCGAAGTCGGCCTGGCCCGATGGCGTCGACGACCACCGGCGCCCCCTCGCGCCGCGCGGCCTGCGGGACGCGCCGGCCGCCGGCCGCGCCCTCGCCGAGGCCGACAACCTGCCCGACCTCGCGCTGTGCTCGACCGCCGTACGGGCCCGCCAGACCTGGGAGCTGGCCTCGGCCCAGTGGGGCACTCCGCCCCCGGTGCGCTACGACCGGCGGCTGTACGCGGCCCCGGTACCCGCCCTGCTGGAGGTCGTGCGCGAGACCCCGCCCGAGGTGGAGACGCTGCTGCTGGTCGGGCACAACCCGGGGCTGGAGCAGCTGGTCGTCGAGCTCGCAGGCGACGGCCTCGACGACACTCTGGAGCGCGTGCGCGTGAAGTTCCCGACCTCCGCGCTCGCCCTGCTGACCTGGCACGGCACCGGATGGCCGGCGCTCGCCGCCGGCACGGCGCTGCTGACGTCGTTCACCGTCCCGCGCGGGGCGAAGGAGTAGCCCCGGCCGGAGGCGTCGCGGCCCCGTGACCGGACGTCCTGAGCGGAATCCGCCCCGTCGGGACGTCCTCGATCACGGACTAGGCTGGCCGGATGCAGGACGAGTACCGCACAGTGGCCCGCGCGGGTGTGCACGAGACCGAGATCAACCGCTCCCGCTTCCTGTGCGCCCTCGCCCCGGCCGCCACCGAGCAGGAGGCCCAGGACTTCATCGCCTCCGTCCGCAAGGAGCACGCCGACGCCACGCACAACTGCTGGGCGTACGTCATCGGCGCCGACGCCGTCGTGCAGAAGGCCAGCGACGACGGCGAACCGGGCGGCACCGCCGGCGTGCCCATGCTCCAGATGCTCCTGCGCCGCGACATGCGGTACGTCGTCGCCGTCGTCACCCGCTACTACGGCGGCGTCAAGCTCGGCGCGGGCGGCCTGATCCGGGCCTACGGCGGCTCCGTCGGCGAGGCCCTGGACGCGCTCGGCACGATCACCCGGCGCCGTTTCCGGCTCGCCACCGTCACGGTCGACCACCAGCGCGCGGGCAAGGTCCAGAACGACCTGCGCTCCACCGGCCGCGAGGTCCGGGACGTCCGCTACGGGGAGGTCGTGGAGATCGAGATCGGCCTGCCGGACGCCGACGTGGACACCTTCCGCGCGTGGCTGGCCGACGCGACGGCGGGCACGGCGGGGTTCGAACTGGGCGGGGAGGCCTACGGGGACGCGTGACATGCGCCCCATGTCTCCGTGGATGCCGGTGGATATTTGTGGTGAAACCGGCACAGCGGGTGCGCGCGTGGAGGGGTGTGACGGGCTGATACGGAAGTAACCGTCCGTGATGTCAGACCCGGCCGTTAGTCTCGGAGATCATGAGACTCCTGCACACGTCCGACTGGCACCTCGGCCGGGCGTTCCACCGCGTGGACATGCTCGGTGCCCAGGCCGATTTCATCGGTCACCTGGTCACGACCGTGCGTGAGCGCGACGTCGACGCGGTCGTCGTGTCGGGAGACGTGTACGACCGTGCGGTGCCCCCGCTCGCCGCGGTCGAGCTGTTCGACGACGCCCTGCACCGGCTCGCGGAGGCGGGCGTGCCCACGGTGATGATCTCCGGCAACCACGACTCCTCCCGTCGCCTCGGCGTCGGCGCCGGGCTCATCGACCGCGCCGGCATCCACCTGCGCACCGCGCCCGCCGCCGTCGGCACCCCGGTCGTGCTCGCCGACGCCCACGGGGACGTCGCCTTCTACGGGCTGCCGTACCTGGAACCCGCGCTGGTCAAGGACGAGTTCGCGGTGGAGAAGGCCGGTCACGAGGCGGTGCTCGCCGCCGCCATGGACCGCGTCCGCGCCGACCTCGCCACGCGCGCGCCGGGCACCCGTTCCGTCGTCCTCGCCCACGCCTTCGTCACCGGCGGCCGGGCCAGCGACAGCGAGCGCGACATCACCGTGGGCGGAGTGGCCGCCGTACCGGCCGGCGTCTTCGACGGCGTCGACTACGCGGCGCTCGGACACCTGCACGGCTGCCAGACCCTCACCGAGCGCGTCCGCTACTCCGGTTCACCGCTCGCGTACTCCTTCTCCGAGGCCGACCACGTCAAGAGCGTGTGGCTCGTCGACCTGGACGCCGACGGCACGGTCGCCGCCGAGCGCCTCCCCTGCCCGGTGCCCCGCCCGCTGGCCCGCATCCGGGGCACCCTGGACGACCTGCTCGCCGACCCGGAGCTGACCCGCCACGAGGACGCCTGGGTCGAGGCCACCCTCACCGACGCCGTCCGCCCGGCCGACCCCATGGCCCGCCTCACCGAGCGCTTCCCGCACACCCTCAGCCTGGTCTTCGCCCCCGAACGGGCCCCGGACGACCCCGAGGTGTCGTACGCCCGCCGGCTCGCGGGCCGCGCCGACCAGCAGGTCGCCCAGGACTTCGTCGCCCATGTGCGCGGTGCCGGACCCGACGAGCAGGAGGCGGCCGTGCTCCGCGAGGCCTTCGACACCGTGCGCGCCGCCGACGCCGCCCGGGAGGTGGCCCGGTGAGGCTGCACCGGCTCGACATCACCGCCTTCGGGCCCTTCGGTGGCTCCCAGAGCGTCGACTTCGACGCCCTGTCCAGCGCCGGACTCTTCCTGCTGCACGGCCCCACCGGCGCCGGCAAGACCTCCGTCCTGGACGCTGTCAGCTACGCCCTGTACGGGTCCGTGCCCGGCGCCCGGCAGAGCGGCCAGGGCACCGGCCTGCGCAGCGACCACGCCGCACCCGGCGTCCGCACCGAGGTCCGCCTCGAACTCACCGTCGCCGGGCGCCGGCTGGAGATCACCCGGCAGCCCCCGTGGGAGCGCCCCAAGAAGCGCGGCACCGGCACCACCCTCGACAAGGCGCAGACCTGGCTGCGCGCGTACGACGCCCCGGCCGGCGTCTGGAAGGACCTCAGCCGCTCCCACCAGGAGATCGGCGAGGAGATCACCCAGCTGCTCGGCATGAGCCGCGAGCAGTTCTGCCAGGTCGTCCTGCTGCCCCAGGGCGACTTCGCGCGCTTCCTGCGCGCCGACGCCGAGGCCCGCGGACGGCTGCTGGGCCGCCTCTTCGACACCCAGCGCTTCGCCGACGTCGAGAAGCGGCTCGCCGAACGCCGCCGCGCCACCGAGGCCCGGGTGCGCGAGGGCGACGCCGCGCTGCTCGCCGACGCGCACCGGATGCAGCAGGCCGCGGGCGACGCCATGGAACTGCCCGAGCTGACCCCCGGCGAGCCCGGCCTCGCCGAAGCGGTCCTCGGCGCCGCCGCCGTCGCCCGCAGCACCGCCCGCGAACGCCTCACCGTGGCCCACTGCACGCTCACCGCCGCCGAGTCCGCCCAGGTCCGTGCCCGGCGCGAACTGGCCGACGTAACCGAACTCGCCCGGCTGCAGAGCCGGTTCGCCGAGGCCCGGCAGCGCGCCGAACGCCTCCGGGAACGGGCAGGCGCCCACCATGAGGCGCAGCAGCGCATGGAGCGTTCCCGCAAGGCGGAGAACGTGGCGCCCGCGCTCGACCTGCGTCAGGACGCGGAGTCGGCGCACCGGCGGGCCGCGGCGGCCGAGGCACGCGCGCGAGGGATGCTGCCCGACTCCTACGCCGGCGCCGGTGCCGCGGGCCTCGCGGCCGCCGCCCGCCGTGCCGCGGAGGAACTGGGCGGCCTGGAGTCGGCCCGGCGCGCCGAGCAGCGGCTCACCGAACTCGTCGAGGAGCGGGGCGGTCTGGACCGGCAGGAGCGCGCCGACGACGACGTCCTGCGCGAGGCGGACGCCTGGCTCGCCGACTGGGACACCACGCGCGCGGCCCTGCAGTCCCGCGTCGAGACCGCCCAGGAGGCGGCGACACGCGTCGAACAGCTCGCCGTCCAGCGCGACCCCGCACGGCGCCGGCTCGCCGCGGCGCGGACCCGGGACGAGCTGGCCGCCGACCTGGAGCAGGCACAGCGCAGCGCGCTCGCCTCCGAACAGGGCGCCCTGGACGCCCGCTCCCACTGGCTGGACCTCAAGGAACAGCGGCTGAGCGGCATCGCCGCCGAACTCGCCAGCCACCTCACCGACGGCGAGCCCTGCGCCGTCTGCGGGGCCACCGAACACCCCGCACCGGCCCGCAAGGTCGCCGGCCACGTCGACCGCGAGGCCGAGGAAGCCGCCCTCGCCGCCCACCAGCGGGCCGACGAGCGGCGCACCGAGGACGGGCGGCGCCTCGGCCTCGTCCGCGAGGCGCTTGCCGCCGCCACCGCCGAGGCCGGTGACACCCCCACCGCCCGGCTGGCCGCCGAGGCCGACGCGCTGGAACAGGAGCACGCGCGCGCCCGCCGCGACGCCTCCGCCCTGCACGCCGCACACGAGGAACTGCGACAGGCCGAACGCGAACGCGAGCAGCGCCTGGCGGACCGCCAGCAGGCCGCCGTCCGGGCCGCCTCCCGGCTCACCCGGCGCGACACCCTGGAACGCGAACAGGCCACCCTGGAAGAGGAGTTGGCGCAGGCGCGCGGCGCCGCCGAGAGCGTGGCCGCCCGCGCCGCACAGCTGGAACGGCAGGCGGCCCTGCTCACCGGCGCCGCCGACGCGGTACGCGCCGCCGAGGACGCCGCCCAGCACCTCAAGGACGCCGACGCCCGCCTCGCCGACGCCGCCTACCGCGCGGGCTTCGACACCCCGCAGGCCGCCGCCGACGCCCTGCTGGCCGCCGCCGCCCACCGCGAACTGCAACACCGCCTGGACGCCTGGCAGTCCGAGGAGGCCGCCGTACGCGCCGTGCTGGCCGAGGCCGACACCGAGGCCGCCGCGAAGCGGTCCCCCGCCGACATTGCTGCGGCGGAGCGGACCGCGGCCGCGGCGGAACGGCGGCTGCGCGAGGCCGTCTCGGCCCGCGACCTGGCCGGCCGCCGCTGCACCGAGCTGGACCGCCTCTCCACCCGGGCCACGGCCGGCGCACGCACGCTCGCGCCGCTGCGCGAGGAGTACGACCGGGTGGCCCGCCTGGCCGCCCTCACCGCGGGCACCTCCGCCGACAACGAACGCAAGATGCGCCTGGAGTCGTACGTGCTGGCGGCCCGCCTGGAACAGGTCGCCGCCGCCGCGACGGTCCGCCTCCAGCGGATGTCGGCGGGCCGCTACACCCTCGTCCACTCCGACGACCGCAGCGGACGCGGCCGCAGCGGGCTCGGTCTGCACGTCGTGGACGCCTGGACCGGCCGGGAACGCGACACCGCCACCCTGTCCGGCGGCGAGACCTTCTTCGCCTCCCTCGCCCTCGCCCTCGGGCTTGCCGACGTCGTCACCGACGAGGCCGGTGGCGTCCGCCTGGACACCCTCTTCATCGACGAGGGCTTCGGCAGCCTCGACGACCAGACCCTCGACGAGGTCCTCGACGTCCTCGACTCGCTGCGCGAACGCGACCGCAGCGTCGGCATCGTCAGCCACGTCGCCGACCTGCGCCGCCGCATCCACGCCCAACTCGAGGTGATCAAGGGCCGATCGGGGTCCTCACTCAGACAGCGGGGCCTGTGACGAGTCGGCGGCCCAGCGGACGCCGGGGCAGGGGCGAGGAGTACACCACGCTCGTGGTCACCGAATCCAGCGCGCCGATCCGGCCGCGACGCGACGCCGACCCTCTGACCGCACCCGTCGAGGGCGAGCGCGGTTGCTGACCGCGCGGCCCCGGCCGCC
Source organism: Streptomyces sp. NPDC002520 (assembly GCF_053595235.1). NCBI lineage: Bacteria > Bacillati > Actinomycetota > Actinomycetes > Kitasatosporales > Streptomycetaceae > Streptomyces > Streptomyces sp. NPDC002520. The sequence continues at coordinate 67,316 of NZ_JBSFXG010000039.1, read as the reverse complement.
GTGTAGGTTCGCCCCCATGGTGCGATACGCGGATCCAGGTGCAGGTGCAGGTGTACTGGAGTGGGTGGAGTCGGGCGGTGGCCCGCTGATAGCGGTTCCGGAGACGGTGCTGCCGTTCTGGGCGGGGGCAGACAGCGAGGACCTGGACACCGACTACGACCGCGCCTGCGAGGTCGACGGCTATGTCGGCCTGCTGCCGGTCGGTGACAGCGCGGCCCTGGTCCTCGGCGACGAGCCCGCCGCCACCACCTACCTGGCGGACCAGAGCACCTTCGTACGGTGGTCCGCCGCGAACTCGGAGGGCGAACTGCTCGCCGGCGTCCGCGCCGCGCTCGGCACCGCGGCCTGGGGGACGGAGCTGCGCTGGCACGTGCCCGGCCCGGTCGTGCTCTTCGACTCGGCCTGGCCGGGCACGGGCGCCGACCGCACGGAACACCTCCGTGTACCGCTGGAGGCGGGCACCTACGCGGTGCGGGCCGCCTACGCCCAGCCGGAGCCGGAGACCTGGGTCGGTCTCGTGCGGCTCCGGCGGATCGCGTCCTGAGCCCGGACGACGACATCCGCTCAGGGCGACAGCCGTTCAGAGCGACGGGCCGACGGGCCGACGGGCCGAGCCGCCGCGGCCGGCTCGGGTGCCTCAACGCAGGTTGCCGAAGGCGATCTTCAGGTGACGCGGACCCCGCAGCAGCGGGTTCTCCCGGTACGGCGGCGGGTCCTCGACGAGCCGGGGATCCTCCAGCCTCCGGGCCAGCTCCGTCAGCGCGATCTGGGCCTCCAGCCGGGCCAGCGGGGCACCGAAGCAGCTGTGGACGCCGCTGCCGAAGCCGAGGTGCTCGATGTCCTCGCGGTCCGGGTCGAAGCGGTCGGGGTCCTGGAACCGCTCCGGGTCCCGGTTGCCCGCCGCGAGGACCAGCCAGATCCGCGAGCCCTTGGGGATCGTGACCCCGCGCACCTCGATGTCCGTGATGTTGGTGCGCTGCGGGACGAACTGCACGGGCGGCTCGTACCGCAGGAGCTCCTCCACGATCCTGGTCGACAGCTCCGGGTCCTTGCGCAGCCGCTCCAGGACCTCCGGATGCCGCAGCAGGGTCAGCATGCCGTTGGTGATCAGGTTGACCGTCGTCTCGTGCCCGGCGATCAGCAGCAGCACCGCGGTGGCCAGCACCTCCATCATCGACATGGATCCGTCCGGCCCCTGGCTGTTGGCCAGGTCGGACAGCATGTCGTCGCGCGGCTCCTTGATCCGCTGGTTCACCAGCCCGGACAGATACATGCCGAGCTGCACGCGTGAGTCCTGCACGGCCTTCGAGGCGACCGGGTCCAGCTGCGTCCGGGGGTCGAGGCCGGCGACGATCGGGTCGACCAGCTCACGGAAGTGCGGCTCGTCCTCCCGCGGCACGCCGAGCAGCCGGCAGATCACGGTCACCGGGAAGGGGTAGGAGAACTGGTCCACCAGGTCGATCTCCCGGGCGTCCCCGAAGGCGTCGATCAGCTCGGTGACGATGGCACGCATCTCGCCCTGCATGTCGTACACCCGGCGCGGCTTGTGGGGCGGCCCGAAGGCGCTGTTGGCGATGCGCCGCAGCCGGTCGTGCTCGGGCGGGTCGAGCCGGATGAAGGACGGCGGCAGGCCGGTGTCCTCGGCCTGGGCGAACCGGCCGTTCCCGGCGGCGGCCAGGTTGGTGGCGTCGGAGCTGATCCGCGGGTCGTGGAGCAGGCTCTCGATGTCCCAGTACGAGCTGATGATGTAGGGGCCGTCCTCCTCCTCGTGCAGCACCGGCGTCTTGCGAAGCTCCGCGTACAGCGGATACGGGTTGGCGCGGTTCGCGTAGTCCACGATCTGGCGCGCCAGTGAGGCTTGCGTCATGACAGGTCCTTGAAGCGTCGGGGCACGGACGGCGGTCAGTGGCGGGCCGGGGTGAAGACCATGCGGCGGTCGGCCGGCGAGTAGCCGGTGAGGGTCACGGTGGGACCGTGGGTGGGCAGCGCCGGGTCGGGGAAGTCGGACGAGACCGGACGCCGGCCACCGGGACGGCGGTCCATCGTCGTGTACTCGACCGGGAACGGCGCCCCCCGCTCGATCTCCCGCTGATAGAACTCCAGCCACTTCGTGTTGTCGAAGGTCACCGCGGCCACGACCCGGCCCTGGTGCCCGTAGACGCCGGCGAACCGGCGCTCGTTGAGCGAGCCCTGCGTGATCATCAGTTCCTCGCCCATGGTCGGCACGCCCACCGACTTGATGTTCACCCCGAACTGCGAGGACCAGAACGCCGGCATCCACATGTGCGGGCGCCGTTCGGCGGGCGCGCAGATCATGTTGTGCGCCGCGGTCTCGGCCTGGGACACGGCGTTGCCCCAGTGTTCGAGCGCGAGGAACTGGTAGCCGAACAACGGGTGCGGGGAACGCGCGACATCACCCGCGACGAAGATGTTGTCGGTCACGATGCCCCGGAAGTCGAACGCCCGGCAGCCCGCGTCACAGGCGATGCCGCGCGGACCCGCACCCAGCCCCGACCCGGTCAGCCATTCGGTGTTGCGCTGCGAACCCAGCGAGACGATCACGACATCCGTCTCGACGACACTCGCGTCGGACAGATGGACGGCGCGCACCCTGCCGACCGAGTCGCCCTCCAGCGTCGTCACCGTGACACCGGTGCGCAGGTCCACGCCGTTCTCGATCTGCAGATCGGCGGCGACCGCGCCGACCACGCCGCCGAGCGCGCCCACCAGCGGGGCGCCGGCCCGTTCCGCCACCGTGACGGCGAGCCCCAGCTCCCGGCAGGCCGAGGCGACCTCCGAACCGGCGAACCCGGCCCCGATCACGAACACCCGTCGCGCGCCGGCCCGCAACCGCTCGACCAGGCCGACCGCGTCGTCCCGGGTGCGTAGCACGAAGACGCCGTCGAGCCGTGCCTCCGCCTCGTTCGGCCAGGGCCGGGCGCGCACGCCGGTCGAGATGAGCAGCCGGTCGTACTCGACCTCGTCCCCGTCCGCGAGCCGTACCCGCATGGCCGCCAGGTCCAGGCCGGTCGCCGCGACACCGGTCCGCCACTTCGCGTCGACGTTGCGGCGCTGGGGCAGGTCGGTGCGGTTGGGGGCGGCCTTGCCCAGCAGTACCGCCTTGGAGAACGGCGGCCGGTCGTACGGCTCGTACGGCTCGTCACCGACGAGGGTCAGCGAACCGGTGAAGCCCTCGGCGCGCAGGGTCTCGGCGGCCCGCAGACCGGCCAGCGAGGCGCCGACGATCACGATCCTGCCCTCGCGCCGGAGCCAGTCCATGTAGTCAGCGGGCATCGGACGTCTCCCGTCCGGATTGCGCCGCCCGCCCTTCCACGCCGTCCAGGCCGTCGGCGGTGATCGCCTGCACCGGGCAGGCGGCGACGGCCCGGGCCAGCTGTTCTCGCTGTTCCTCCCGCGCCAGTGGGTTGTAGATCAGCGACTCCTCACCGTGCATGGCGAAGATGTCGGGGGCGAGGAACGCGCACTGGGCGTATCCCTGGCATTTGTTGAGATCCACGACGAGCCTCATCGACGCTGCGCCCTTCCGGTGGCGGGGTCCGGTGCACACCGCCCACTCCCCGTGGGCACTCCCGGACGGCGGTCATCCCCTGTCCGCCAGCATGGAAGGCGCGGCACCGGGCCCGCGCGCATTGGCACGCCGATCGGGTGACCCTCACGCGCCCGTCGCGGAACGTGACGCGTTACGGCGGCTCACCGACAGGATGTGCAGGCTCAGCAGCAGCGACCAGGCCGGGAAGACCAGCTCCGCCCAGGGCACGTTCGACGAGACGAACAGCAGTGTCAGCGCGCAGAGGAAGCCCACGGTCGTCAGCCAGCGCGGGAGTACGCCCAGGCGGTGCCCGATCACCGACATCGACGACACGAAGACGCCCGCCATCCGCATCGCGTACTCGGTCATCATCGAGTACGCGAAATACCGGCCGAAGTACCAGGCGGCCGGCCCCAGGGAGGCACCCGAGGAGCGCCCGGCGTCGAGCGTGGAGGTGGCCGCCGCGGCCGCGCCGAACAGCGTGGCCGTGAAGACCAGCCCGCTGCCGAGGAAGACCGTGGCGAGGAACCGGTCCTCGACCGCACCGACATGGGCCCGCACGGCCCCGACGAACCACAGGAAGAAGATGCCGGCGAACGGGACGAGCGCGAGGGCCGCCCGCACCGCGTCCCGCCGCTCCGGGTTCGTCAGACCTTCAGGGGCGGCCGCCTCGGCCCCCTCGGGAAGACCCAGCCGGATCAGCACGATCGCCGCCGCCAGCAACAGCGCGAACACGACCCCGGCCAGCCCGGCTGCCCACGGAGTCTCCAACGCCTCCTGCCGCGACCCCTTGCCCTGCATACCAGGCCCACCTCCTCCACATCGCCCTGCGCCCAGCAATCCGCGTACCCGCCGCGCGCGCCACCGGGAGGGGGCCGTACGGCCGAGGGGGAGTGCGAGGGAAGGGGAAGCGCCTCCTCCCGGCCCGGCGGCCGGGCGGTCGCGATATTCGCTCGCGCCCCACCCCGCCCCCGCGTACCGTGGCCGACCATGTCCGGGCCCACGTATCCCGCCGTCGAGGAACTCCGCCGCGACCCGCTGCCCCTGCGCGGGCGCACCGCGCTGGTGACCGGTGCCTCCAGACGGGCCGGGATCGGGCATGCGGTGGCCCGCAGGCTGGCCGCGTACGGAGCGAGTGTGTACGTCCATCACCACGTGCCGCACGACATCGCCATGCCCTGGGGCGCGGACAGCCTCGAAGCGGTCGTGGACTCCGTGCGGGAGGCGCTCGGTGATCCCGGGGCGCGGGTCGTCTCGGGCCCCGGAGACCTGTCCGACCCGACGGCACCGGCCCGGCTCGTCGACGACGTGGTGGGGGAGTTCGGCCGGCTCGACATTCTCGTCGCCAACCACGCCCTCAGCGGGTCCGACGGCACCCTGGACGAGATCGACGCCGCGATGCTGGACGCCCACTGGGCGGTGGACACCCGCTCGGTCCTGCTCCTCGTGCAGGCGTACGCCCGCGCCCGGACCGCGCTGCCGGCGGGGACCCCGGGCGGACGGGTCGTGATGATGACCTCCGGGCAGGACATCGCCGGCGGCATGCCCGACGAGATCGCCTACGCCCTCCAGAAGGGCGCGCTCGCCTCGGTCACCCGCTCCCTGTCCACCACCCTCGCGGAGCACGGGATCACCGTGAACACGGTCAACCCCGGGCCCGTGGACACCGGTTACGCCACCGGCGCGGCGCACGCCGCCGTCGCCGCCCGCTCCCCCTCGGGGCGGTGGGGCCGGCCGGACGACCCGGCCCGGCTCATCGCGTGGCTGGCCACCGACGAGGCGGGCTGGGTCACCGGCGAGGTCGTCAACTCCGAGGGCGGCTTCCGCCGTTGAGCGCGCCGAGCGCGCCAGGCCCTCGGGCGGGTCAGAGCCGGGACAGCTCGTCCAGCAGGTCGTCCAGGCCCAGCGAGCCCTGCGACAGGGCCGCCATGTGCCAGGCCTTCAGGTCGAAGGCGTCACCGTGCCGCTCACGCGCCCGTTCCCGGCCCAGCAGCCAGACCCGCTCGCCGAGCTTGTAGCCGATCGCCTGGCCCGGGATCGTCAGATAGCGGGTCAGCTCGCTCTCCACGAAGTCCGCCGGACGGCTGCTGTACGACCCGAAGAACTCCTCGGCCAGCTCCGGCGTCCACCGCTCACCCGGGTGGAACGGCGAGTCCGCCGGGATGGCCAGCTCCAGGTGCATGCCGATGTCGATGATCACCCGGACCGCGCGCATCATCTGGGCGTCCAGGTAGCCGAGCCGCTCCTCGTGGTCGGAGAGGTAGCCCAGCTCGTCCATCAGGCGCTCCGCGTACAGCGCCCAGCCCTCCGCGTTGGAACTCACCATGCCGACCGTGGCCTGGTAGCGGGAGAGGTCCTGGGCCACGTGCGCCCACTGCGCGAGCTGCAGATGGTGCCCGGGCACGCCCTCGTGGTACCAGGTCGACACCAGGTCGTACACCGGGAACCGGGTCTGTCCCATGGTCGGCAGCCAGGTCCGGCCGGGGCGCGAGAAGTCCTCCGACGGAGCCGTGTAGTACGGCGCCGCGGCGCCACCGGGCGGGGCGATGCACGACTCCACCTTCCGCACCCGCTCCGCGAGTTCGAAGTGCGTGCCGTCCAGATCTCCGATGGCCCGGTCCATCAGACCCTGCAGCCATTCCCGGACCTCGTCGACGCCCTCGATGTGCCGGCCGTGCTCGTCCAGGTGCGCGAGCGCCACCCACGGCGACTCGGCACCGGGCAGCACCTTCTCGGCCTCCTTCTTCATCTCGCCGAGCAGGCGGTGGAACTCCGACCAGCCGTACGCGTACGCCTCGTCCAGATCGAGGTCGGTGCCGTTGAAGTAGCGGGACCAGCGCGCGTACCGCTCGCGGCCCACCGTGTTCGGGGCGCCCTCGACGGCCGGCACGTACACGTCCCGCATCCAGTCCCGCAGCTCCCCCACGGCGGCGGTCGCCGCACGGGCCGCGTCGTCCAGCTCGGCGCGCAGCGTGTCCGGGCCGGCGGCGGCGAAGTCCTCGAACCAGCCGCGGCCCGTGCCGTCCGTGTCGGACCACTCGGTGAGCTGCTCGACGAAGGTCGTGGTCGGCCGGGGCGCCGCGTGCAGCTTGCGCTCCAGCCCCAGCTCCAGACACTCCCGGTAGCCGGCGAGCGCGGCCGGCACCGCGCGCAGCCGCTGGGCGACCGCCGCCCAGTCCTCGTCCGTCTGCGTCGGGGTCACGGTGAAGACCTCCCGCACGGCATGCCCCGGCGTGTGCATGTTGCCGACCGCGCGCAGGTGCTCGTCCGCCTCGTGCACCGCGAGTTCGGCGGTCAGCCGCTCCCGCAGCAGCCGCCCGCAGAGACGCTCGACGTCGCTGTCCGCACCGGGCTGCCGTTCGGCCTCGTCGAGCCGCGCCAGCGTGGTCCGGGCCAGCTCCGCGAGGGCCTGCTGACCTTCCGGTGAGTAGTCGGGCAGTCTGCCCGAACTCTCCTTCACCCCGAGGTAGGTGCCGGTGACCGGGTCGAGGGCGATCAGGTCGTCGACGTAGGCGTCGGCGACCTGGCGGGGCAGCAGGGTCTTGGTCTCAGACATGTCGCCCATCCTCGTTCCAGGACCGCACCCGCGTCACCCGTGTCCCACCGATTCAGCTGTGGGCGTGGCCGGGGGCAGCAGCGGTCCGCAGTCCCACTGCTGGAAGATCAACCGGGTCTCCACCCGGGCCACTTCCCGCCGCGACGTGAACCCGTCGAGCACCAGCCGCTGCAGATCGGCCATGTCCGCCACGGCCACATGCACGAGGTAGTCGTCGGGCCCGGTCAGATGGAACACCGTCCGCGACTCCGGCAGCGCCCGGATGCGCTCCACGAACGGCCCCACCAACTCCCGCCGGTGCGGCCTGACCTGCACCGAGAGCAGAGCCTCGAGCCCCCGGCCCAGCTTCGCCGGGTCCAGCCGCAGCTGGTGGCCGAGGATCACGCCCGAGCGGCGCAGCCGGGTTATCCGGTCCAGACAGGTCGACGGCGCCACGCCCACCTGCGCGGCGAGGTCGCGGTACGTGGTCCGGGCGTCGTTCTGCAACAGCCGCAGCAGGTGAAGATCCACCGGATCCAGTACGACGGATTCAGCCATTGGCCGAACGTAGCACGGTGTTCGATTCCGTTCACCCGTCCGCTGTCCACCCTTCGACCATGGACTCAGCGAGCACCGGTGCCTACGACGGCGTACGCACCGCACCGAGAGCACTGGCCACCGAGGCCGTGCACGCCGGCCGCGACGACCTCGCACGCCAGGGCCTGCACGCCCCTCCGATCGACCTGTCGACCACCTACCCCTCGTACGACAGCCGCGCCGAGGCCGCCCGCATCGACGCCTTCGCCACCGACGGCGCCGACCCGGTCGGGCCGCCGGTCTACGGCCGCCTCGGCAATCCGACCGTCGCCCGGTTCGAGACCGCGCTCGCCCGGCTCGAGGGCACCGAGTCCGCCGTCGCGTTCGCCAGCGGCATGGCCGCGCTCAGCGCCGTCCTTCTCGCCCGCTCGGTTGTGGGCCTGCGCCATGTGGTCGCCGTACGGCCCCTGTACGGCTGCAGCGACCATCTGCTGACCGCCGGGCTCCTGGGCACCGAGGTGACCTGGACCGACCCCGCCGGGATCGCCGACGCGCTGCGTCCCGACACCGGTCTGGTGATGGTCGAGACCCCGGCCAACCCCACGCTCGCCGAGGTCGACCTGCGGGCCGTCGCCCACGCCTGCGGCACCGTCCCGCTGCTCGCCGACAACACCTTCGCCACGCCCGTCCTGCAACGCCCGGCCGAGCGGGGCGCCCGGCTGGTGCTGCACAGCGCCACCAAGTACCTCGGCGGCCACGGCGACGTGCTGGCCGGGGTGGTGGCCTGCGACGAGGAGTTCGCGGGCAAGCTGCGCCAGATCCGGTTCGCCACCGGAGGCGTCCTGCATCCGCTGGCCGGCTATCTGCTGCTGCGCGGGCTGTCCACCCTGCCGGTGCGGGTCCGGGCCGCCTCCGCGACGGCCGCCGAACTGGCCCGCCGGCTCGCCGCCGACCCGCGCGTCGCGGAGGTCCGCTACCCGCGCCTGGGCGGCGCCATGGTCGCCTTCGAGGTGCACGGCGACCCGCACGAGGTGATCTCCCGGGTCCGGCTGGTCACCCCGGCGGTCAGCCTCGGCAGCGTGGACACGCTGATCCAGCACCCCGCGTCCATCAGCCACCGCATCGTCGACGCCGACGACCGCCGCGGCGCCGGAGTGAGCGACCGGCTGCTGCGGATGTCGGTCGGCCTCGAGGACGTCGACGACCTGTGGGCGGACCTGGACCAGGCCCTGGGCGCGGCCGTCCGCACCCCCGTACCGCTGCGGGAGGCGGTCAACTGATGCCCGGATCCGCGTGATCGACCCGAGTTCGTACGCGAACGGCCCGGCGGGGCTCCGCCGGGCCGTCGTCCGTCCGTCGCCGGGGTTTCAGTCGCGGTGGGCGGCGTCGCCCGTCCGGCCCGGCAGGGTGCCGTACGGCGGCCGGGAGAGCGCCGGGGCGGCGTCCAGGCGGGCCGTGACGACCAGGGTGCCCTCCTCGACCTGGTAGTCCAGGGGCAGCCCGAGGCCGCGCATCGCCGCGACCATCCCCGTGTTGGAGGACTGCGTCACGGCGTACACGTTCTCGCAGCCCGCCTCCGCCGCCATCGCCACCAGCCGGCCGAGCAGCTTGGAACCGATGCCGCGCCGCTGCCACTCGTCCTCGATCAGCAGAGCGACCTCGGTCTCGTCGCCGTCCCACAGCAGATGCCCCAGGCCGACGACACGGCCCGAGCTGGTCTGCGCGGCCAGCGTGCGGCCGAATCGCGGGCTGAGCAGGTGCTTCAGATAGCGGTCCACGTCGCCGACCGGGCCGTGGTAGCGCATGCCGAGGGTGCGCGGCGAGCAGCGCTCGTGCATCGCCCGCGCGGCCGGCAGCTCACCGGTGTCGACCCGGCGCACCGTGATGTCGTCGCCCTCGGCCAGCGTCAGCACGTCCTGGCCCGTCGGGATCCGGGGACCGAGCCGGGTGTCCAGCTCCACGAGGGCCCGCGCCCGCGCGAACTCGGTCGGCGTGAAAGGCAGATACGGCCGCTCCACGGTCAGCACCCCGCCCTCGGGCGCCCGCAGTCGCATCACGGTGTCCTCGAGCACGCCCTCGACCGGCACCGGCTCCGGCCCGCGACCACCACCGACCGGCCTGGCCGGCAGCGAGCGGATCGTGCACCGGCCCAGCAACTGCCTGAGCGCCAGCGGAAGTTCGGCCGCGTCCAGCGCGGTGCGGGTGGCGAGGCCGAGGACCCGGGTGGGGGCGTCGACCAGGTCGTGGGCGTCGGCCCGCTCGGTCCAGGTGGACGTGCCGCCGGCCAGCGAGACCGCCCGGCTCAGCTCGGCCGCCGTCAGCGTGCCCGGCGCCCGCAGCAGGAACTCGTCCACCGTGCCCTCGGCCAGCGGATGCGTCTGCAGGCTCAGGATGTCCACCCGCTGTTCGGCCAGTGCCGTGCAGAGTGCGGCCAGCGAGCCGGGCTCGTCCCTCACCGTCGTCCGCATCCGCCACAGCGTGCTCGCCGCGGCCACCTCCGACGGGGGCGCGGCGGGCTGCCCGGCCGGCCCGGCGGACCGCGCTGCCGCGGCCCGCCGGGCACCGGTATCCTCGGTCGGCGGTGCGTGTCCGTGGCGCCGTGCCCACCAGACGTGGAAGCCCGCGGTCGCGGTCAGCACGACGGCCGAGATCACCAGCAGCGCGGGGCCGCCGGGGCCGTGTCCGATCAGGTTCGCCACCGCGTCCGCGACCGCGACGGCCGTGAACATCGCGGCGAGCTCGACGAGGTCCCGCCGCCAGTGGTGGACGGGGCGTCCGTGCCTCGCCCGGGTCACATGAGACATGTCCGGAGTCATGCACCCACTGTGAAGGAACGGTGTTGCGTGATCACGAACGGTTTGTGACCGATGGGTAAAGCATGCTTCCGACCCTTTTATTTCACTTTCTACTGTCCCGGTGAGTGACCCGCCGACGTGGTGCGGAGCCTCCCCGCCGGCTCGGGCGGCCACCTCCTCGGCCGGCAGGTCACGCAGCCGTCGGGCCTGAGTGACCAGTCGGGACGAGCCGCTGCGGCGGCCGCCTCAGCCAGATGCGGCACGGTGCCGTCCCGTCCGCCCCAGACCGCTCGGCGCGGTCCGCCGCCACGGCGCAGCGGATTGTTGACGTCGGAGGTGGTCGTGCGCGGTCGACGCGACCTGAGGCGAGGTCAGAAAGCCCGCGAAGAATCGCGGATGGTCCTCGACGCCCGTAAGTGTCGCCCCCCGGGTGGTTTCCAGCCCGAGGAGGCGGCTGTCCGTGTCGGAGCGCGGCGCGGGGGGTCGACGACAGGCCACGGCCTGCAGTGGTCGTTCATGGAAAAACCGTAGAGGCGACCACTGACAGTCGGCCCCGACCTGCGAAAACCTCTACTCGGAAGCGAAGTCGCCGGGCGGGGAGACGTGCCGCGCACCAGGGGATGACGCCGGTGCGCGGCACGCCAACGAGGGTACGGGACCGGACGCCGCGACGGTGACGGGTCCGCCTGCTGGACCCGCCGCGCCGGCCTGCCCGTTTCCTACTGGCCGACCAGTCCCGGCCGCAGCGTCCGCGTGAACAGCACGGAGCCGTCCTGCTCCCGCAGACGAACCGTCAACTCGCCACTGCCGCCGTCGATGTCGACCTCTCCGAAGAACTGGTATCCGCCGGCGGGCGAGACGTTCGACGCGGTCGGCGCCTTCACGAACACCCGCTCCGGACCGAACGTGCCGTCCAGCGCGCTGGCCGGGAACGCACCGGCGTTCAGCGGCCCGGAGACGAACTCCCAGAACGGCTCGAAGTCGGTGAACGCGGCCCGCGACGGCTGGTAGTGCTGGGCGGAGGTGTGGTGCACGTCGGCCGTCAGCCACAGCGTGCCAGTGATCCGGCGGTGCTTGACGAACCGCAGCAGCTCCGCGATCTGCAGCTCTCGCCCGAGCGGGGCGCCCGGGTCGCCCTGGGCCACCGCCTCGAAGTTCGGCCTGTTCTCCATCGGGTCGGGCACGACCAGCCCGATCGGCATGTCCGCGGCGATCACCTTCCACACCGCACGCGAGCGGGACAGCTCCCGCTTCAGCCACTCCAGTTGCTCACGGCCCAGGATGCCCTGCGGGTCGACGGCCTGGTCGTCGGGCGAGTTCGCGTTGCGGTAGGTGCGCATGTCCAGCACGAACACGTCCAGCAGCGGGCCCTGCCGCAGCACGCGGTACACGCGGCCGTCCCGCGCGCCCGGACGCAGCGTGGAGACCGGGAAGTACTCGCTGAACGCCCGCCGGGCGCGCGCCGCCAGCACGTCGATGCTCTTCTCGGTGTACCGGCTGTCGGTGGAGGCGATCACCTCGCCCGGGTACCAGTTGTTGCGGACCTCGTGGTCGTCCCACTGGATGACGGACGGCACCTGGGCGTTGAACCGCCGGAGGTTCTCATCGAGCAGGTTGTACCGGAAGTTGCCCCGGTACTCGGCAAGGGTCTCGGCGACCTTCGCCTTCTCCTCGGTGGTGATGTTCCGCCAGGTGCTGCCGTCCGGCAGCGCCTGCGTCGCGGCGATCGGACCGTCGGCGTAGATGTTGTCGCCGCTGCACAGGAAGAAGTCCGGGTCCAGCTTCGCCATCGCGTCGTAGATCCGGTAGCCGCCCCGGTCGGGGTTGATGCCCCATCCCTGGCCCGCCAGGTCGCCGGACCACAGGAAGCGCACCCCGTCCCGGCGGCGCCGCGATACGGTGCGGAAGGTGCCGGACACGGGCTCGCCGGTGCGCCGCGGGTCGTCCGGGTCGGCCAGCAGCACGCGGTAGTGGATCTGCTCGCCGGACGGCAGCCCGTGCAGCCGGGTGGTGCCGGTGAAGTCGCTGTCCGGGCCCAGCAGCGGGCCCTGCCAGCGGCGCGCGTCGCGGAACGACTCGGTGGCCGACGTCTCCACGATCATCCGGGCCGGCCGGTCCGAACGCACCCACACCAGGCCCGAGTCGGCGCTCACATCGCCCACCTGTACGCCCCAGCCCGCCTCGGGCCGTCCGGAGCGTGCGAACGCCGGCGCCGCGCCGAGGCCCACGGGCAGGGTCAGGGCCGCCGACGCGGCGAGGGAGCCGCGCAGAACGCTGCGACGGCCCGGGAACGGACGGTGTGACATGGCTGTGCCTCCTGGAATGGGATCTGGCCAGTGTGCGGAGCCACACCTACTGGTGCGCGACGGCGCTCATGCGAACCGCGAGTGAACAACGGTGCGTCGCAAGGCGCGTGCACGGGCCTGACCGGCCGTCATACCGGCTGTCGCGTCGACCGTGATACGGCGAGTGGGGGGTGGCGGTCCCGGTGCCGGCGGGACGTTCCAGGAAGTCGTTCTCCGGGCCGCACCGTTCGGGCGGTTCGGCGATGGTGAGCAGGCCCGCAGTGATCCCCGGCCGCGCACCCTCGGAAACGTTCGCGCGGGAAAGGGCTCGTGCGGGGACGTGCTCGTGCTGGGCAGCGCTCGGTCGGCAGAGGTCTGCGGCAGCCCTCAGAGGCAGCCCTATGCGGTGGCCCTCAGCGGCTGCCGTCGAGAATGACGCGGGAGACCAGCGCCGGGTCGTCGTTCATCGGGCAGTGTCCGCAGCCGGGCAGTCGCACCAGCCGGGCGTGCGGGATCATCTGCTTGGCGCGGATCCCCTGGCGGCGCACGAGGAGCCGGTCGCGGGTCCCCCAGGCCACGGTGACCGGCATGCCGGGCAGGTCGTCGGTGAACCGGATGGTGGTGCCCGCCCGGAGCGTCGCGTCGAACCCGGTGGCCCCTGCCAGCGCGAGCGTCTCGGCGACCACGGCGTCGGGTGAACGGCGGGCCGGGCGGCCGTAGATGGTGCTCGTCAGTACGGTGCGGCCGGCCGCCGAGTGGGACAGCCGCTCCACCAGGGGCGCCGGGAGCCACTGGGCGATGCCGCGCATCGTGAGCAGCAGGCCGAAGGCGTACCGCCGCTCGGCCTCGGTCCAGAAGCCGGCGGGGGAGAGGGCCGTGACGGACCGTACGAGCTTCTCGCGGCCCAGTTCCAGGGCCAGGAGGCCGCCCAGCGAGTTGCCGGCCACGTGCGGGCGGTCCAGCTCCAGCGCCTCGAACAGGGCGCCGAGCACGGAGTTCGTCGTGGGCAGGTCGTAGTCGAGGCCGTTGGGCAGCCCCGGGGACGCGCCGAAGCCCGGCAGGTCGACGGCGATGACCTCGCGCTCGGTCGCCAGGATGTCCACCACCGGGTCCCAGGCCTGCCGGTGATGGCCGATGCCGTGCAGCAGGACCAGCGGCTCACCGTGTCCCACGCGCGCGTAGGACACGGTGACGTCCTTCGGGCCGTGCGGACCGGGGACCGGGAAGGAGACGGTGGCGGACATGGAGTGCTCCTCGGGTGGACTGCTGACGGACGCCCTAGACAGCTTGTCAGCAATTACTACCGGCGGGTAGCCCCCATGCGGCCGGATGCCCGCGTACGGGGCTTCGACGGGCCCCCGCGTCGACCCGGCACCGCTCCGGCCTCAACGTGCCCGGCGCACCTCGAAGTTGAAATCCGCGTGCCCGAAGCGCCGCATGAGGGCGAGCCAGAGCGGCACCAGCATCTCCACCGTGCGCGCCGCCTTGATCCCGCCGAGGTCCAGCACCCGGTCCGCCGGCCAGCCGAACTCCCCCAGCAGCTCGGTCACCTGCTGCTTGGCGCCGGCGTCGTCACCGCACACGAAGAGGTTGTGCTCGCCCGGTACCCGCCCCGGATCCACCATCACCAGGCAGTTGACCGTGTTCAACGTCTTCACCACGCGCGCGTGCGGAAAGGCGCGCTGGATCTGCTCGCCCACACTGTCCGATTCCACCGGGGCCAGACGCACCTGATCGCCCTCGAACAGCAGGGGGTTGCTGACGTCCACCACGATCTTGCCGTCCAAATGCTCCTCGCCGGCCGCCCGCAGGGCATCGAGCGCCACCCGGCCGCCCACCGCGGTGAGCACCACGTCACCCGCGGCGGCGGCCTCCGCGAACGTCCCCGCGCGCGAGCGGCCTTCCGTGGCCATGGCCCAGTCCTGCGCGACGGGGTTGTCCTTGGACCGCGAGCCCAGGATCACCTCGTAGCCCAGCTCCACGAGCCTGCCGGCCAAGGTGCGGCCCACCTCGCCCGTGCCCAGCACCGCGTACCGCATCGGTCACCTCCGGATCCAGGCCGCCGGCCACCGGCGGTCCGCGATCATTGTGGTCGGGGCCACCCTGCCGACGCAGCGATTCCGCCTGGACACCGCCGGGTGTGTCGGATGGGATGAAGCGGTGAGCGCCGACACCGTGACAGACGTCTTCGAAGAGAACCGGCCCCTCCTCATGGGAGTCGCCTACCGCATGCTCGGGCGGGTCGCCGACGCCGAGGATGTGGTCCAGGACGCGTGGTTGCGCTGGTCGCGCGCCGAGCGCACGGAGGTCCGCGAGCCGCGCGCCTATCTCGTGCGCATCACCACACGGCTGGCCGTCGACCGGCTGCGCCAGGTGAAGGCGCGCGGCGAGGCGTACGTCGGGCCCTGGCTGCCCGAGCCGTACGTCACGGACTTCGGGGACACCGTCCCCGACACCTCCGAGCGCGCCCTGCTCGCCGACTCCGTCTCCCTCGCCGTGCTCGTCGTCCTGGAGTCGCTGTCGCCGCTGGAGCGCGCCGTCTTCGTCCTGCGGGAGGCCTTCGGCTACCCGTTCGCCGAGATCGCCACCCTGCTGGACCGCGGCGAGGCGGCGGTACGGCAGCTCGCCGCGCGGGCCCGTCGGCACGTCGAGGAGCGGCGGCCGCGCTACGAGGTCGACCCCGTCCAGCGCCGGGACCTGACCGAACGGTTCCTCGCCGCCGCGGCCGAGGGCGACCTCGACGGCCTGATGTCCCTGCTGGCCCCGGACACCCGTCTCGTCGGAGACAGCGGGGGCAAGGCGAAGACCCCGCGACGGGTCCTGGAGTCCGCCGACAAGGTGGGCCGCTTCCTGGTCGCGGTGGCCCCGCAGGGCGTGCAGGAAGTGTCGCTCCGGCTCATCGAGATCAACGGCGGTGTCGCCGTGCTCGTCCTGTCCGCGGGCAAGCCGGACAGTGTCTTCCAGCTGGAGGTCGTCGACGGCCGCGTCGCCACCGTCTACATCATGCGGAACCCGGACAAACTGGGGTCTCTCGCCGGCCTCTGACCCACTCCACCCGTCACTTTGGCCCCGGAGCCCTCGCCCTGTGGCGAGGGCTTTGCCGCGATGTCACCCACGCGCGCGCGAACGAACGGCTTGTGAACGCTCTGCGGCACAGGGCCTCCAGGTCTCGTCAGGGATCGAGGATTGGTCTTGACCAAGGGTGAGGGCCGCCCTATCGTCGCAGAGAAGTGCAACAACCTTTAATAAACAAGGGCGCTAAAAACCGCCGGACCACGGCTCTTGCGGAGGACAGGGTGGGGACCACGCAGCTGGAATCGGTGCCGGAACCGAAGTACTGGCAACTCAGGACCGTGCTCAGCGAGGCACTGGACTCGGAGTTCTCGGTCGGCGAGATCCTGCCCAACGAGCGCGACCTGGCTGCCCGCTTCGGTGTCGCCCGCGCCACGCTCCGCCAGGCCCTGGAGCAGTTGGAGCTGGAGGGCCGGCTGCAGCGCCGTCGCGGGGTCGGCACGACCGTCGCTCCGCCGCGCGTGGGTGTGGCCGTCGGCTCCGAGCGGCACGTCTGGCCGGGGGCCGGCGACGACGCCTGGCAGCCCGGGGACTCCGAGCAGGACGCGCCGCCCGCGGCCGTCGCCGCGGCCCTGGAGACCGGGTCCGCCGAGGTGCACGTCGTGCGCCGCTCGCGGATGTCCCACGGCCAGCGCGTCGCCACCGAACTGCTCTACATCCCGGCCTCCTCGGTGCCCGACCTGACCGCGATAGACGCGCCGTCCGGCCCCGCACGCGCGCGTGCGGTGCTGCGCGAGCTGCAGCGCCTGGACCTGGAGGGGCAGGACCGCGCCGTCGAGCTGGGCTCGGCCCGCGCGGACGACGCCAAGGACCTCGACCGGCTGCCCGGCTCGCCCGTCCTGGTCGTCACCACGCGCTTCTTCGCCGAGGGCCGCACCGCGGCGCTCTCCGTGGCGACGTACCGCGCCGACACCTGCCGGCTGACCTTCGGGGACTCGCCCGACGTCGAGATACACCACGACCCCGAGCAGCGGGCCTCCTGACGCACACCTCGTCGCCACCCGTCACACCTCGCCGCGCCCCGGAACTCCACCGGGGCGCGGTGCGTTTCCCCGGTGACGGAGCCGGCGGCGACGGCCTGAGAGGCTCACCGGCGCCGTGCGCCTGGCCGTCTCAGCGCCGTGCGGTGACCGTTCCCTCCACCGCGAACAGTTGCTCCTCCACATGGTCCAGGGCCAGTCGCAGCGCGCCCGTGGCCACGACCGCCTCGCCGAGCAGGGACAGCGTCACCCGGGGCGGCCGCAGACAGTAGCGCTCCAGTTCGCGGCGCAGGGGATCCAGGACGCCGTCCAGGCCGGCCGCCCAGCCGCCGATCACCACCAGTTCGGGGTCGAGGGCCAGGACCAGCGCGGCCACGTCGTGCACGAGCCGCTGGATGAACCGCTCGACGGCCGCCCGCGCCCGCTGGTCGCCCTTTCGCGCGAGCGCGAACACCTCGGCGACCGCCTGCTCGTCCAGCGGATGCAACGGCTCGTCGGTGGTGGACAGCAGCGTCTCCGGGGTCGCCTCCCGGCCCAGCAGATGCAGCGCGCCGATCTCCCCGGCCGCCCCGCCGTACCCGCGGTGCAGCCGGCCGCCGATCAGCGAACCCGCGCCCGGGCTCAGTCCGGCCAGCACGAACACCATGTCGTCGGTCTCCGTCGCCGCGCCCTTCCAGTGCTCGGCCACGGCCGCCGCGTTGGCGTCGTTCTCCACCAGGACCGGGCACTTGAAGGAGCGGCTGAGCCGCTCGCCGAGCCGAAGGCCCGTCCACTCCGGAAGGGCCGTGCCCAGCCGCACCGTGCCGTCCGCCTCCACGATGCCCGGTGTGCCCACGCCCACCGCGCGCAGCGAACCCCGGGATATGCCCGCCCGTCGCAGCAGCTCGGCGACCGCGCCGCGCAGACGCTCCAGCCGCTCGTCCGCCGGAGCCGTCTCGTCGACCTCCTTGGCCTGCGCGCCCAGCACCCGCCCGTCCAGGTCGGACAGGAGCGCCGCGACCCGGTGCGCGCCGATCTCCAGGCCCAGCAGATGCCCGGCCTCGGCCCGGAACCGGAAGCGGCGCGCGGGCCGCCCCTGGCGGCGTGCGGTGCCCTCCTCGGCGGCCTTCTCGACCACGAGCCCCGCCTCGATCAGTCCCTCCACGACCCCCTCGACGGTCGGCCGGGACAGGCCCGTGACCCGGGTGATCTCGGTGAGCGTCGCGCAGTCCGTGGCACGCAGTGCGTGCAGCACCACCGCGGAGTTGATCCTTCGCAGCAGCGAGGGATCGCCGCCGGTCAGCTGCCCCACCGTCCGTCCTCCCAGCTCGCGGGCGTGTTGGGCGGATCGTACTCGGCCCGGCCCACCCCGGCGAGTGCCGGGCGGCGCCGACCTGGCGGGCCTTCGCGGATCAGCCCGGCGCGACGAACCCCGACTCGTAGGCGGCGATCACCGCCTGGGTGCGGTCCCGCGCCCCGAGCTTGGCCAGCACACCGCTCACATGCGACTTCACCGTCTCCGTGCCGACGACCAGCCGTGCGGCGATCTCCGCGTTCGTCAGCCCGCGCGCCATGAGCCGCAGCACCTCCGCCTCCCGCTGGGTCAGCCGGGCCTGCGCCAGCGGGTCGCCGACCGCGCGATCACCGCCGTAACGGGCCGCGAGCTGCCGTACGGACGCGGGGAACAGCAGCGACTCACCCTCGGCCACGAGACGCACCGCGTGGACGATCTCGGCCGGCCGGGCCCGCTTCAGCAGGAACCCGTCGGCACCGGCCCGCAGGGCCTCGTACACGTACTCGTCGTCCTCGAAGGTCGTCACCACCAGGATCTTCGGCGGCGCGTCGACGGTGCGCAGCACCGCGCGCGTGGCCTCGATACCGTCCAGCAGCGGCATGCGCACGTCCATCGCGACCACGTCCGGCCGCAGTTGGCGCACCAGCGGGATCACCGCCGCCCCATCGGCCGCCTCGCCGACCACCTCGATGTCGGGCTGTGCCTCCAGCACGGCCCGCAGCCCCGCGCGGACCAGGGGTTCGTCGTCGACGAGGAGAACGGTGACCGGCATCCGGCCAGCCTAAGCGCCCCGCTGGGGAAAGTCGTGATCGGTGGTCGACCGTCCGCCGCGCCCTCGTGGCCGGTCCCGCCCACGCGGCGGCAACCGCATGGCCGACGCTGCCCCGCGCCTCTTCGGGACGATGCCGAACGGCAGCTCCACGCGCACCTGCCAGTCGCCCTCGTCCGGCCCGGTACGGGCAGTGCCCCCGAGCAGCGCGGCGCGCTCCCGGATGCCGCGCAGGCCGCTGCCCCGCCCGGGCCCGGGTATCGCGGCGGGAAGGAGACTGCGGACCTCCAGCGCGAGCGTGCCGTCGGCGACGGCCACCCGGACCCGTACGGGAACGGCTCCCGCGTGCCGCAGCACATTGGTGAGCGCCTCCTGGAGGATGCGGTATCCCTCGCGCGAGACCGGCCCCGGAAGCGCCGCCACGGGCCCGGTCACCTCGGCGTCGACCTTGGCACCGGAGGCACGGGCCGAGTCCAGGAGGCGGCCGGCGTCGGCCAGCGTGGGCCGGGCACTCACCGGCCGCTCCGACTCGCGCAGCACCCCGAGGACACGCTCCAGATCCTCCAGGGCGGCCCGGCCCGTCTCCTCGATCGCACCCAGCGCACGGTCGGTGAAATCCGGATCGCCCGCCGCCCGCGCGGCACCCGCCTGCACCACCGCCACCGTCAGGGCGTGCCCGATGGAATCGTGCAACTCCCGGGCGATCCGCGTGCGTTCCAGTAGCTGCTCGGTCCGCTCCTCCAGAGTGGCCAGCCGCTCGGCGGCGGACGGCCCGAGGAGCCGCCGCGCGCACGCCGTGACGAGCGCGCCGAGTCCGACGACCGCGCCGTACAGGGCGAGCAGAGGGAACGGCACGAGGAGGGCGTAGGCCCGGTCCGGCGGCAGCCGGTCCAGCAGCGGGAAACCGGAGGGGGCCCCTCCCCACGCGCACTTCGCCAGCTCGTACACGAGGATCGGCATCCATACCGTGGCGAACACGGCCGTCACCCCGAGGGCCATGCGCAGCTCCAGCCACAGCACCGTGCGCCACCGGTCCCGCCACGAGACCGACGGTGTCACGGAGATGCCCGGCTCCTCCTCACCGGGCGTCAGCAGCAGCCGCGCCTGCACCCCTTCGCCCATCCGAACAGCCGGAACGAGGCCGAGCGGGACGAGGAACAGCGCGGGCATCCATGGGGTCGACATGTCGATGAAGAGCCACACGCTGACCATCAGCATGGGCACCCACAGATGCAGCAGGCGCGTGTACGTCGTCCCGCGCAGCAGCGGGCGCAGCAAGCGGATCATGCGGGCGACCATGCCGCCATCGTCGCAGGCGGCACGGACATCGGCCCTCCCCCGCACGGGGGAGACGATCTCCACCGGCGGGGGAGGACCCGACCCCGCGCGCCCGGCGACGCTGGTGCCATGACCAGCATCGACCTTCGGGACCTCACCAAGGAGTACGGCGGCCGCCGGGCTGTGGACGGCCTCACCGTCAGCGTCCGCCCCGGCCGTGTCACCGGCTTCCTCGGCCCCAACGGCGCCGGAAAGTCCACCGCCATGCGGCTCGTCCTGGGCCTCGACCGGCCGACCTCCGGCGCCGCGACGATCGGCGGCCGGCCCTACGCCGAACTCGACGAACCGCTGCGCCGGGTGGGCGCCCTGCTCGACGCGCGGGCCGCCCACGGCTCCCGTACCGCGTACGACCATCTGCGCGCGCTCGCGGCGAGCAACCGCATCCCCGTCCGCCGGGTCGAGGCGGTCCTGGAGGAGACCGGGCTCGCGTCGGTGGCGCGGCGGCGGGTGAAGACGTACTCCCTCGGCATGCGCCAGCGGCTCGGGATCGCCGCCGCCCTGCTCGGCGATCCCGAGGTGATCCTGCTGGACGAGCCCGCCAACGGCCTCGACCCCGAGGGCATCGTCTGGATCCGCACCCTGCTGCGCCGGCTCGCCGCCGAGGGCCGTGCCCTCCTGGTCTCCAGCCACCTCATGCACGAGACCGCCGCCTTCGCCGACCACCTCGTCATCCTCGGCCGGGGCCGCCTCCTCGCCGACACCTCGGTCGAGGAGTTCATCCACGCGCGCGTGCGGCCCCAGGTCAGGATCCGTACCACCGACGCGGCCGGTCTCGGTGACCTGCTCACCCGCCACGGCCACGACGCCTCCCGGGACGAGCACGGCACCTGGACCGTGCGCCACGCGCGCGTGGACGACCTCGGCCGCCTCATGTCGCAAGCGGGCATCCCTGTACTGGAACTGGCCGCCCAGGAGGCCACCTTGGAACAGGCCTATTTCGATCTGACCGGCGCCGAGGCCGAGTTCACCGCCCAGCCCCAGGAGGCCTGACCATGCCGTTCTCCCCCGTCCTGCACGCCGAGTGGATCAAGATCCGCACGCTGCGCCAGCTCGTCGGCAGCCTGGCCGCGATCCCGGTGATCACCACGGCGTTCTCCGCGATCGCCGCCGTCGACGCCGACGGCACGGACCCGTTGTTCTCGGCGTTCTTCGGGGTCGGCCTCGGACAGATCGCCGCGGTCGCCTTCGGTACGACGGCCGTCGCGTCGGAGTTCCAGGGCGGCGCGCTGCGCCTGGCGCTGGCCGCCGTGCCCGACCGGCGTCGCTGGTTCGCTGCCAAGGTCACGGCGATCGCCCTGCCCGTGCTCGCGGTGGGGCTGCTCACCGGTCTGGTGACGCTCGCGGTGGGCAGGGCCCTCCTGGGCACATCCGGTCCGACCTGGGCCGAGGGACTGCGCGGGGCCGTCGGCTGCGGCCTCCACCTCACGCTGATGGCGTTGTTCGCCGCCGGACTCGCGGCCGTGCTGCGCAGCGGCGTCGCGACCCTCTCCATCC
Source organism: Streptomyces sp. NPDC002520 (assembly GCF_053595235.1). Classification (NCBI taxonomy): domain Bacteria; kingdom Bacillati; phylum Actinomycetota; class Actinomycetes; order Kitasatosporales; family Streptomycetaceae; genus Streptomyces; species Streptomyces sp. NPDC002520. The sequence goes on along the minus strand of NZ_JBSFXG010000039.1, from coordinate 45,688 downwards.
TGATCCCGTTCCTGCTGATCGTGTCCTTCGTCGTCGGCGGCCTGTCCGCGGGCGTTGCCGACTACCTGCCCGACCGTGCCGGCCAAGTGGCCCTGCACAGCACGTGGGACGGCACCCTCGGCCCCTGGACCGGGCTCGCCGTGACCGCGCTGTGGGCGGCTGCGGCTCTCCTCACCGGAGCACGGAGCGTCCGCCTCAGGGACGCCTGACGGCCCGCCGTCCAAGAGGAACAAGGTGATGGCCCCGACAAAGAGGCGGGCCGCCATGGTGCGAAGCCCGTGGACGTAGAACAGCCCGGCCGCCACTCCGCTGCGAGGGCGTGGAGCGAAGATGAGCGCGACCAACGCGATCGCGCTCATACGTCGTTGCCGCTCACAAACGCCCACGGCCCCGGCCGAAGTCATACATGTCCCGCGCCGTCGTGCGGGCGTAGTCCTGGACGACGGGGATCAACAGGGGAGCGACGTACTCGTCTTCGCCCGCCAGTTCACGGGTGAGGTCGGCCGCTTCTCTAAAGTCCCGCATCGCGTCCCCGGTCAGCTTCTTGCGGACCATGGACTTCATCTCTTCGTGCCTGCCATGCGAGGCCGGCTCGAACAGCTCGATGTCCGCCCGTTCCAGAGCCAGTTCGTTACCCATGACCGCCGCCTCCTTGTTCTTTTCGCGTGCACGTGTGTGCCCGCGCGTCACAAGGTGCGGCGGAAGGCGGAGGACAGTACAGGACAGTTGGGCCGACACTTCTTCTGTCGGCTCGGGACGTCTGCTGTCGGGTGGTGTCTGGGATACTGACCAGCACTGATGTGTCAGGTCGGAGGGTGACCACGTGAGCGACGTTGACAAGTTGGTGACGACGTTCAAGGCACTGAGTCTCGGCACCGGGCTCAGCGCCGACAGGCTGAACGAGCCCCGCTACGCAGAACTCCTCGGTCTTCTGACACCCTCCGGTGACCGGGAAGCGGCACTCCACGTGCTCGATGGGCTCATCGGTGATCTGCTCGAACCGCCGTTCGCCCAGTTCATGGACCACATCGGCCCCAAGGTGACGAAACCGGCGGTTCCCAAGGCCGTCCGTGTCGCCCTGGCCATCGGCAAGGACGACGAAGGGAACGACCTCGGCTCGCACGGGCTGTTGGACGCCCGAAGGGGGTGGGCATCGGAGGTAGCCGATGGCGGGTCGAAGGAGGATCTCTACTTCCAGGCCGGTGGTGTCAAGACGCACAGTCGTTACGAGGTACTGGGGTTCCGCGCACTTGCTCGACTGGTTCTCGCGAGAGCCGATGACCCTGCTTTCCATGAGGCGACTCAACATCGGCTCGCCCACCCTGGACTCACAGCAGGGACTGCTGAAGACCGGGCCCACCAACCGTCCCCGCCGGCCGAGTCCGAGGGCATGGCCTTCATCGCGGCACTCCGTGGAGCCTTTGGCAAGCGCCCTCTTCCCACCACGGAACGCGAGTACGCCCTTCTGGTCTATCCGTTCGTCGGCGCCGTTGCCGTGGTGGCCGTCGTCGTCACGCTGGTGGTCACCGGCGTGATACCGCTGCGCCCTCACACCAAGGACCGCCCGGACAAGGTGACGAGCGCCGGCGTACCGAGCAGCGTCAAGGTCACCAGCACGCCGCAGATCGACAACACCAGAGGTTGGGGACCGGCCCGCAAGACCTTCACCATGCAGCGCCCGGCACCGTACCCGGTGTTCAACTCGATCACCGACAACCCGACGCAGGGGGATGAGCGCAACTTCGTCCAGTGCAAGGACGCGGACGAGGGAAACGAGCGCTACGCCGACGAACTGGTGGCAAAGGACCATCACACCTACGAATGCTTCGCCTTGGTCGTGAACGACATCGCGCCGAACCTGGACTCGATCGCTTCACCGAACACCAGCGGGAACGTGGCGGCCAAGCTGCAAAAGGCGCGGTTGCGCGTCTGGTTCCCGGAGAACCACACCTACAACCCTGGCCTGACCGTCATCCTCAGCGCCGACAACTCGAATCCGTCCGAGGTCTGGGACTCCTGCAACTTCGTGGCAGCCCGGCCGGTATCGCTGCGATATGTCCTCGGCTCGGCTCGGTTGCACACCAACGGCACCCCGGACGAGGGAAATCCGTTGCCCGGTGCCGAAGACGCGCCGATTCACGACAAGGGCGCACTTCTCGGCGACAACGGCAACGGTCTCATCGGACAGAACGGCGGGTACGTGCTGTTCAAGATGTCGGTGACGCTCGGCTGACATGGAGGCCGTCCGCGACCACGTCCGGGACGAGACGGTCGCGGGCGGCTTCCGGTTCCGCCTGGGTGAAGCAGGTCAGAGGATCGCTCCGGGGGTGTAGCCGGCGGCCTCCGGGTGCTGCTTGACGATCTCCTCGATCCGGCCCACGACCACACCGACCTGGTCGGCCGCGGCGCCGGTGAAGGACAGCTTGTCCGCCATCAGCGCGGCCAGCTGCTCACGGTCGAGCGGGAGACGCTCGTCGGCGGCGAGCTTGTCGAGCAGGTCGTTGCGCTCGGCGCCCTGCTCGCGCATCGCGAGCGCGGTGGCGACGGCGTTCTCCTTGATCGCCTCGTGCGCGACCTCGCGGCCGACGCCGGCGCGCACGGCGGCCATGAGCACCTTCGTGGTGGCGAGGAACGGCAGGTAGCGGTCCAGCTCGCGGGCGATGACGGCCGGGAAGGCGCCGAACTCGTCGAGGACGGTCAGGAAGGTCTCCAGCAGGCCGTCGAGCGCGAAGAACGCGTCCGGCAGCGCGACCCGGCGCACCACCGAGCAGGACACGTCGCCCTCGTTCCACTGGTCGCCCGCCAGCTCGCCGGTCATCGAGGCGTAGCCGCGCAGGATGACCATGAGGCCGTTGACGCGCTCGCAGGAGCGGGTGTTCATCTTGTGCGGCATCGCCGACGAGCCGACCTGACCGGGCTTGAAGCCCTCGGTGACCAGCTCGTGCCCGGCCATCAGCCGGATCGTCTTGGCCAGCGAGGACGGCGCCGCCGCCAGCTGCACCAGCGTGGTGACGACCTCGTAGTCCAGGGAGCGCGGGTAGACCTGGCCGACCGAGGTGAATTCCTGCGAGAAGCCCAGGTGGCGGGCGATGCGGTTCTCCAGCTCGGCGAGCCCCGACGTGTCACCGCCGAGCAGGTCCAGCATGTCCTGCGCGGTGCCGACCGGGCCCTTGATGCCGCGCAGCGGGTAGCGGCCGAGCAGCTCCTCGACGCGACCGTAGGCCACGAGCAGCTCGTCGGCGGCGGTCGCGAAGCGCTTGCCGAGGGTCGTGGCCTGCGCGGCCACGTTGTGCGAGCGGCCGGCCATGACCAGCTCGGCGTACTCGCCGGCCAGCTTGCCCAGGCGCGCCAGGACGGCCACGGTACGGTCGCGCATCAGCTCCAGCGAGAGCCGGACCTGCAGCTGCTCGACGTTCTCGGTGAGGTCCCGGGAGGTCATGCCCTTGTGCACGTGCTCGTGCCCGGCGAGGGCGTTGAACTCCTCGATCCGCGCCTTCACGTCGTGCCGCGTGACCTTCTCGCGCTCGGCGATGGAGGCCAGGTCGACGGTGTCGAGGACGCGCTCGTAGTCGGCGATCGCCGCGTCCGGCACCTCGATGCCGAGGTCCTTCTGGGCGCGCAGCACGGCGAGCCAGAGCTGCCGCTCCAGCTTCACCTTCTGCTCGGGGGACCAGAGCGTGGCAAGCTCGGTGGAGGCGTAGCGTCCGGCGAGGACGTTCGGGATGCGGGGCTTGGCGGGCGCAGAAGTCACGTGTCCAGATTCTACTGGCGATTTGTGCAGGCCAGCGCCAGAGGGTTGTTCGGCGGAAGCTACGAGAGTCATGTCACACGGCCCGCTCCGGCCTGCTGACCAGGGCCGGAACCGTCCCGCCGACTCCTCGCACGGCGGCCCGGGGCGACGCTTCGTACGGCCGTCACGGCTGCCACTTCGTACGGCAGCCCCGGTCGCCCTTCGTGCAGCAGCTACGCCGGGCCCTCGTACGGCAGCAGCTCCGGGCGCTTGGTCGGGCGGCCGTCGCCGGACGGTGTGACACCCGCCCAGGTTTCCTGCGCGTAGGGCAGAGGGCGCGTACGGCAAGGGGGTGGCGTAATCCGAGCATCAAGGATCACCACGCCCGATGACCGTCAAGCCTCTCGTCGGAGAACCGTCTTCGCCAGACTCCAACCACCCAGCCGGCCTCCCCACCCGACACGTTTACATCGCCGCCGGCGTGGGCGGGCCCTGTCTGGCCTGCATGAAGACCTCCTGACAATGGATCCCAGCGGGCGCGACGGAGCTGAACTCTGGCAATGAGCCGGCGAAGCCCGCCCGAGCGAGATCGCAGGGGAGCGAGCCCGGCTTGGTCCAGCCGTCGATCGCACCGTGCCACAGGCTCCGCAGCAGCACGAATCGCGCGAGCTGCGGAAGGTCTTCCATGACCTGCGACCTGATCAGGTCGACAGGATCGGTCACGCCGAGGGAGCGGAACTGGGCGCACAGCGACTCCGCGGCAGCCTTCCGTGGCACGTCCAGGCTGTTCAGCCATTCCTGCCATGCTGGTTGAAGATCACTCACCGCGACAGCATGTCCTACGGTCGGGATACGAGGCAGCCTCCGGCGCATCTTCCACTGCCAGCTCACCAGACGCTGTGATTCACGGAACCGGAACTGCGGCCAGAGCCTTGAAAACCGGGGTTGAGAGCGAGCCTTGATCGTTGCAGAGCCTGCTGATCAGCTGATTAGTTGGTCGGCATGACTGAACTCGGACCCGTCGCTTGGCCGCCTGCCCCGATCAAGACCGAGAGGCTCGTGCTCCGTGAGCCCGAGGCCCGGGACCGTGCGGCGTTCATCGAGGTACTGGCGTCGCCTGAGGTGCACACCTACCTTGGCGGCCCCCGGCCGCGTGACGAGCTTGAGCGTGAGATGCCCGAGGTGCCCGAGCGGTGGCCTGGGAGTTTCGTCGTTGATCTCGACGGGGCGATGATCGGCCAGATCCTGCTCAGGAGGGCAACGGAGCATCGTCGCCCGGCAGCTGCGGGGAAGGCCGATCTCGGTTACCTGTTCCTGCCGCAGGCGTGGGGATTCGGGTATGCCGCCGAGGCGTGCGCGGCGGCACTCGATTGGTTCGACGGCGTCCTTCCCGGCGAGCCGGTGGTGCTCACCACCCAGACCGCCAACGTCGGCTCGATGCGCCTCGCGGCAAAGCTGGGGTTTACCGAGGTGGAGCGGTTTCGAGCCTGGGACGCCGAGCAGTGGCTCGGCCTGCGGTCCCCGGTCACGCCGTCCGCTTGAGCTCGTGCTCGACGGCCGCGGAGCCCCGACGCGAGGGACGAAGGTGGTCCCACTCGGAAGGAAGACCATGGTCAAGGAGCTCAGCGGCGCCACGTACCGCAAGAACGGAGGCGCTCGCTCGGCAGGTCAACGTGCTCTCGTCGTCCGGTCGTGGCCGCGACCTGTCACGGACTCGGATGCTGCGATGAAGGCTTGTACGAGGGGACGGTTGTCTCCTCGGCGGGTGGCCATGAAGATCCGGCTCATGGTGGCAGGTCCGTCGAGTTCAAGACGTTGGGCGCCTGCGGGGAGCAGTGTCGTGACGCTGTAGGGGGCGATGGTGACGCCAAGGCCGGCGGCGACGAACATGATGATGGTGTGCCAGTTCGAGCACTCTTGCGCGACCTGGACGTCGATGCCGGCGTCCCGCAACGGCTGTGTGTTCACGTCGAACGCCTGGGCTCCCGCTGAACGCGGGAACAGGATCAGCGGGTCAGCGGTCAGCGCCTTTGCTTCCACATGATCAGCTCTTGCGGCGGGGTGGTCTGTGGGGATGACGGCGACGAACCGTTCCGTTGTCAGCAGGGAGAGATCGATGTCGTCTCGCTTCTCGGCATCCCGCACGATGCCGATGTCGGCCGTGCCCCGTTCCAGGGCCGCCAGGACATCGACGGTGAAGCCGTCGTGCAGTTTGACCTGGACGTCCGGGCGGCAGCGGGAGAATTCACGGAGCCGTTCGCTGACGATCGCGGTGGCGGAGGTGATGAAGGCGATGTCCAGACGGCCGGCCTCGCCGCGCCCGACACGGCCGGCCTCGTCGAGGTCGGCCGCCAGACGGCCCAGAAGGTCCCTCGCCCGTGGCTGGAACGTCGCTCCCGCGTCTGTGAGGCGCACGCTTCGAGAGGTCCGCCGGAACAGCTCGACACCGACGATCTTCTCGAGCTGCCTGATCTGCTGCGACAGGGCGGGCTGAGCGATGTTCAGCCGCTGGGCGGCACGGCCGAAGTGGAGTTCCTCGGCCACAGCCAGAAAGTACCGCAGGTGGCGGAGCTCGATGCGCTGATCCATAGTTCAAGCTTATTGATATGGGCTATTGCTTGTATTGGACATATGAGTAAGGGGGACCGGAGGCTAGTGGGGAGCTACACCCGAAGGGAAACCCGCCTCATGCCGTACACCTCTGCTCCCACCGAGGTCTCCTCGATCGCCTCACAAAGTGATGCCGACGCGTTCCGCGCGTTGAACGAGGAGTGGATCTCCCGCCTGTTCACCCTGCAGGAAGAGGACCGGACGGTTCTCGGAGATCCGTTCGGTCGCATCGTGGGCCCGGGCGGTGATGTGCTCCTGGCGCGCGAGCAGGGCAGCGGCGCCGTTGTCGGGTGCGTCGCGCTTTTGGCTTATCCGGACGCCGTGTTCGAGCTGGCGAAGATGGCCGTGGCCCCCGCCGCGCAGGGACGCGGCATCGGCCGCCGACTCATAGCCGCGGCGACCGACCGTGCCCAGGCACTTGGTGCGACCCGACTGTTCCTCGGCACGAACAGCAAGCTGGCTCCCGCCATCCACCTGTACGAGGAAGCCGGGTTCGTCCGGATCACCCGCAACCGTCTCCCGGTGGCCGACTATTACGCCCGCGCCGACATCCTCATGGAGCTGAAGTGATGCCCCGGCCCGGAGTTCGCAATCTGCCTCGCCCCGCGGCTGCCTTCACTGACGGCCGGTTCCTCCGCACACGCGGAACCTCTGCCATGTCGTGGCAGGACCATGTGGGCGGCTGCCTCGAGGCCACCCCGTACGGGTCGACTGCACTGAAGGCGGGCCTGATGAGGGGGTCCGAGCGGCCGCGGTAGGGGTTCCCCACGTGCCCGGACCGGTCCGTGGTGCCCCCGCCGCGCGGTGCCCACGAGGCCCTGGCCTGGGGAACTCCTCTCCCGCACGCCGTGCCCGTTCTGATCGAGCGGGACGGCCTCAGCCGGCGCTGCCCCGATGCCCGGCGCCACCGGCCCACCGCTCCAGAACGACTAGTGATCCACCCGCAAGTCGTGACTTATGGGGCTCCGGGTCAGGGCCCCACCCGTCGCCAGTCCGAAACAGGGCCGGGGTTTGTGTGGTCCGCAGGGGTGACCCAGAAGGCTTTGCCCAGCTCAGCGCTGAACTGGGCGCCTGTCCGGCCGTCCCCGGAGGAGCGGCCGGTCAGGCGGCGGCCTATCCACGGCAGCAGGTGCTCGCGGGCGAAGCGCGCGTCGGCGGTGCGGCGGGCCGTCCAGCCCGGCGGCGGCGTGGCCGGTATCGGCGTGCGCCACTCGGTGTCCTCGGGCTCGTAGCCGAGCGACTGCCACACCGCCTCCGCGACCCGGCGGTGGCCCTCGGCCGTCAGGTGCAGCCGGTCCACGTCCCACAGCCGCGGGTCGCCCAGCGACGGTGCCCCGTACAGGTCGACGACCAGGGCGCCGTGCCGCGCGGCCAGGTCGTCGACGCAGGCGAAGAGTTCCTCCATGCGCGGCCGGAACCGTTCCAGGACCGGGCCCTGGCGGCCCGGGCTGCGCATCAGCACGAGCTGCTTGCAGCTGGGCGCGAGACGTTCCACGGCCTCGGTCAGCAGCCCCCGCACCCGGCCCATGTCGCACTTGGGCCGCAGCGTGTCGTTGAGCCCGCCGACGAGTGTGATCACGTCAGCGTCCATCGCGGCGGCCACATCCACCTGCTCGTCGACGATCTGCCCGATGAGCTTCCCGCGCACGGCGAGGTTCGCGTACTGGAAGCCCGGCGTGCGGGCGGCCATCCGCGCGGCGAGGACGTCGGCCCAGCCCCGGTAGGAGCCGTCGGGAAGCCGGTCCGACATGCCCTCGGTGAAGGAGTCGCCGACGGCGACGAGGCTGGTGTGCGCGGGAGGTATGGAGTTCGTCTGCATGGCGACAGCGATGGTATCCCGGCGCCATACCCGTCGGTCGGTCACCCCGGTCGGCCACCGCGGTCGCCCACCGCGGTCGGTCACCCCGGTCCGTCACCCCGTTCGCCCACCGCGGTCCGCCACCGCGGTCCGCCACCGCAGTCGGTCACCCCGGTCGGTCACGCCGGGGATCCGGCACCGTTCAGGCCGGCTGCCCGAACAGCTCCCGCAGGACGTCCTCCATGGTCACGAGCCCGGCCAGCCGGCCGTCGTCACCGATCACGGCCGCGAGGTGCGTACGGCTGCCCCGCATCGCGGTGAGCACGTCGTCCAGCGGGGTGTCCTCGCGCACCCGCGCGATGGGTCGCATGTCGCGCAGCCGGAACGGCACGTCCCGGGGCGAGGCGTCCAGCGCGTCCTTGACGTGCAGATAGCCGACGATCCGGCGGCCGACGTCGACCACGGGGAACCGGGAGAAGCCCGACTCGGCCGACAACCCCTCCAACTGCTCGGGGGTGATGCCCACGCGTGCGTAGACCACGCGCTCCAGCGGCACCACGACATCCCGCACCGGTCGGCTGCCCAGCTCCAGGGCGTCGCGCAACCGTTCCTGCGCCCGGCCGTCGATCAGGCCCGCCTGACCGGCGTCCCGGACGATGTCGGCGAGCTCGGTGTCCGAGAACGTCGCCGCGACCTCGCCCCTGGCCTCCACCTTGAGCAGCTTCAGCAGCCCGTTCGCGAAGGCGTTGACCGCGAAGATCACCGGGCGCAGGGCCCGGGACAACGCGACCAGGGGAGGACCGAGCAGCAGCGCACTGCGTACGGGCTCGGCCAGCGCGATGTTCTTCGGCACCATCTCGCCCAGCAGCATGTGCAGATAGGTCGCCAGGGTCAGCGCGATCACGAACGACACCGCGTGCCCCGCGCTCTTGGACACCCCGATCGCGTGGAACACCGGCTCCAGCAGATGCGCGATGGCCGGCTCCGCGACCACGCCCAGCACCAGCGTGCACAGCGTGATGCCGAGCTGCGCGGCGGCCAGCAGCGCGGACACGTGCTCCAGACCCCACAGCACGCTCTTCGCCCGCCGGTCGCCCTTCTGGGCGAGCGGTTCGATCTGCGAACGGCGCACCGAGATCAACGCGAACTCGGCACCCACGAAGAAGGCGTTCACGACGAGGGTCGCCACACCGATCAGCAACTGGACGACGGTCATCGCGCCCCCTCCGTCCGCTCGTCGCTCCGCTCGTCACCCAGCGGCGCGTGCAGCAGCACGCGCGCCGCCCGGCGTCCGGAGGCGTCCACCACGTCCAGCCGCCAGCCGGCGACCTCGACCGTGTCCCCGATCTCCGGTATGCGGCCCAGCTCGGTCGCGACGAGCCCGGCCAGCGTCTCGTACGGCCCCTCGGGCACCCGCAGGCCCACGCGCGCGAGCTGGTCCGTGCGGGCGGCGCCGTCGGCCGAGTACAGTGCCCGGCCGTCGCCGTCGGATCCGGCCGGCGCCAGGTCGGGCGTCTCGTGCGGGTCGTGCTCGTCGTGCACCTCGCCGACGACCTCCTCGACGATGTCCTCCAGGGTCGCCACGCCCGCCGTCCCGCCGTACTCGTCGATGACGACGGCCATCGTCCGCTTGCCGGACAGACGGTCCAGCAGCCGGTCGACGGTGAGGGACTCGGGCACCAGCAGGGGCTCACGCATCACATGGGTGACGGAGCGGCGGGGCCGCTCCTCGGCGGGCAGCGCCAGGACGTCCTTGATGTGGGCCACCCCGACGACCGCGTCGAGGCCGCCGCGGTGGACCGGGAACCGGGACAGGCCCGTCGCCCGCGTCGCGTTCGCCACGTCCTCGCAGGTGGCCTGGGTGTCGAGGGCGACGACCTGGACGCGAGGGGTCATCACGTTCTCCGCGGTCAGTCCGGCCAGGTTCAGGGTCCGCACGAACAGTTCGGCGGTGTCGGCCTCCAGGGCCCCCTCCTTCGCGGAGTGCCGGGCCAGCGCCACCAGTTCCTGCGGCCCGCGCGCGGAGGCCAGCTCCTCGGCGGGCTCGATGCCGAACCGGCGCACGAACCGGTTCGCCGTGTTGTTGAGATGTGTGATGAAAGGGCGGAAGGCGGCGCTGAACAAGCGCTGCGGGGTGCCGACCCGCTTGGCCACGGCCAGCGGCGAGGAGATCGCCCAGTTCTTGGGCACCAGCTCGCCCACGACCATCAGGAACACCGTCGACAGGGCCGTGCCGAGGACCAGCGCGACCGTGGTCGCCATGGTCGACGACAGGCCCAGCGCCTGGAACGGCCCGGAGAGGAGCTTCGCGATCGACGGCTCGGCGAGCATGCCGACCACCAGGTTGGTGACCGTGATGCCGAGCTGGGCGCCGGAGAGCTGGAAGGTCAGGTTCCGTACGGCCTTCTGCGCGCCCGCCGCGCCCCGCTCGCCCCGTGCGACGGCCCGCTCCAGCTCACCGCGCTCGACCGTGGTGAGCGAGAACTCGGCCGCCACGAAGGCACCGCAGGCGAACGACAACAGGATCGCCACCAGCAGGAGCAGCACTTCGGTCATCGGGTCACCCCCGTCCCAGGATCGGACAAGGCGGGGCGCGACGCGCGGTGTCGCGGACGGGGCGGTTCGTCCATGGGAGGACGCTCACAACCTTTCATCGAGGGCCGGACTGTCCCTCAATGGTAAAGGACTAGTAAAGCACTTTTCGCGGTTCAGTCCGTGAGGGGCTTCACCCAGCGCCGCCAGTGGTCCTCGCGGTGGTAGCCGGCCGCCGCCCAGGTGTGGTGGGCCCGCTCGTTGACCTCCAGCACCATCGCGTCCACGCGCCGGCCGCCCAGCGCCGCGAAGCGCTCCTCCGTGGCCTGCAGGAGGGCGCCGGCGACGCCCTGCCGGCGGTGGTCCGGATGCACGGCCAGGCGGTAGACGGAGCAGCGCCACCCGTCGAACCCCGCGATGACCGTGCCCACGAGGACGCCGTCACGCTCGGCGAGGAGCAGGGCCTCGGGGTCGGTCGTGACGAGCCGGGCCACGCCGTCGTGGTCGTCGCTGATGCTCGTTCCCTCCGCCGCCGTCCGCCAGAACAGCAGCACGGTGTCGATGTCCGAGAGGGCGGCGGGGCGGATGCGGAGATCACTCATGGAGCGAGCCAAGCAGAGCGCCCGACCGCCGGGCGAGGGGTTTTCCCACCGTGGGACGCCCCGCCGTCCCGGGAAGCTACGCGGGCTCCTGCGCCCGCAGCCGCTCCATCACCGGCGCGAACGCCTCCATGAACGGCTCCAGGACGGTCAGGTACGAGAACCCGAACCGCTCGCGCAGCGCCCGCACCCGCGCGACGAGCTCGTCCAGGGGACCGGCCAGCACGATGGGCAGGTCCAGCGCCTGCTCCAGGGTCAGCTGCGGCTGCCGCTCCAACAGCGGCTTGAGCGCCACCTCGGGGGTGTCGGTGACGGCCACGACCTGGAGGAGCATGTTCAGCTCCGCCGGCTCGGCCCGGCCCGCCGCCAGCTCCCGGTGGCGTGCCACGCGCCGGTCCACCTCCTCGGCGCTCACCGGCTCGAGCCTGCCCGTCGTGCTCCCCGGCACCATCCGCGCCCCGGTGAAGCCGACGACGTCCGCGTGCTCGGCGCTCAGCCGCAGCGTCCGCTCGCCGTCACCGCCGATCAGCAGCGGCACCCGGCGCTGCACCGGCCGCGGCTCGTACTCCGCGGAGCCGAGCAGCCGGTCCAACTCCTCCACCGTGCGCCGCAGGTGGTCCAGCCGCTCGCGCGGAGTGCCGAACGGCAGCCCGGCCGCCTCGTGCTCGGCCTGTACGTATCCGGTGCCGAGGCCCAGCTCCAGGCGGCCGCCGGTCAGCGCGTCCGTGGTCGCGACCTCCCGGGCCAGCAACGCCGGGTTCCAGAAACCGGCGTTGAGGACGAGCGTGCCGAGCCGCGGACGCTCGGTCGCCTCGGCGGCCGCGACCAGCGCCGGGAACGGAGCGACCATCCAGAGGTGGTCCGGGACCAGGATCACGTCGTACCCCAGCTCCTCGGCGCGACGGCACTTCGCCCGCCACTCGGCGGCGGGCGCGGGCGTGAGCAGATTGACCCCGAAGCGGAACGGACGCGACATGAACTCTCCGAAGTGTCGGGCGACTTGGACCTCGGTCGCGATTCCATCACGGGCCCGGCATCCCGGCACCGGTCCGACCCGCCCGTTCTCACCCGTGTGCCGGGGGGCGTCAGCCCGTTCACGTCATCGGCGGACGGGCGGCACCCGCACGGTCACGTCACTCGTGTGCGATCGCCGCCAGTATGTTCACCGCCGGGTCGAGGAAGACGAGGGCGCCGGGTCGAGGAAGACGAGGGCCGCGCCCGGGTTGGTGGTGGTGAAGGTGGCGATGCCGACGACCCTGACCCGGAACGTCCCCGGCTGCGCCTGCACCGTCAGCGTGTCGCCGATGCGTACGTGCTTCTTGCCCGCGGTGTCCGCGTCGAGAAGGGCCTCGCCGGCACCGTGCGGCGCATGACCGGAGGTCAGCTTCACCGGACTGCGGTGCGTCACGTACCAGGAGGTGGCGATGGTGGGCGCGCCGGTGGTCGGGCCGACGGACCTGTTGTGGCTGTCGACCACCACGACGTTCTGCACCGACACGTCGGCATGGGCCGCCGCGACCCCGTCGACCTCCACGACCCGGTCCCCGAGCGCGGCGGGCACGGTCTGGACGGCACCGGTCGGCACGGGGGAGGTGAGGTCCTCCTTGGGCTCGACCGTCACGTCGGCGGAGGTCGAGGCGAACAGCCGGTCGAAGGTGCGGGTGACGGTGTCGGAGAAGATCAGGCTGCCCGCGACGAACGCCACGGACAGCACCACGGCCAGCGCCGACAGCGCCAGCCGGCCCTTGTGCGCCAGGAAACTCCGCAGGGTCGCCTTGAGCACCGGGTCAGTCCTCCTGGGCCAGGGAGTCGTCGCCGAGCCGGCCCCGCACCACGTCGAACGCCTTCATCCGCTCCAGCACGGCCTCGGCCGTCGGCTGCTCCATGCGGTCCACGATCCTGCCGTCGGCGAGGAAGAGCACCAGGTCGGAGTGGGCCGCGGCGCCCGGGTCGTGGGTGACCATCACGACGGTCTGCCCGAGGTCGTCCACGGCGCTGCGCAGAAAGCCCAGCACCTCCAGACCGGCCCGCGAGTCCAGGTTGCCGGTGGGCTCGTCGGCGAAGATCAGCTCGGGCCGGGAGGCCAGCGCCCGCGCACAGGCCACGCGCTGCTGCTGACCGCCCGACAGCTGGGCCGGGCGGTGCGTGAGCCGTTCGCGCAGCCCGAGCGTGTCGATGACCTGGTCCAGCCACTGGCGGTCCGGCCTGGCGCCCGCGATGTCCATGGGCAGGGTGATGTTCTCGGCCGCGTTCAGCGTCGGGATGAGGTTGAACGACTGGAACATGAACCCGATCCGGTCCCGCCGCAGCCGCGTCAGCTCCCGGTCCTTCAGCCCCGTGATCTCGGTGTCGCCGAGCCACACCTGACCGGCCGAGACGGTGTCGAGGCCCGCCAGACAGTGCATCAGCGTGGACTTGCCCGAGCCGGACGGTCCCATCACGGCGGTGAAGCGGCCTCGCGTGATCTCCACGTCCACCGAGTCCAGGGCGAGTACGGCGGTCTCGCCCGAGCCGTATGCCTTGGTCAGCGCGCGGGCGCGGGCCGCGACCCCGCCTCCGGACGCACCGCCCGGCACGTCCTTCGCAGCAGCTGTGTACAAGACCGCCTCCCGGTCTCCTCGACGTCCCTGCACCGTGGTCCGGGCCGAGCGTAGTGTGACCGGCCCCACATCAGGAATCCCTCCTGGGACCGAGGAGGCGTACAGCGTGTAAGGGGCACCTTTCGCGCCCCTGCGCCCCTGCGCCTGCGGCGCCCTGGGCGCCCGACTCACGCGGCGGGCCGCCAGGCGGTGCCGAGCGTGCAGAACGAGGTGGGCAGCGCGGGGCCCTTCTCCGGCAGCAACACCTCGCGCAGCGGACCGAGTTCGAAGCCGGCGTTCCGCAGCGCGGCGACCGGCTCGCGGGCCAGATGGCAGCCGCCGGTCAGCGCGGGCCACAGCGTCCGGTCCAGGGTGCGCTGGGTCAGTGTCATCACGCGGCCACCACCCCGGCCGTGCTCGAAGAACCGCACCTGGCCGCCCGGCCGCAGCACCCGCCGCACCTCGCCGAGCGCCCGCTCCACGTCCCGCACGCTGCACAGCACCAGCGACAGCACGGCCGCGTCGAAGGCCTCGCTCTTGACGGGGAGCGCCTCCGCGGTCCCCGGCACCACGTCCACCGGCACCTCGGCACGTAGTGCGGAATCCAGCGCCAACTTCCGCAGCAGTGGCTCCGGTTCGATCGCGACGACCTCGGCGACGTGCGCCGGATAGTGGGCGAAGTTCAGCCCGTTGCCCGCGCCGATCTCGATCACCCGCCCGGACAGCCCCGCGAGCAGCCGCTCGCGCAGCCCGGCCATCCCGAACCGGGTCTCGGCGCCCACGCTGATCCGGGCGTAGTAACGGGCGAAGACCGGATGGTGGACGGGACCACGCTCAGCTTTTCCGGACCGCGCGGATGACAACCGCATGGCAACCTCCCCTCCAAGAGGACGTTCCTACGGAGATTGTCCCCCGGGAGGCCCCGGGACACCCCCATTGCGGCCCCTAGAGGGGCGGGGAACCGCGCGACCGGCGCAGACACACCCGGAGTCGGCCGCCGCCCCGCATCCCCCGTCACTCATCCGGCTCACGCCGCCTGCAACTCCTCGGGGTGCGGGGAACTGCGGGACCGAGCGCGTGCGACCGGCGCAGACGCACTCGGCCGCCGCCCCGCATCCCGCGTCACTCATCCGGCTCGCGTCGCCTGGAACTCCCCAGGGGCGCGGGGAACTGCACGACCGAGCCCGTCGCACCCGCACTCGGGCGACGGCCTCCAGCTCTACGGCGCTTCCCGCACCGCCGGGGAACTCTCCGCCTCGCGGACGCGAAACGCCTCCGCGTCCCACACCCCGTCCAACCGCGGCGCCAGCCACCCCGGTGCCGCCACACGGAATCCGGCGGGATCCATGCCGCCCGCCCCGGCGGGAATCGCGCCGAGCAGAGGGGCGTCGGAGACCACGGGGAGGTCCGCCACGTTGCAGCGGGAGGCCAGGTCCGGGGAGTTCGGCCAGCTGCCGATCACGACACCGGCCAACTCCACGCCCCGCGTCCGCAGCTCACGAGCCGTGAGCTCGGTGAAGTTGAGGGTGCCGAGCCCGGCCGGGGCCACGACCAGCACCGG
The DNA here is from genome assembly GCF_053595235.1 of Streptomyces sp. NPDC002520. Taxonomy (NCBI): domain Bacteria; kingdom Bacillati; phylum Actinomycetota; class Actinomycetes; order Kitasatosporales; family Streptomycetaceae; genus Streptomyces; species Streptomyces sp. NPDC002520. Next base: position 30,279 of record NZ_JBSFXG010000039.1, on the reverse strand, counting down.
AGCTCCGAGCAGCTGCGCCGCGTCCGCCAGCGTGCCGCCCGCCGGGTCGAACCGGACGAGCAGTCCGCCCGCGCCCTCCACCAGCACCAGATCGTGCTCGGTGGCCAGCTTGGCGGCGGCCTCGGCCACCTCGCGCGGGTGCACCGGGGCCATCCCGGCGCGCCGGGCGGCCGTACCGGGTGCCAACGGCTCCGGATAGCGGGCCAGTTCGGTGGTCGTCACCGGACCCGCGAGCCGCGCGACCTCGTCGGCGTCTCCGCGCTCGTCCGGCCCCACCCCCGTCTGCGCGGGCTTCAGCACGGCCACCGAACGCCCGGCCGCCAGCGCCGAGGCGGCGACGGCCGCCGTCACGACCGTCTTGCCGACCTCCGTGCCCGTTCCCGTGATCACCAGTACCGGCATGTCATCCCTCCCGCGCCGCGGCGCACACCGCGCGCGCGATCCGTGCCAGGTCCTCGTCACCCGTGACGTACGGCGGCATCGTGTAGACCAGGTCGCGGAACGGGCGCAGCCACACGCCCTCCCGTACGGCGGCCCGGGTGGCCGCGGCCATGTCCACCTCGTGGTCGAGCTGGACGACGCCGATGGCACCCAGGACGCGGACGTCCTTCACGCCGGGCAGGTCGGCCGCAGGGGCCAGCCCTTCCCGCAGGCCCGCCTCGATCCGCCGGACCTCCGCGCGCCAGTCCTGCCCGAGCAGTAGCTCGAGGGACGCGCACGCCACGGCGGCCGCCAGCGGATTGCCCATGAACGTAGGACCGTGGGCGAGCACCGGCACCTCGCCCCGCGAGATCCCGTCGGCCACGCGCGCCGTGCACAGGGTCGCGGCCATCGTCAGATAGCCGCCGGTCAGCGCCTTGCCGACACACATGACGTCCGGAGTGACACCCGCGTGCCCGGCGGCGAACAGCTCGCCCGTGCGGCCGAAGCCGGTCGCGATCTCGTCGAACACCAGCAGCACGTCGTGCGCGTCGCACGCCTCGCGCAGCACGCGCAGATAGGCGGGGGAGTGGAACCGCATCCCGCCCGCGCCCTGCACCACCGGCTCGACGATGACCGCGGCCAGTTCGTCCGCGTGCCGTTCGAGCGCCGAGCGCAGATGTTCCGCGTACGACTCCTCGTACTCGGCGGGCGGCGCGTCGGTGAACACCTGACGGGGCAGCACTCCGGTCCACAGCTCGTGCATCCCGCCCTCGGGGTCGCACACTGACATCGGGTTCCAGGTGTCGCCGTGGTAGCCGCCCCGCCACGTCAGCAGTCGCTGCTTGCCGGGACGGCCGAGGGAGCGCCAGTACTGCAGGCACATCTTGACCGCGACCTCGACGGACACGGAGCCGGAGTCGGCGAGGAAGACATGCTCGAGGCCGTCCGGTGACATGTCGACAAGGAGCTTCGCCAGCCGTACGGCCGGCTCGTGGGTGAGCCCGCCGAACATCACATGGCTCATCCGCCCCAGCTGCTCGCGCACGGCCTCGTTGAGCACGGGGTGGTTGTAGCCGTGGATCGCCGACCACCAGGACGACATGCCGTCCACGAGTTCGCCCGAGCCGTCGGCGAGCGTGAGCCGGACCCCGCTCGCCGAACGGACGACGAGCGGTTCCACCCGTCCGGGCATCGGGCCGTACGGATGCCACACGTGCCGCCGGTCCAGGTCCAGCAGCTCGGGCACGCTCAGGCCGGGCCGGCCCGGCAGGTCCTGGGGATCGTGCAGATCAGGCATTGGGCGCGAGATCCGTTCCGGCACCCCGGCGGCGGACGGCCACCAGGTCGGTGCGCGGCTCGGCCGCGGCCGGCACGGACGCCGTACCGCAGACCCCGCCGCCCGCGTGCGACCCGCACCCGGCCTCCGCCTCAGACCCGCACCCGGCCACCGCGTGCGAACCGCAGCCCGCGTCACCGTGCGAGCCGCCGCCCGCCTCCGCGTGGGAGCCGCACCCGCCCCCGGTGGCCGCCCGGTGCTCGGGCAGCGTCACCTGGTCGGAGCCCTCCACCTCGAACCCGGCGTCCGCGATCATCTCCAGGTCGGCCTTGCCGGCCTGGCCCTCGCTGGTCAGGTAGTCGCCCAGGAAGACGGAGTTGGCCAGGTGCAGCGCGAGGGGCTGCATCGTGCGCAGGTGGACCTCACGGCCGCCCGCGATGCGCACCTCCACGTCCGGGCAGACGAACCGGACCATCGCGAGGATGCGCAGGCAGCGCTGCGGGGAGAGGTTCCACTCCTTGGCCAGCGGGGTGCCCTCGAACGGGATCAGGAAGTTCACCGGAACGGAGTCGGGGTCCAGCTCGCGCAGCGAGAAGACGACGTCGACCAGGTCCTCGTCGCTCTCACCCATACCGGCGATCAGACCCGAGCAGGCGGACAGACCGGCCGAGTGCGCCTTCTGCACCGTGTCCACCCGATCGGCGTACGTGTGGGTGGTCGTGATGTCCCCGTACGTGGCCTCGGAGGTGTTGAGGTTGTGGTTGTAGGCGTCGGCGCCCGCCTCGCGCAGCCGTTCGGCCTGGCCGTCGGAGAGCAGGCCCAGGCAGGCGCAGACCTCGACGCCCTCGTTCTGGTCCTTGATGGCCTTGATGGTCTCGGAGACCCGGTCCACGTCCCGGTCCGTCGGGCCGCGCCCCGACGCCACCAGGCAGACCCGCTTGGCGCCCCCGGCCAGGCCCGCGGCGGCGGCCTCGGAGGCCTCGTCGGGCTTGAGCCAGGTGTACTTCAGGATCCCGGCCGTGGAGCCGAGCCGCTGGGAGCAGTAGGAGCAGTCCTCGGGACACAGCCCGGACTTGAGGTTGACGAGGTAGTTGAGTTTCACGCGCCGGCCGAACCAGTGCCGGCGCACCTTGCCGGCCGCGGCCACCACATCGAGCAGGTCGTCGTCGGAGGTGGCGAGAACGGCGAGAGCTTCCTCGCGGGTCGGCAGCTCGCGCCGAAGCCCCTTGTCCACCAGCGTGTTCAGCAGGTCCATGAGATCCGATCCTGTCTTACGTGACCACTCCGGGCCAAGGAGAGTTTGCACAACGGAGACGGTTCACCGTGTGGGTATTGCCACACCATGGGCGGCCGGTCGTGCCGCTAGTGTCTGTCCGCTACCTACAAAAGCATCGGAGGACACATGGCGTTCGGGTGGATCGACGAGCAGGCCGAGGCGCGCCGCCGTGCCGGACTCGTACGGACCCTGCGCCCGCGTCCGGCCGACTCGCCGCTGCTGGACCTGGCGAGCAACGACTACCTGGGCCTCGCCCACCACCCCGAGGTCGCCGAGGGCGCGGCACGGGCCGCGAGGACCTGGGGCGGCGGCGCCACGGGCTCCCGGCTGGTCACGGGCACCACCGAACTGCACACCGAGCTGGAGCGCGAACTGGCCGACTTCTGCGGCTTCGAGGCGGCTCTGGTGTTTTCCTCCGGTTATGCGGCGAACCTCGCCGCGGTCACCGCGCTGGGTCCGCACGGCTCCCTGATCGTGTCCGACGCGGGCAACCACGCCTCGCTCATCGACGGCTGCCGGCTCGCCCGGGGCACCACGCAGGTGGTCGGGCACGCCGATCCGCAGGGCGCGGCCAAGGCGCTGGGCGGGCACGAGGGGGCGGCGATCGTCGTCTCCGACACGGTGTTCTCCGTCGACGGGGACGCCGCGCCGCTGGCAGCGCTGGCCGAGGTGTGCCGGGAGCACGGGGCGGGTCTGGTCGTGGACGACGCCCACGGGCTTGGCGTGCTGGGCGACGGCGGCCGGGGTGCCGTGCACGCGGCCGGGCTGGCGGGCGCGGCGGACGTGGTCGTCTCGGCCACGCTGTCCAAGTCGCTGGGGAGTCAGGGCGGAGTCGTGCTCGGTCCGGCGCGGGTGATCGGCCATCTGGTCAACGCGGCCCGGACGTTCATCTTCGACACGGGTCTCGCCCCCGCCGCCGCGGGCGCGGCGCTGGCGGCCCTGCGGCTGCTGCGGCGCGAGCCGGCGCGGGCGGGACGGGCCCGCGCGGTCGCCGCCGAACTGCACGCACGTCTGACCGCCGCGGGTCTGGAGGCGGTACGTCCGGACGCCGCGGTGGTCTCGGTGCGTGCTCCTTCCCCGGAGCAGGCCGTGCGCTGGGCCGCGGACTGCCGTTCGGCAGGCCTGGCCGTGGGCTGCTTCCGTCCTCCTTCCGTGCCCGACGGGATCTCACGGCTGCGGCTGACAGCCCGTGCGGACCTCTCCGGGGCCGAGATCGAACGCGCTGTACGAGTGATCGACGAGGCTCGACCATGAGTCGGCGTGACATGGTCGGGTATCGCTCGAAACTGATCTGAGCTGATCAGTAGGGGTCAGTTCGGTAGGGGACGGTAACGGTCGACGCTCACCGGAGCGCGGTCAGGAAATCCGCCCAGCTCTCGGGGGAGAAGAGCAGCGCCGGTCCGGCCGGCGCCTTGGAGTCGCGCACGGCGAGCAGTCCGGCCCCGGGGCCGGAGCGCGGCCGGGCCGTCTCCACGCAGTTGTTCGCTCCGGTGCTGTAGCTGCTGCGCAGCCAACGCACGCCGTACAGATCGGTACCGGCAGGGACGTTCCGAGGCAGTGCGGTCATGGTGCCTCCTTACGCGCCGTCAGCTATCCCGGCGATGTAATCCAACGAGTCCTCGGGGGAAAGGGCGTGGATCCGAAGGGAGTCGAAGGCCTCCGAGTAGGCCTGAAGGTCTTCTTTCCGTTCCAGGTAGAGGCTACTCGTCAACTGGTCGAGAACAACTACGTCCAGATCAGAAGTGCTCGGGAATGAGAAAATAACGAAAGCCCCGGTGAGGCCGATATGCGCGCCCGCGCCGAACGGCAGCACCTGGAGCCGGACTTGGGGCAGGTGCGCGGCCTCCTGCAGCCGGTGCAGCTGCCGTGCCATCACCTCCGGCCCGCCGACCTCGCGCCGCAGCACCGCCTCGTCCAGAACGGCGTCCAGCCGCAGCGGCGGATCGGTACGCAGCACGTCCTGCCTGGCCAGCCGCACCTCCACCAGTGCGTCCAGGCGCTCCTCGTCCGTGCCCTCCACCGCGGCCCGGGTCACCGCACGCGCGTACTCGGGCGTCTGCAGCAGACCCGGCACGACCGTGGTCTCCAGCGTGCGCATCCCGCTCGCCTGTGACTCCAGGCTGATGAAGTCCCGGTAGGTGGGCGGCAGCACCCCGCGGTAGGCGTGCCACCAGTGGTGCCGGTCCGCCGCGTCCTCCGAGCCCGCCAATATCATGAGCAGCTCGCGCAGTTGCCGGTCCCGCACCGCGTACGCGTCCAGGAGCACCCGCACGTCGGCCGGCTTCACCCCGCTGGCGCCGGTCTCGATGCGACTCACCTTCGACTGGTGCCAGCCCACCAGGCGGGCCGCCTCACCACTGGTGAGTCCCGCACCGGTGCGCAGCGTGCGCAGCTCGGCGCCCAGCTTGCGACGCCGCACGGCGGGACCATTCTGCATGGGTTCCTCCTTACTCCTTCCGGGCCTCCCAAATACGGTCTCTCGTCGCAGAGTTCACCGCTTTGGGCGACAGATATATGCATATCCCGGTGGATCGCTCCCCTGACACGCCCGGTAATGGCAGTCTGGCGAAGAAGCACCAGTGCGGGACCGTACTCGAACCATCCGCTCCTCGCCGGACCGCGGTTCCGTGGGAAAGGGACGACGTCGCCATGGCAGACCACCTGGAATCATCCGTCACTCTGCCGAGCGATCCCGCCTCGGTCTCCGCGGCCCGCTCCTACGTGGTGGGCACCCTCGTGGAATGGGGCCTGCCGTCGGACACCGAAGTCGCCGACACCGTGCGGCTCATCGTCTCCGAACTCGCCACCAACGCCGTACAGCACACCTTCGGTCAGTCACCCACCTTCACCGTCGACATCAGCCTGGACCGCGACGAGAACCTGCGCATCGGCGTGACGGACAGCCATCCGCGCCTCCCGAAGAGACTGCCCGCCGCCGTCCAGCAGGACAACGGACGCGGCATGGTCATCATCCGCTGGCTCACCGCCGAGTTCGGCGGCAAACTCCGTATCCGCCCCACCCGCGAGGGCGGCAAGACGGTCTCCATCGAACTCCCCTGGACCGTCCCGGCCGAGCCCCTCACGGCGGCAGGGCAGCAGGAGCCCTAGCCGTGCCGGTCCGCCGGCGGCCTCACGTTCCCGCGGCTCGTCCCGCCCGGCCGAACGCCCCCCGCAGCAGGGCCCGGAACGCGTCCGCGGCCGGAGCGACCTCGTCGACGCGGTGGGCGACCGAGATCGTCCGGCTCAGCAGGCCCGCCTCCAGCGCGCGCGTCCCGACCGGGGTGACCGCGGTCCGCGCCACCATCTCCGGTACGACCGCCACGCCCAGCCCGGCACTCACGAGCGCGCACACCACGGCGTAGCCGGGAGTCGGTACCAGCAGCGCCGGGGTCGCCCCCGCCCCGGCGAGCAGGGCCTCCACCGCGCGCCGGGCCTGCTGCCGCAGTTTCGTGCCCTCGGGCAGCCCCGCCCTGCCCAGGACGCTGCTGCTCGCGCTGATCGTCTGCACCCTGGCCCTGGTGTGGTTCCAGGCGGTGGCCCTGCTGGTGGACCGGCTCGGCCGCCGGCTGCGCCGCCCCCGGGCCGCCCGCGGACTCCAGGCGGGCACCGGGGCGGCACTGACGGCGCTGGGAGCGGCCCTGCTGATCGAGGCTCCTGGCCTGAGCCGGGGTCAGCCGACCCGGCCGTACCAGACGCCCCTGGTCCAGATCCTCTCGAGCTTCACCACGTCACCGGTCTTCGGGGCGTGCCAGATCTTCCCGTGACCGGCGTAGATGCCGACGTGGTAGACGCTGGAGCCCGAGTGGAAGAAGACCAGGTCACCGGCCCGGCGGCTGCCGGCCGAGATGTGACGCGTCTTGTTGTACTGCTGGGCCGCCGTACGCGGCAGGGTCTTGCCCGCCTTCTTGAACGAGTACAGCGTCAGGCCCGAGCAATCGAATCGGTACGGCCCGGTGGCCCCGTACCGGTACGGGGCGCCCTTCTTGGAGGCCGCGACCTGGAGCGCCTTCGTCGCCATGGTCGCGGCCGAGGCGTCGGTGGCAAGGCCCGGAACCGCGATCGAGCCGCCCACGGCGGCCAGGGTGAGCGCCGAGGCCGTGCCGGCCCGGGCCATCAGCGACGGGACACGATTGAGCGCAGTCATGCGCAACCCTTCGTCAGCCGCCTGTGAAGGATGACCTGTCGGATTCGGGCTGGCGAAGTAGCCCGGCCGCGTTACCGCGGCTTCACCCCAAGGGCTGCTCGGCACGGCCGTCCGTCGGTGACGAACGTCCGCTCCGGCGACCCGTCTTGCTCGGGTCCTCCACTCCTGCCGATCCACTCCGTCGACCGGTCATCCGGGCGGCGGCAGGACTCGGCGTCCACCCGGACCGCCCCGCCACTGCGGCGGGGGCTTGTCGTCAGTCAGGGATCTTCACTCACATCTGTCCGAAAATCCCAATGGAATCGGGGATTTGTGGCGTTACTCACCACTCAGCCGTTCGGGTGGAAGGCAGTGTGTTCGAAGCTCCGTCAGGTTTGGTGCACAGCCCCGGACCTGGGGCGGAGCGGCTGAAGTGTGAACACCGAAGCCGCGCGACGTGCAACTTGAGAGGGCCGGAAAAGGACACGGAGATACACCGGTCGGCGGTCCTTCGTTCGGCCCGTTTCGACTCCGGTCCGACCGGCCCCTCGACAGGGCGGCCGGACCGGACGGGCGTCCCGCCTCAGCCGACGCGGTCGGGCGGGAGCGTGACGCGCGCGGCGCGACGCTCACCGTCCAGCACCCGCAACGCCCGTGCCAGCGTGTCCCCGTGCAGCTCCGTCTCGCCCCGCTGGTGCATCAGCTCGAGCGCGTCGCGCAGTTCGGCCGCCTTGCGCACCAGGGCCTGCGCCGCGCGCAGTCCGCGGTAGGTGTCGCCGTCGCGGGCGGGATTGATCCGGCCCAGCAGGTCGACCGCCTCCAGGTAGCGGTCGATCAACTCGCCCTCGGCTCGCGTCAGCGCGGGCAGCGGCGGGAGTTCCTCGGGCAGCATGGACCGCTCACCTCGTCTCCGCCGCGCCGGACCCGTCCCCACGGCTCGACACGACGACGTCCACCAGCCCGTACGCCACCGCCCCGGGAGCGTCCAGTACGAGTTCGCGCTCCAGGTCCCGCTGCACCCGGTCGGCGTCGCGCCCGGTGTGCCGCACGAGCAGTTCCTCCATCAGAGTGCGCGCCCGGGTCAACTCCTCCGCCTGGATGAGGAGGTCGCTCGGCTGTCCGTGTGCCGGCCCGGGCAGCGACGGCTGTTCGAGTACGACGCGGGCGCCGGGCAGGGTGAACCGCTTGCCGGGTGTCCCGGCGGCCAGGAGCACGGCGGCCACGGCGGCGGCCTGGCCCAGACAGTAGGTCTGCACGTCGCAACTGACGTACCGCATCGTGTCGTAGACGGCGGTCATCGCCTGGAACGAGCCCCCGGGGCAGTTGAGGTACAAGGTGATGTCCCGGTCCGGGGCCGCGTGTTCGAGCTGCATGAACTGGGTGATGACGTCCGTGGCCGCCGTGTCGTCCAGCGGCGTCCCGAGGAAGACGATGCGGTTCTCGAACAGCTTCGAGTAGGGATCGAGCGTGCGGTGGCCCGTGTTCGTGCGCTCGGTGAACTCGGGCAGGACGTGACGCATGACGTGATGGGCGGACGGTCGGGTCATAGGCATACCCCTCCTCGCGACAGGGCCTCCGGCGGCCTCGCTTCTGTAAAAAATGTACAGGACGTACGTCACGTTAGAATGGGGGCATGGCCTACGAGATTCCGGTGACGCAAGCCAGGGCTGAGCTCGCCGACCTGATCAACCGGGTGGTGTACGGCGGCGAGCGTGTCGTGGTGACCCGGCACGGCAAGCCGTTGGTCGCGCTGGTCTCCGCCGACGACCTGGAGCGGCTCGAAGCGCTCGACGCGCAGGCCGAGGAGCAGGTGATCAGCTCCGTCTCCGGGATCCGCGAGGTCGCGCCCGCGGCTCAGGAGCGCCAGCGGTTCGGTATCGCGGCGGAGCATCGGAGGCCCGGCGCCTCGTAGTCGGCGGAATCTGACGTCACCTCAGCGCCGCGGCGTGTCGTCGGTATGGGCGAGCCCATGCCGCGGTCATGTGTTGATCAAGGTCTGGTTAACGTCGCTGAAACTCCGGCGAACTAGCCTGCCGATCCACGCCACCAGGGGATTTTCTGCCCGGGTTGAGCACCCTCGGGCCGTTTGTCTGTGTGTTACACCTGTCCCGTCGTGGTGGCCGCGGCAACCGGACCCCGCACGGTCCGGAGCAAGGACTGTGAGGTGGGACGTGCAACTGACCCCGCACGAACAAGAGAGACTGCTCATCCACGTGGCGGCCGACGTGGCCGAGAAGCGCAGGGCCCGCGGGCTCCGCCTCAACCATCCGGAAGCGGTCGCCCTCATCACGTCGCACATCCTCGAGGGCGCGCGGGACGGCCGGACCGTCGCCGAGCTGATGTCATCCGGCCGTAAGCTCCTCACCAGGGACGACGTCATGGACGGAATCCCCGAGATGATCCACGACGTCCAGGTCGAGGCCACCTTCCCGGACGGCACCAAGCTGGTCACCGTCCACGAGCCGATCATCTGAAGGGGGCCGTGATGATTCCCGGAGAGGTTCTGTTCGAGGACGACCCGATCGTCGTCAACGGGGGCCGCGAGGTCACCCGGCTCACCGTGCTCAACGCCGCCGACCGGCCCGTCCAGGTCGGCTCCCACTACCACTTCGCCGAGGCCAACCCCGGCCTGGAGTTCGACCGTGCCGCCGCCCGCGGCAAGCGGCTGAACGTCGCCGCAGGCACCGCCGTGCGCTTCGAGCCCGGCATCCCCGTCGCTGTCGAACTCGTCCCCCTCACCGGCGCCCGGATCGTGCCCGGACTGCGCGGCGAGATCGGAGGTGCCCTCGATGCCTGAGATCTACCGCGCCGCCTACGCCGACCTGTTCGGACCCACCACCGGCGACCGCGTCCGGCTCGCCGACACCGACCTGCTGATCGAGATCGAGGAGGATCGCTCCGGCGGCCCCGGAAACTCCGGCGACGAGGCGGTCTTCGGTGGCGGCAAGGTCATCCGCGAGTCCATGGGCCAGTCGCGGGCCACGCGCGCCGACGGCACCCCCGACACCGTCATCACCGGCGTCGTCATCGTCGACCACTGGGGCATCGTCAAGGCCGACGTCGGCATCCGGGACGGCCGGATCACCGGCATCGGCAAGGCCGGCAACCCGGACACCATGGACGGCGTGCACGCCGACCTCGTCATCGGCCCCGAGACCGAGGTCATCGCGGGCAACGGACGCATCCTCACCGCCGGCGCGATCGACGCGCACGTCCACTTCATCTGCCCGCAGGTCGCCGACGAGGCGCTGGCCTCCGGCATCACCACCCTGGTCGGCGGCGGCACGGGTCCGGCCGAGGGCTCCAAGGCGACCACCGTGACGCCGGGTCCCTGGCATCTCGCCCGGATGTTCGAGGCGATGGAGGCCTACCCCGTCAACGTCGGCTTCCTCGGCAAGGGCAACACCGTCTCCCACGAGGCGATGCTCTCCCAGATCCGGGGCGGCGCCGTGGGTCTGAAGCTGCACGAGGACTGGGGATCCACCCCGGCCGTCATCGACGCGGCGCTCACCGTGGCCGACCGCACCGGCATCCAGGTCGCCATCCACACCGACACCCTGAACGAGGCCGGTTTCGTCGGCGACACCCTCGCCGCGATCGCCGGCCGGGGCATCCACTCGTACCACACCGAGGGCGCCGGCGGCGGGCACGCGCCGGACATCATGACCGTGGTCTCACAGCCGAACGTGCTGCCCAGCTCCACCAACCCGACCAGGCCGTTCACCGTCAACACCGCCGAGGAACACCTCGACATGCTGATGGTGTGCCACCACCTCAACCCGGTCGTCCCCGAGGACCTGGCCTTCGCCGAGTCGCGGATCCGGCCGTCCACCATAGGCGCGGAGGACGTGCTCCACGACCTCGGCGCGATCTCGATCATCTCCTCCGACTCCCAGGCCATGGGTCGCGTCGGCGAGGTCGTCCTGCGCACCTGGCAGACGGCCCACGTCATGAAGCGCCGGCGGGGCGCGCTGCCGGGTGACGGGCGGGCGGACAACCGGCGGGTACGGCGGTACGTCGCCAAGTACACGATCAATCCCGCGCTCGCCCAGGGCCTCGCCGCCGAGATCGGATCCGTCGAGACCGGCAAGCTCGCCGACCTGGTGCTGTGGGAGCCCGCGTTCTTCGGGGTCAAGCCACTGCTCGTGCTCAAGGGCGGACAGATCGCCTACGCGCAGATGGGCGACGCGAACGCTTCGATCCCGACCCCGCAGCCGATCCTGCCCCGGCCGATGTTCGGCGCGATCGGGCGGGCCCCGGCCGCCAACTCCCTGAACTTCGTGGCCCCGTCGGCCATCGAGGACGGGCTGCCGGAGCGGCTCGGGCTCGGCAAGAGGTTCGCGGCCATCCGTTCGACGCGGGCGGTCACCAAGGCCGACATGCGGGAGAACGACGCGCTGCCGGACGTACGGATCGACCCCGACAGCTTCGCCGTGACCATCGACGGCGCGCTGGTGGAGGCCGAACCGGCCGTCGAACTGCCCATGGCCCAGCGCTACTTCCTCTTCTGATGTCCAGGGCCGCACTGCTCGTCCTGGCCGACGGCCGCTTCCCCGCCGGAGGGCACGCGCACTCCGGCGGGGCGGAGGCCGCCGTCAAGGCGGGCCGGATCACCTCCGCCGCGGACCTGGAGGACTTCTGCCGGGGACGGCTGCACACCGCCGGCCTGGTCGCGGCGGCCCTCGCGGCCGCCGCCGTACTCGGCGTGGATCCAAGGGAGTTGGACGCTGCGGCGGACGCCCGGACGCCGTCGCCGGCCCTGCGCGGAGCTGCGCGCAGGCTCGGCCGGCAGCTGATGCGGGCGGCGCGGGCGAGCTGGCCGTCCGGCGAACTGGCCGCGCTGGCACGGGAGTTCCCCAAGGGCGCCCACCAGCCGGTCGTGCTCGGTGTCGCCGCGCGGGCGGCCGGGCTCACGCCCGAGGACGCGGCGTACTGCGCGGTGTACGAGAGCGTGAGCGGGCCGGCCACGGCGACGGTGCGGTTGCTGAGCCTCGACCCGTTCGACGCGACGGGGGTGCTGGCCCGGCTGGCCCCGGAGCTGGATCGCGTGGTGGACCGTGCTGTGGAGGGGGCGCGGAGAGTGCTCGACGAAGGGGTCGACGCCCTGCCCGCAGCGTCGGGGCCCCTGCTGGAGATCGGGGCGGAGTGGCATGCGGGGTGGCCTGTGCGGTTGTTCGCGTCCTAGAGGTCGTCGGCGGGGCTGCCCGGGAGGATCGCCCCGCCGCCCTTACCCGTTCCCATCCCAGGGGCTGCCCCATCCCCAGGGGCTGCCCCATCCCCAGGGGGCTGCGCCCCTTCGACCCCGTCAGGGGGCTCTGCCCCCTGGACCCCCGATCGGCCCGGACGGCCTCGTCCTCAATCGCCGGACGGGCCGAACCATGCTGATCCTGGCCGAATCTGGAGCCGCTGTCATGCATCTCGATCACACCCACCACGGCCCCGGCGCCGTGAGCGCCGACGCCCGTCGCCCCGACGGCTCGCGCCGCGCCCTGCGCATCGGGCTCGGCGGACCCGTCGGATCCGGCAAGACCGCCACCGTCGCCGCGCTGTGCCGGGTGCTGCGCGAGGAACTGTCGCTGGCCGTCGTCACCAATGACATCTACACCCGCGAGGACGCGGAGTTCCTGCTCCGGGAGGCCGTGCTGCCGCCCGAGCGGATCACGGCCGTGGAGACCGGAGCCTGCCCGCACACCGCGATCCGCGACGACATCTCCGCCAACCTCGAAGCCGTGGAGGACCTGGAGGACGCGGTCGGGCCGCTGGATCTGATCCTCGTGGAGTCCGGTGGGGACAACCTCACCGCGACCTTCTCCAAGGGGCTCGTGGACGCTCAGATCTTCGTCATCGACGTGGCCGGCGGTGACGACATCCCGCGCAAGGGCGGGCCCGGCGTCACCACCGCCGACCTGCTCGTCGTCAACAAGACCGACCTCGCGCCGTACGTCGGCTCCGACCTCGCCCGGATGGCCGCCGACGCGAAGGCGCAGCGCGCCGAACTTCCCGTCGTGTTCCAGTCGTTGCGCGGCGAGCGGGGCGTCGCGGAGGTGGCCGCGTGGGTGCGCGAGCGGCTGGCCGCGTGGACGGCATGACGGCGACGGGCGTCCGCGACAAGGGCGCGACCGGGGCCCGCGACACGGCTGTGACCGGGGTCCGCGACACGAATGCGAATGTCCGCGGCGCGGGCGGCGCGGGCGGCAGCGGCGTCCGGGCGCGGGCGCGGATCGTCGCTCGTGCCGACGGGCGCGGCGGCACCGCGCTGCCCGTGCTGGACGGCGACGGACCGCTCGCACTGCGCCGCACCCGGGCGAGCGGTGCCGAGGCGCGGGTCATGGTGGTCGGCGCGATGAGCGGGCCGCTCGGCGGTGACCGTTTCTCGGTCGAGGCGCGGGCGGAGGAGGGGGCGCGGCTGCACATCGGATCGGCCGCCGCCACCATCGCCCTGCCCGGACAGGCCGGGGGAGAGGCACGCTACGACGTACGGCTCGACGTGGCCGACGGGGCCGAACTGCGCTGGCTGCCCGAGCAGCTGATCTCGGTCGCCGGCAGCGAGCTGTACGTCACGACGCGGGCCGAACTCGGCGCAGGGTCCCGGCTGGTGCTGCGCGAGGAGCAGGTGCTCGGGCGGGTCGGGGAGGAGCCCGGGAGGCTCGGCAGCCGGCTCACGGTACGGGTCGCGGGCCGGACCGTGCTGGACCAGGAGCTGTCCTGCGGCCCCGGCGCGCCGGGCGGCTGGGACGGGCCCGCGGTGCTCGCGGGACACCGATCGGCCGGACAACTGGTCGTCGTACGGCCCGAGTTCGGCGAGCGACCGCCTGCCGCACGGATGCTGGGGGAGTGCGCCGCGCTGGTGCCGCTCGCCGGGCCCGCCGTCCTCGTCAGCGCCGTCGCCCCCGACGCGCTGAGGCTGCGAAAGTTGCTGAACGAGGCGTTGACTCTGCTGTCCTGACGGGGCCGCCGAGGTGATGTTCCGTTCAGCGGGACGTGATCAACCGTTTATCGGATTGGTAAAGAAGGTCAACGACCCCTGTTCTCAGACTGCCCACAGCCGCGAGGATCCCCGAGACATTCACAACGATGTACGGGGAGGGCCCACTTGAGGGACATCAGACCCAAGAATCGTGTGCTGGCGCTTGGTTCGGCCGGTGCGCTCGTCACCGCGACCCTGATAGCCGGCGCCGTGTCGGCGCCCGCGGCCAGTGCCAGCGCCGGTCACGGCCAGGACCTCGCGGCCCGCGGCGCCGCGATCGCCGCCGCGCGTGCCGAGAAGGCGGGCATCGACTGGCAGGACTGCCCCACCGGCTGGGGCCTGGCGAAGCCGATCCAGTGCGGCTGGGTGAGCGTGCCGCTCGACTACACGAAGCCGGACGGCAAGCAGATCAAGCTCGCCGTCGACCACATCGGCAACACCGGCACCCCGGCCGAGCGCCAGGGCGCCCTCATCTACAACCCCGGCGGTCCCGGTGGCTCCGGCCTGCGCTTCCCGACCCGGGTCACCAACAAGAACCCCGTCTGGGCCAACGTGGCGAAGGCCTACGACTTCGTGGGCTTCGACCCGCGCGGCGTCGGCCACTCCGCGCCGATCTCCTGCATCGACCCGCAGGAGTTCGTCAAGGCGCCCAAGGCCGACCCGGTGCCGGACTCCGGGGCCGACAAGCTCGCGCAGCGCAAGCTGGCCCGCGAGTACGCGGACGGCTGCTACGAGCGCAGCGGCGAGATGCTGCCCCAGATGACCACGCCGAACACCGCGCGCGACCTGGACGTCATCCGCGCCGCGCTCGGCGAGAAGAAGATCAACTACCTGGGTGTCTCCTACGGCACCTACCTGGGCGCCGTCTACGGCACCCTCTTCCCGGGCCACATCCGGCGCATGCTCGTCGACAGCGTGGTCGACCCGGCGCGCGACAACATCTGGTACGAGGCCAACCTCAACCAGGACGTCGCGTTCGAGGGCCGCTGGAAGGAC
Organism: Streptomyces sp. NPDC002520; assembly: GCF_053595235.1. NCBI lineage: Bacteria > Bacillati > Actinomycetota > Actinomycetes > Kitasatosporales > Streptomycetaceae > Streptomyces > Streptomyces sp. NPDC002520. Next base: position 15,218 of record NZ_JBSFXG010000039.1, on the reverse strand, counting down.
TGGGAGGACTGGGTCGCCGCCAACGACGCCACCTTCCACCTCGGCACCACCCGTGACGCCGTGCAGGCCCAGTGGCTCAAGGTCCGGGCCACCGCGAAGAAGAGCCCCATCGGCGGGGTCGTCGGCCCGGCCGAGCTGATCTCCTTCTTCCAGAGCGCGCCGTACTACGACTCCACGTGGGTGTCGATCGCCACGGTGTTCAGCAAGTACGTCGCCGGTGACACCCAGGCGCTGGTCGACGCCGCGGCCCCCGACATGTCGGACACCGCGGGCAACATCTCCTCGGAGAACGGCAACGCCGTCTACACGGCCGTCGAGTGCACCGACGCCAAGTGGCCCACCAGCTGGGAGCGCTGGGACCGGGACAACACCCGGCTCAACAAGGACTACCCGTTCATGACCTGGGCCAACGCGTGGATGAACCTGCCCTGCGCGACCTGGCCGGTCAAGCAGCAGACCCCGGTCGACGTCCGCACCGGCAAGGGCCTGCCGCCGGTGCTCATCGTGCAGTCCACCCGTGACGCCGCCACCCCGTACGCCGGCGCCGTCGAACTGCACAAGCGCTTCAAGGGCTCCCGTCTGATCACCGAGAAGGACGCGGGCTCGCACGGTGTGACCGGCCTGGTCAACCCGTGCATCAACCAGCGCGTCGACGCCTACCTGGTCAACGGCCAGCTGGACACCTCCGACGTGACCTGCACGCCGCACGCGACGCCCAAGCCGTAACCGCACCTCACCCGTCGCGGCGAGGGGCGGGCCGGGATCCCCCGGCCCGCCCCTTCGCGGCCGCCGTACGTCAACTCAGCGGCGCCCGGGGAAACCTGCGTTCACTCTTCGCCGTCGCCTGCTCCGCCTTCACGACCGCCGCGTACTGGTCGACGTACTCCTGCTCGGACAGCGTCAGGATGGCGTACATGATCTCGTCGGTGATGGCCCGCAGCACGGCCTTCTCGTGCTCCATGCCCGCGTAGCGGGAGAAGTCGAGCGGCTTGCCGAAGCGGATGACGACCGGGTGGATGTTCGGGATGACCTTGCCCGGCGGCTGCGCCTCGAAGGTGCCGATCATCGCGCAGGGCACGACCGGCACCCCGGCCCGCAGCGCCATCACGGCCACCCCGACCTTGCCCTTGTAGAGCCGCCCGTCGTGCGAGCGGGTCCCCTCCGGGTAGATGCCCAGCAGCTCGCCCTTGCTCAGGACGCCGAGGCCCTCGCGGATCGCGGCCGCCCCCGCCTCCTTGCCGGAGCGGTCCACCGGGATCTGGCCGGCGCTGCGGAAGAAGAACGCGGTCAGCCGGCCCTTGAGGCCCGGCCCGGTGAAGTACTCCGCCTTGGCGAGGAAGGTGATGCGCCGCTTCAGGATCGCCGGCATCAGGAAGTGGTCGGAGAAGGACAGGTGGTTCCCGGCGACGATCGCCGCACCCGACGCCGGCACGTTCTCCAGCCCCTCGATCCGGGGCCGGAAGACCAGTCTCAGCAAGGGGCCCAGCACCACGTACTTGAGCAGGTAGTAGAACACGGCTCGCTCCTCACTCTACCGGCTCCACTTGAAACCGGTGTTTTACCAGTTCACCGCAAGGATCATGGACGCGGGCTGATGTGCACCTGTCGTCATCTGTAGCCATGTTCGGGCGGTCTCATGCTGCCCCTTCGCCGAGTTGGCTGATGGACAGTCACAGCCGTGGCGGCGAGGGCTACTGCGAGCTTAGCCCGGCCTTGCTGAGCCGGCTGCGGACCGTAGCGGCCGGGACTCCGCAGGCGTGGGCGATCCGGTCGTAGGGCCTGACCTCAGTGGAGAAGTGGCGCGGCATCAACGGCGGACGGAGCGCCGGGGGAGAGTTGCTCCGCGGCTGCCGCATCAGACCTCGTGGTCCGGCCCCGGTTCCGGGAAGCTCAGCGCCACCGCGCGCATGCCCGCGCGGCGGCGTTCGGGCAGCAGCCCGGGGCGGCGGCCCCACCCGGCCGCGCGGCACGGGCGAGCGCCGCGTCCTCGATGCGCGTGGCCCCTGCCGTCGTCACGGTCATGAGGTCCCCTCGGCGGCGGAAGCGGTGGCGCCGGAACATGCGACAGCGTCCCCCGCCGGCTCGTCATCGCGACGCCCGGGCCAGATCAGCCGGAGTTCCTTGACCTTCCTGTCCTCGCGGAACATGAGCCAGGCGATGTTCGGCGGACAGGGGTCGGTGGTGTCGGCGGGGTTCTTGAGGTCCATTTCCCAGATGGTGATGGAGCGGCTGGCCACCACATGCCGCACGCTCTGGTGCACCCCCTTCTCCAGGGTCTGCCGCAGGACCGGGGTGGGATGGGTGTGTTCCCCCGGTGTGCTGAGCCGGCCCACGAGCCGGGACTCCGCCGGCCACAGTTCGGAGATGTCCTGGGGCAGCGTGCCACGCTCGGAGGCATCCAGGGTCGCCACGGCCTCGTGCCGGCTCTCCTCGCTGAGGACGGAGGCGTCGTCGTGCGCGTGCGTGGCCGTCGACAGCAGGGACCGGGCCATCCTCCCCTTGGCCTGGTTGAGGCGGCTGCGTACGGTGCCGACGGGTATCTCGCAGGCGGCGGCGATCTCCTCGTAGGAGTCGAGGCTGCTGAAGTGCCGGAGCATCGTCACCACCCGCAGGTGCGGCGGCAGTTCCTCCACGGCGTACCAGATCCAGTCCCGCAGCGCGTGCTGCTCGATGAGCTGCTCCGGCTGCGCCGGGCCGTTCTCGCGCGGACAGTGGTCGAGGCCGTCCAGGCCGAGGGTCTCCCTGGTGGCGCGCAGCCGCATGCGGGCGGCGTTGCGCACGATCGCCCGCAGCCACGCTCCCACGGACGAGGGATCTCGTACGGCGCCGATGCGCTGCAGCGCGGTCAGCGCGGCGTCCTGCACCGCGTCCTCCGCGTCCGGGCCGCAGCCGAGCAGGCTCAGCGCCACCGCCCGCATCGCCGCCTGATGGCGGACCAGCAACAGACCGAGGGCCGCGGTCTCACCGGACTGGGCCCTGCGGGTGAGTTCCTCATCCGTGGGGGGACCGAGAAACACCATGAAATGAACGCCTCCGTACGGACGCATCGCGAACTGTGTGTGGGGACTGTCGCAAAGGCAGGTACGCCGGGAAAAGAACCCCGGCGTACCTTTTGAAGAGTCTTTCCCGCTGGTCGAAGAACCTTCCCGCTACGCCTCCTCGCCGAGCTCCGGCAGCCAGCTGCCGTGGAAACCGGCCGGGACGGCGTACGGCAGTTCCACCACCGCCTGCTCGGAGAGGTCCTTGGCGTCGAGGACGAGCAGTTCCCCGGCGTGGCCGTCGTCGTTCGAGATGAGCGACAGGAGCCAGCCCTCGTCCTCGCTCCCGCCGTCCGGCGCCGGGACGAACACCGCCTCACCCGCGTAGCGGGCGCCGGGCGTCGCGTGGACCTGGCCGGTCCGGCCCATGAGGTCGTGCTTGGCGATGCCGTCGCCCGAGACCGTGTACAGGTAGCGGTTCTCGCGGCCGGTCAGGGTCTCGTTGTGGGTGGGGAACTCGGCTTCCCTGTCGTCCAGTTGGGACTCGGTGACGCGGCCGGTGGCCGGGTCCAGAGTCCAGCGGTACAGCACGGCGGGCACCTGGGAGTGGCCCGGTTCCGGCGCGACGGCGGGGCCGGTGGCCCCGCCGATGTCGCCCCAGGAGCGCCGGAAGCCGGCGTCGTCGTAGCGCACCGCGTCGAGGACGATCCGCCCCTGTGCGTCCTCGAAGGCGTTGCCGACGTGGAAGACGTAGCAGGGGTCGATGTCGTACCAGCGCACATCGGTGCTGCCGGGCGTGCGGGACATGATGCCGAGCCGCGCCCCGTACGTGTCGTCCCACTGGAAAGGCATGCCGCCGAGCCCGGCGAGTTCGGGCCGGAAGACCACGGGCAGGTCCATCCAGACGATGTGGTGCTCGGTGATGGCGAAGTCGTGCATCATCGTCGGGCCGGGCACCTCGATCGGCCGGCTGTCGAGCAGCTCACCCTGCGCCGTGACCCGGTGGTAGGTGAGGTAGGGCGGGGCGTAACCGATGCCGAACAGGTGGAGTTCGCCGGTTACCGGGTCCTCCTTGGGGTGGGCGGTCATCGCCGTCGTGAGCCGCCCGCGGAAGTCGTACGGTCCGACGGTCTCCAGCGCGGGGGTGACCCAGTAGGGGAGGCCGTTCTCGCACAGCGCCAGCACGGTGTCCGCGTGCCGGATGACATGGGTGTTGCCGGGCGTCACGGCCAGGTCGATGGTGCCGTCCTCGCGGACGAACGGGTGTCCTTCGAGCTTCCGGGTGCGGACCCACCGGTTGCGGTACCACTCGGCGCGTCCGCCGCGCAGCCGGATGCCGTGGAGCATGCCGGGGCCGGTGAACCAGTGCCCGTCGTCCTCGCCGGGCAGCGGGTTGGGACCGTTGCGCAGATAGCGTCCGTCCAGTTCCGGCGGCAGCGAGCCCCGTACGGTGAGGTCGGCGGCGCTGTGCTCCTCGGGGACCGGGGCGAAGCGGCCTCGGAGGTAGAGGGGGAGGGTGGTCTGTTCGGTCATGGTGCTTTCCTTGTCAGGCCGGCGCCGTGGTGCCGGCCGGGTCCGTTGATCAGGTCCGGGGCGGTTGCGGCGGCCGAGTACCGAGGCCGCCTGTGGTGAACGGTCAGACCGTGGTCGCCGAGGCGGCCTGCTCGATGAAGGCGGCGACCTCGGCGGGCTCGGCGACGGAGACGGCGAGCGTGCTCACGTCGGCGTGGTTGCCGGCACGGACTTCGTGCGAAACGCACGGGACGGATCACTGGGGTACGGACGTCATCCCCTGTGACTCCAGCAGGCGCCGCTGGGCCCGCTCGGGGTACACCTTCGTGAAGATGATCGGGGCGACGAGGCCGATGACGTGCGCGGTGATGCCCACCCACGCCGGGGCGTCCACCGCGTTGCCGATGGCCAGGGTGACCGCGATGAAGGTGAAGCCGGCGCCCCAGGCGCTGGTGATGTGGTTGTTGACCTGGATGAACTCCGGCATGCCCCAGTACTCGCGCGGCGTCTGGCGCTTGGCGATGCCCAGCGTGAACGGGTGGCGGATCGCCAGGGATCCCCAGGCGGTGGCGCCCAGCCAGACGAACGAGAGGACGTCGGTGTGGTCCTTCAGCGTCGAGTCCGGGGCCGCGACCGAGACGGCGCCGATCACGACGAAGTACACGATGGTGCTGGCCTCGAGGATCAGAGCGTCGAGATCGACCCCCCGACGGAGGTCCTGGAGCAGGAGCAGCAGCCCCGAGACGAGACCGCTGATCGCACCCCAGCGCCAGTCGACGAAGCCCGACACGACACCGGCGACGATCCAGGGGACGAAGCCGCGCAGGTAAGCCATGAAACCCATTGAGTGTTCCTTGCTGAGTCAATTGGACGGCGGGGGAGGGTGGTTGCTCCGCCGCCGGGTGATGTACCGACGCGGACTAGATGCAGGGCGAGCGCCGAAGTTCGAAGATGGGAGTGTGACCCTCACCACAATCGGTTTCGGTGGCCTCCACCTCTGCCCGTACACGGCTCACGGCTGGCTCGACTGCCCACTGACGGCCGGTGTTCGATTGCCGTCGCGGCGATCACCGGCCCGGCGCTGTGGGCCGTCTACGCCATGGAGAACATCAGTGTGACGACAGGTCCTGGCCCCGGCCTCGTGGCCCACCGGGCGTTGGCCTCATCCCAGATCTCGTCGGTGACGCCCTGCGCACCGTCCCGGAGGCGGGTGGCGGCCTCGGCCGGCGCCAGGGCCGCGCGCTCTGCGTCGGTGCAGAACGGGGTGCCACTACCTGAGCAGGTAATAGAACACGACCGGCCCCACACTCCACCTGTCCGCCACTGCCGTCATCTGTAACCCTGTTTGCTCAGGGGCATGTGTAACCCTGTTCGGCCGGTGCCGCGCCGACAAGGTGCCTCGCAGTGACAATGAGCGTTCTCACAGGATGAGAAGGGGGTGTGCGCGGGAGCCGTCGATACGGCACGGTCGTGGTCTCGTGCGAGGCGGGAAGGCCCGTCCACGCCGGCGCCCGCGCCCGGCGCGTCCCACTGCGCACGGGAACCGCTGATCCTGTGGGCAGGCCGAGGGAGGCTTCGTGGCAACAGCGATCCCCTATGGTGCGGGCCGGCCCGGCGCGTCGCCGGGAGTCTCGTTCCAGCGTGGTCTCAACGTGCTGATCACCGTGGCCGAGTCGGGCGAGGCCCGGGTCGAGAAGATCGCCGAGGACGTCGGCATCCCGGTGAGCACCGTCTACCGGTATCTGCGCACCCTGCGCGAGCTGGACCTCGTGGAGGAGCGCGCGGGCACCTACGCACCCGGCTGGCGGCTGCTGGAACTCTCCGGCCAGCACCTCACCCACACGCGCCTGGTCGAGCTGGGCCACGCGCTGCTCCAGGAGCTGACGGACACGACCGGCGAGACGGCCGTACTGACGGTACGGGTCGGCGCCCAGGCCATGTGCCTGCGTCAGACGCAGTCGTCCCACCCGATCCGGATGGCCTTCCGCATCAACCAGCTGCTGCCGCTGTACGCCGGAGCAGGTCAGCGCGTGCTGCTGGCCCATGCGCCGCGCACCGTCATCGACCACGTCCTGCAGCAGCCGCTGCGCACCATCACCACCCGCACCCTGGGGCGGGCCCAGCTGGCCGGCGAGATCGAACAGATCCGGCGGCGCGGATTCCTCGTCACCAGGGGCGAACTGAGCGAGGGCGCAGTGGCGGTGGCGGTGCCCGTCGTCGCGGGCGGCGAGGTGCTGTGCGCGCTGACCGTGGCCGGGCCGGAGAACCGGTGCGGCTCGGCCTGGCGCCGGCACGCACGGAGCCGGCTGCAGGCGGCAGGGCTGCGGCTCGGCGAGATCCTGGAGCATCGCGCGACGCCGCTGCCCACCGGGTGAACGGGTCGCGGCACCGCGGCCCGTCAGGTGAACACCGCGCCGCGTCGCTGCCCACCGGGTGAACAGCTCGCGGCACCCCCGGCCCGTCAGGTGAACACCGCGCCGCTGCCCACCGGGTGAGCAGCGGCGCCGCGCGTGCTCGCGGGGCGGTGTCCCCGCTGTGTCTCAGGCCGGGGTGATCCGCACCGGCAGGTGCTTCCAGCCCCGGAGCGTGTTGTGCAGGAACGGCACCGGCTCACCCGTGAGTTCGACCGTGCGCACCCGCCGGGCCAGCTCGCTGAAGAGCACGTCCATCTCGAGCCGGGAGATCGGCTGCCCCACGCACTGGTGGATGCCGATGCCGAACGCCAGGTGTCCGGAGGCGTCCCGCTCGATCCGGTAGGCGTCGGCGTCGTCCCCGAACCGGCGCGGGTCGCGGTTCGCCGCTCCCATGAACAGTGCGATCTTGGTGTCCTCGGCCAGGCGCACCCCCAGGAGATCCGTCTCGCGCGCGGTGGTGCGGAAGAACGACTGGAACGGGGACTCGAAGCGCAGCGCCTCGTCGACGGCGAACCGCGCGAGCGCGGGGTTGTGGTGCAGCGCGGCCCACTCGGGGGCGTTGGTGACCAGGCACTTCATGGTGTTGCCGATGGCCAGCACGGTCGTGTCCAGGCCCGCCGAGAGCAGTGCGCGTACCAGGCGGGTGGCCTCGTCCGGGGTGATCACGCCTTGGTCGGCGTAGTCCCAGATCCTGGCGCCGAGGCCGTCCGGGGTCAGGTTCTCGCGGGCGCAGTTGCTCATCACCCAGTCCACGGTCCCCTCACCGGCGGCGAAGTACGCGTCGTAGCGGGCGTCCTCGGGGCCGAACGCGGAGAAGTTCATGGCACCGTGCGGGAGGAGGTTCTCGGCACGTCCGTCGCGGGGGATGCCGACCGCGTTGCCGAACACCTCGATCGGGAACTGCTCGGCCAGTTCCGTGATCGCGTCGAACTCGCGCTGGTCCAGGAGCCGGTCCACGAGGTGCTCCGCGAACTCCTGGAACGCGGCCCGCAGCACCCGGACGTTGCGGGGGGAGATGACCCCGGCCATCGCGGTCCGCAGCGGGGTGTGCATGGGCGGGTCGGAGTCGAGGATGCCCGCGGGACGCCACGGCGGCTGGTGGTGGTAGTTGCGCGGCCCGACCCCGGCCCCGGAGATGAACGTCTCGTGATCGGCCAGGATCTGCCGGCACTCCTCGAACCGGGTGAAGGCGTGGACCTCGTACTTGTCCAGCCACACCGCCGGCCCGGCGTCGCGCATACGGGCGAACAGCGGATAGGGATCGCTCAGGTTGGCGTCGTCGTACGGGTCGTCCGGGACGGACGTGACGAGGGCTTCGGCGGTGCTGGTCATCGGGGCCCCTCGGGTGAGTGCGGGTGGTCGGCGCGGACACACGGGTGGTGAGCGTGTGCGCGGGCGGGCCGGGTGCGCCGGCCGGCCTGCCCGGGAACCGTAGGGCGGCGCCGGGGATCCGGGACACGGCCGTTATCGCCTGCTGAGAATGGCCGTTGCCGCGCCCTGGGCGCCCTTTGCACGATGCGGACGATCACGGGCGCCGGGACAGGTGCCCGGCACAGGCCGAGTTCGAAGACGGAGGAGCCATGTCGGCGCAGCAGTTCGTGACCGTCACGGTCGAGGAGGTGACGGCGGAAGCGACGGGTGTCGTCTCCCTCGTCCTGGCGGCGCGCGGCGGCCGGGTCCTGCCCCGGTGGACACCGGGGGCCCACATCGATGTCGTGCTCTCCCGGGATCTGATCCGGCAGTACTCCCTGTCGTCGGCCCCGGACGAGGAACGCTGGCGGATCGCGGTCCTGCGCGAACCCGACGGGCGCGGCGGCTCGGCCCACCTGCACGACCGTGTCCGCGCGGGGGACAACCTGCTGGTGAGCACCCCCCGCAACACCTTCCCGCTGGATCTCGGGGCGGAGCGCTACGTCCTGGTCGCCGGGGGCATCGGGATCACGCCCCTGCTGCCCATGGCAGCCGCGCTCGAGGCCGCCGGAAGGCAGTGGAGCCTGCTGTATCTGGGGCGCGCCGCCGCCTCCATGGCGTTCACCGAGGAGCTGGCCCGGTACGGGGACAAAGTGACGTTCCACCGCGACGACGAGTCGGGCATCGTCGACGTCGCGGCCGAACTCGACCGGCGGGGAGCGGCGCACGCCAGCGTGTACGCGTGCGGTCCGGCCGGACTGCTCGCCGCCGTCGAGGGCTACGCCGAGGCCCGGCCCGGCAGCCGGCTCGTGCTCGAACACTTCACCGCCGCCCCCGACGCCCGGGGCCGAGCGGACGACCGGCCGTTCACGGTGGAGACCCGCGACGGCCGCGAGATCAGGGTCGGCGCGGACCAGTCGATCCTCGACGCGCTCTCGGCGGCAGGCGTGCGGTCGCTCAGCTCCTGCCGGGAGGGCGTGTGCGGGACCTGCGAGACCGGGGTGCTCGCGGGCGAACCCGACCACCGGGACCGGGTGCTCGGCGACGAGGAGCGCGCCGCGGCCGACACGATGATGATCTGCGTCTCGCGGTGCCGCGGCGAGCGACTGGTCCTCGACGTGTGACTCCCCGCCGACCGGCGCAACCCGCGCGACCACAGCCGCCGTTCCGCACGCGAGGCGCGCCGGACACGCGTGCACCGGGCCCTCGGAGCGCGGATTCTCACCGGCTGAGAACGACTCGTTGGCGTTGATCGGTTGCCGCCCTAACTTCCAGGCACCGACCCGGAGTGGCGCGCACCGGGCACTGCGGAGCGCGGCACGGGGCCGGTCGACAGGGCCGCCGTGCCGGCCGCTGCACCGCAGCGAGCGGACCGCGCGCGCCGAGGACTTCGACAGGAGCCGCCCATGCCTCTCACCCGCCGTCCCGGCGCGACCCGTGTCGCGCTCGCCGCGGTCACCGCCGGCGCCTTCCTACTGACCGCCTGCGGCTCAGGAACGAACACCGTGGCGAACCAGGACGCCGCCGCCACGAGCGCGCCGCTGCACGCGCTCCTGAACAAGGCGGCACCGGGCAGGACGACCCTTCAGGTCGCCAGCAACATCGAGTACCCGCCGTTCGAGTCCTACGCGGCCGACAACACGACGGTGCAGGGCATCGACCGCGAACTCGCCGACGAGTTCGAGAAGCTGCTGGGCGTCAAGCTGGTCTTCCGCAACACCACCTTCGACGCGATCATCCCCGGTCTGGTCTCCCACCGCTACGACATGGCGATGTCGGCGATGTCCGACACCGTCGAGCGGCAGAAGCAGGTCGACTTCGTCGACTACTTCAAGGCGGGCGGCGGCATCATGGTGCCCAAGGCGGACCCCCACAAGGTGTCCGGGCTCGACGACCTGTGCGGGCTGAAGGTGGCCATCGACAAGGGCACGACCGAGGTGCAGGACGGTCAGGCACAGAGCGCGAAGTGCCGCAAGAACGGCAAGCCCGCGCTGGCGATCTCCATCTACCCCGGGCAGAACCAGATGGTCCTCGCCCTGCAGAGCGGACGAGCGGACGCGGCCCTGATCGACTCGACGGCGGGCGGCTACGTGGCCAAGCAGACCGGCGCCTTCACCATGCTCCCGCCCTACGAGAACGGCCGCTTCGGCATCGTCTTCCGCAAGGGCGACCGCGAGCTGGAACAGGTCTTCTCCAAGGCGCTCGAACGCCTCGCCAAGGACGGCATCTACCAGCGGATCCTCGCCAAGTACGGCCAGAACACCGGAGCGGTGGACAGCTTCCCGGTCAACGGGGTGACGTCATGAGCGGCCAGGAGCTCCCCGGGCCGGCGAAAACCGCCGAGCGCGACGGCGACGTGGTGGTCCCCGCCCGCCACCCCGGACGCCTCCTCGCCCTGCTCGGCCTCGCCGTGCTCGCCGCCATGGCCCTGCACCTGCTCGTCACGAACGAGCGACTCCAGTGGCCGGTGGTGTGGCAGTACCTGTTCTCCGCGCCGATCCTCACCGGCGTCGTCCGCACGCTCGAACTCACCGCCATCGCCATGGTGATGGGGCTCGTGATCGGCATCGTGGTCGCGGTCGGACGGCTCTCGCCCAACCCGCTCCTGGCCAAGGTGGCCTGGCTGTACTCGTGGTTCTTCCGCGGGACGCCGCTGCTCGTGCAACTGCTCTTCTGGTTCTACCTCTCGGCGCTCCTGCCCCGGATCTCCGTCGGGATCCCGTTCGGGCCGGAGTTCGCCTCGGCCGGCACCAACACCCTGATCACCCCCTTCCTCGCGGCCGTCCTGGGGCTCGGCCTGAACGAGGGCGCGTACATGAGCGAGATCGTGCGCTCCGGCATCCTCGCCGTGCCGCGCGGCCAGATCGAGGCGGGACAGGCGATCGGCATGAGCCGGGGCGCGGTGATGCGCCGCGTCGTACTGCCCCAGGCCATGCGCGTGATCATCCCGCCCACCGGCAACGAGACGATCGGCATGCTGAAGTACACCTCTCTGGTGCTGGTGATCGGGTACGCCGAACTGCTCACCTCGGCGTCCCTGATCTACTCCCGTACCTTCCAGACCATCCCGCTGCTGATCGTCGCGGCGCTGTGGTACCTGGCGATCACCGCGGCGCTCTCCGTCGCGCAGTACTACGTGGAACGGCACTTCGGGCGTGGCTTCCAGATCACCACGGCACGCCGTTCCCGGCCCTCGCGGCTGCTGCGCGGTCAGCCCGCCTCCGCCGCCGGAGCCGTCGACGCCGCCGAAGCCCCCTCGTCGCTGCGGAGCGCCTCATGAGTGAGCCCATGTTCGAAGCCGAACGCGTGCGCAAGTCCTTCGGTCAGGCCGAGGTGCTGCGCGGGGTGAGCATGCGGGTCGCCCGCGGCGAGGTGGCGTGCCTGCTCGGCCCTTCCGGCTCGGGCAAGTCGACCTTCCTGCGCTGCATCAACCACCTGGAGAAACTCGACGCCGGGCACATGTGGGTCGACGGGGACCTCGTCGGATACCGCCGTGCCGGGCACCGGCTGCACGAGCTGCGCGATCGCGAGGTGGCGCGCCGCCGGGCCCGGATCGGGATGGTGTTCCAGCAGTTCAACCTCTTCCCGCACCGCACCGCGCTCGAGAACGTGCTGGAGGGCCCGGTCGTCGTCAAGGGCGTGCGCCGGCGGGACGTGCTGGACGAGGCGCACGAACTGCTGGAGCGGGTGGGGCTGGCCGGCAAGGCGCGGCACTACCCCGGCCAGTTGTCCGGCGGGCAGCAGCAGCGCGTGGCGATAGCCCGTGCGCTGGCCATGCGTCCCGCGCTGATGCTGTTCGACGAGCCCACCTCCGCCCTGGACCCGGAACTCGTCGGCGAAGTCCTCGACGTGATGCGCGACCTGGCGGAGGGCGGCATGACGATGATCGTGGTGACCCACGAGATGGGCTTCGCGCGCGAGGTCGCCGACACCGTGCACTTCATGTCCGACGGCGTGCTCGTCGAGAGCGGTGCGCCCGGCGAGGTCCTCGGCAACCCTCGGCAGGACCGCACCCGCACCTTCCTGTCCAAGGTCCTGGCGTGACGGCCCGGCAGGGGCGGCCTGTCGGCGAGGCGGCGCCATGACGCCACGCCCGCGCCGGGAAGTGCTGCGGCTCCCGGCCTACGGCAGCGGCAGGGCCGGGGCCGAGCCGACGCACCGGCTGGGTTCCAACGAGTCGCCGTTCGCGCCGTCGGCCGCGGTGCGGGCCGCGATCGCCGCGAGTGCCGGTGCCGCCCACCGCTACCCGCCGCTGCGGCCGGCCGCACTCGAGACGCGCCTCGCCGACCACCTGGGGGTCGACCCGGAGCAGGTGCTCGTCGGCGGCGGCTCGATCGCGGTGCTCGAACAGCTGGTGCGCGCGTTCGCCGGGCCCGGGGACCGGGTCGCCTACGCGTGGCGCAGCTACGAGGCCTATCCCATCGTGATCGGCGCCGCCGGCGCGAGCCCGCTGGAGGTACCGCTGCACGACGCGGCGCTCGACCTCACCGCGCTCGCGGCCGCGCTGACGCCACAGGTGCGCATGGTCGTCGTCTGCAACCCGAACAACCCGACCTCGACCGTGCTGCCGCCGGGCGCCCTGGCCGAGTTCGTGGCCGCCGTACCGGACGACGTCCTGGTCCTGGTCGACGAGGCCTACCGCGAGTTCGTGCCGGCGGGCGCGACCGACGACGGGGTGCGGCTGCGGCGGGCACATCCCAACGTCGCCGTGCTGCGGACCTTCTCCAAGGCCTACGGCCTCGCCGGGCTGCGCGTCGGCTACTGCGTCGCCGACGCCGCGGTGGTCGACGCCGCCCGGCGCGTCGCCCTGCCGTTCACGCTCAGCGCGCCCGCGCTCGCCGCCGCGCTGACGGCCCTGGACGAACCCGACCTGACGGCGCAGCGGGTACGGCGTCTCACCGGCGCACGCGACCGGCTCGTCGCGCAGGTGCGCGCCTCGGGCCTGGACGTGACCGACTCCGGGACCAACTTCGTCTGGCTGCCGCTCCGGGGCGACGCCGCGACGGAGTTCGGGCAGCGGTGCGCGCACGCGGGCATCGGCGTACGGGTGTTCCCGGGCGAGGGCGTACGGATCACCGTCGGGGACGAGGCCGCCAACGCCGCCGTGATCGCCGCGGCACGGCAGTGGTCGTCATCATGTGCACAGACGATGTCGCCCCGAGTGGCGACTCGTGCAACCAGTGTCAGGAGGAACCCATGACCGAGCCAGTGACCTTGGGCGCGTCGCCCGTCTCGCTCGACGACCTCGTCGCCGTCGCGCGCGCCGGTCGCCGGGTTGACGTCGGCGAGGCAGCGGCCTCGGCCATGCGCGCCAGTGAGGAGTGGGTCGGCTCGATCATCGAGGACATGAGCGCCGGCAAACCGGTGGACCCGATCTACAGCATCAACACCGGATTCGGCTCACTGGCCGGCCGGCAGGCGTTCGGCACCGCCGAGGACGCCGCCGAGCTGTCCCGCAGACTGATCGTCTCCAACGCCAGCGGCGTGGGCCGCTACCTGGACCAGGAGGTCGTCCGCGCCGCCATGCTGATCCGGGCCGCGAGCCTGACCCGGGGATACTCGGCGGTCCGGCCCGAACTGCCCGAGGCCCTCGCGCGCATGCTCACCGCCGGCGTGCACCCGGCGGTCCCGGAGTACGGCTCGCTCGGCGCCAGCGGTGACCTCATCCCGCTCGCCCACCTGGCCATCGTGCTGTCCCGTCCGGCGGGCAAGGACGAGGAACTCGACAGCGGCGAGGCGTTCTGGGACGGCGAGCTCATGAGCGGGGTCGAAGCCATGCGCCGCGCCGGGCTCGAGCGGATCACGCTGCGCGCGAAGGAGGGACTCGCCCTCACCAACGGCACCTCGTTCTCCACGGCCCAGGTGGCCCTCGCCCTCGCGGACGCCGAGAACCTGCTCGCCACCGCCGAGATCACCGCGGCGATGTCCATCGAGGCCCTGATGGGCTTCGGCGACGCGTTCCTCCCGCAGATCCACCAGGCCCGCGGCCACCGAGGCCAGATCGAATCCGCCGCCCGCATCCGGCAACTGCTCGGCGACAGCGCCCTGATCGACGGCGACGCGGACCGCGACCCGGCCAGGCGGCCGCCCCAGGACGCCTACTCGCTGCGCTGCACCCCCCAGGTGCTCGGCCCCGTCCGCGACACCCTGCGGTTCCTGCGCGGCATAGTCGAGACCGAGATCAACGCGGCCACCGACAACCCCCTGGTGTTCCCGGACCTGCCGGCCGGCCGTACCCTCAAGGCCGTCTCCGGCGGCAACTTCCACGCCGAGTACCTCGCGTTCGCCGCGGACTTCCTCGCCATCGCCGTCACCGAGATCGGCAGCATCGCGGAGCGCCGGCTGTTCCGGCTCGACGACGGTTCGCTCAACCGCGGGCTGCCCGACATGCTCGTCGCGAGCCGGCAGGTGGGCATGGACTGCGGGTACATGCTGCCGCAGTACCTGGCGGCCGCGCTCGTGTCGGACTGCAAGACCCTGGCCCACCCCGACAGCGTCGACTCGATCCCGACCTGCGCGAACCAGGAGGACCACGTCTCGATGGCGAACAACGCCGGCCGGCACGCCCGGCAGGTGGTCGCCAACATCGAGGCCGTCATCGGGATCGAGCTGCTGATGGCCGCGCAGGCACTCGAACTGCGCCTGGCCGAACAGGGCGCCGACCACTCGGTGCTGTCCGCCGCCTCCCGCGCGGTCCTCGACATGGTGCGCACGACCCGGTCCGCGGACGGGCGGCCCATCGACCACATCACGCAGGACGTCGTCATGTACCCGAGGGTCCGCGCGGCCATCGATCTCGTGCACCGCGGCGCCGTCGTCGAGGCCGTCCGGGCCGTGCACCCGGACGAACCGGCGTGAGCGGCCGTACACGGTGAGAGGGGTGGGGGCGGCCACCGGCCGCCCC